>JAFLVQ010000127.1 GCA_022508205.1 Spirochaetales bacterium
CATTTTCAAGTTCATCATGATTTTTTATTACAGATTGACCTTTGCCTGAAGATGACATTAACGGTTTTATGACACAGGGAAAGCCAATTTCTTTTGCTGCAGTTTCTAACTCAGCCAATGTTTTCGCATATCGATATTTTGCTGTTTTTAATCCCAACTCATTAGCAGCCAAGTCACGAATTGCTTTGCGGTTCATTGTAAAGTTTGCAGCTTTTGCACTCGGAACTACTTGAATCCCTGATTTTTCGTAATCGTAAAGGCGTTCCGTTCTTATTGCTTCGATTTCAGGAACAATAATATCCGGATTATGTTTTTTTACTGCATTATCAAGCGCATTCCCATCCAACATGTTGAAAACTTCTGCTTCATCGGCAATTTGCATAGCAGGAGCATTTTCATATGAATCACATGCAATAACATATTGCCCCATTCTTTTAGCGGCTATGACAAATTCCTTTCCTAATTCCCCAGACCCAAGCAGCATTATTTTATGAATCATAGAATCTCCTGTTTTATTTCTTTTACTTTATAGAATCGATTTTTAGAAATACCGGTTTGCTGAACAGCTTCGGCTACGTTATTATTAAAGTATTTGAGAATACACGAAACAACTCTGTCTTCTATTTCGGAAAAAGCCAGCTGCTTTGAAAGGATGCTGTCCTTTAATACTTCAATGGCACCGTCGACTCCTTGAGCCTTATCCACAGTATGTTCTTTTCGCAGTCCTAAAAAGTCAAAATGTTCCGGACGAATTACTTTTTCATCGGCACAAAGGACACAAACTCGCTTTACTGCATTTTTCAATTCCCTGATATTTCCCGGCCAATTCCATTGCTTAAGTACGTTCAAGGCTTCCCTGCTCAATTCCAAAGGCGGAATATCAAGTTCTTTGCATGATTTATCCATAAAATATTGAAACATAGGTTCAATATCTTCTTTTCGCTCACGCAGCGGCGGCAGGAAAATCGAAAATTCATTCATTCGATAAAATAAATCTTCACGAAACAGCCCTTCATCGATTTTCGATATCAAATTTTTATTTGCGGCAACAATCAGTCTGAAATCAACTTTCATAACTTTATTGCTTCCCAATCGTTCAACTTCCTTTTCCTGAAGAACACGAAGCAGTTTTGCCTGCACTCCCAATTCCATATCCGAAACTTCATCCAAAAACAGAGTTCCGTTATGCGCCAGTTCGATTTTACCGGCTTTATCCTGTGTGGCATTTGAAAAAGCACCTTTTTTATAGCCGAAAAGTTCGCTTTCAAACAATGTTGCCGGAATAGCAGTCGAATTTATTTTTATAAATGGACCGTATCTTCTCGGTGATAAATAATGAATTGTTTTTGCTATTAATTCTTTCCCGGTTCCGGTTTCTCCGGTAATCAATACATTTACGGAATGCTTTGCAACGGTTAAAACTTTTTCGTAAACATTTTTAAGGGATGTTGTCGCACCGATGATTTCCTCATCGGTTTCATTTCTCAATGTTTCAAAACTAAGCTTCATTGCCGCAATTTTTTCCGCTTCTGACTTCTTTTTTTCACAGAAAGCAACACCTTCTTCAAGAATATCGCGCAAATCTCTTAATTTATACGGCTTTTCAATAACCTTATTAATCAGATTATCATTGATCATTTGTTGCAATATGGATTTTTCCGCATACGCAGTCAGCAATATACCGTAGATATATCCGTCCAATTTTTTTGCGGCACCCAAAAATTCCGCGCCGCTCATTTTAGGCATTTTGAAATCCGATATAACAATGTCAAATTTTTCGTTTTTCAAAAGTTCCAAAGCTGCCTGAGGTGATTTTTCGGTTGTAATATCGAACGTATCTTCCAAAAAATCTTTTACATTACTTAAAATGATTTCCTCATCATCAACAAATAATATTTTAGCTTTTATATTCATAATCCGACCCGTTTAACTTTATTTATATAAATAAACCAACTTAATTAAAATAAATCCTAAACTCTGTACCTTCCCCAACCTTACTTGAAACATCTATCCGCCAGCCCATCTTTGCCACAAGATCTTTTACCAAATATAATCCAAGTCCCGTTCCCTTACCTACATCTTTAGTTGTAAAAAATGCGTTAAAGATTAAATTCAAATCATCCGCATCTATACCCTTTCCATTATCCGAAATACTCAAATAATTTCTTTTTGAATCACTTACTGCTTCGACTTTTATTTTCCCGTTTTTAACTCCATCCAGTGCATCAATGGAATTTTTTATCAGATTTATTAAAATCTGCGTTAAAACACCGTGATTTGCATCCAATTGAAAATTATCTGGAACAATAATAATAAATTGTATTTTGTCCGGAGGCATTTTTGCGGCAAAAATATTTGCAATAGAATTCAATAATTCATGTAAATCTATTCTGGTACGCTCGAAATCCCGGTTATAATACAACACTTTAAGACTTTTTACAACATTTTCTATTCTGGTGATATTCGTTTCGATGTTTTTTGTATACTTCAAACCTTTTTGCCGGCAGCTTTCATCTTCGATATTTTCAATTAACAGCTCCAAATTTTCCAGCGGAGCATAAATTCCCAACAGCGGATTGAAAATTTCATGCGATATTCCGCCAAGCAGCATCCCCATTGTTATGTATTTATCTTTCTCATACAGTTCTTTTTTTATCTGCTGATAATTCAACAGCGCATTGATTCGTGCCTTCAGCAATTCTATAGAAAACGGCTTTGCCACAAAATCTACCGCGCCGGACAAAAATGCTTTTACTTTATTATCATTATCAGAAATTGCGCTCAAAAAAATGAAAGGAATATCTTTGAAATTTTCATTTGAACTTACATAGCTGAGAAAATCATATCCGTCTAATTCCGGCATCATTATATCTGAAATTATTAAATCGGGTTTCTTCATTTCTTTCAGCAAGCCGATTCCCTCTTTTCCATTATTTGCCAAATAAATATTATATGTATCTTTCATAGATGTCGCCAGATAATATCTTAAATCAACATTGTCTTCCAAAATTATAATGTTGAAACGGTCGGGAACAGGTGCAGGCAAAATCAATTCGGAATTCTTAAATATCGGATAAAATCCCGCAATTGTATTTGTTACTTTTGAATCGATAGGTATTGCCCTGTTTACTTCCGCCGACCGGAACTGATTATCGGGCAATTGGTGTAGTTTTACGGTAAAGCACGTTCCTTTTTTGCCCCCCCCCCATTCGTGTATTTTCAACCGTATCACTGCTGATGTTTATAGTGCCTTTCAATTCTTTCACAATTCCGTAAGTAATAAATAATCCGAGTCCCACTCCGTCGGCTACACCTTCGGGATTCAAAATTTGAGTATAAGGCGAAAATATTTTGTGCAGTGCCTTTTTCGGAATTCCCACTCCGGAATCTTTTACCGACAGTTCGATTTTATGTCCTTTCAATGTATTCAGTTTGATTTCAATTTTCCCGCCGGCAGGAGTATATTTTATGGCATTGTCGATTAAGTTGGTAATTATCCTGTCCAAAGCAAGAGGATCTGCCGCAATATGCACATTTTCTTTTATGTCGTAAGCTAAAGTAATCTGCTTTTTTGCCGCAGCTTTGATATACAACTCTTCTTTTGAATGCAGAATATCCGAAAAATTGGAAATTTGCTTGTGATTATAAATTATCTTTCCCTCTTCCAATTTACGGCAGTCGAGAATATTAATCATATCTTTTTCGATTTTGTTGATATTCAGATTGATAACGTTCAATTCATCTGTCAAACCGACTTTTTTTATATACAAATCAAGATAATTGCGTATTAACGTCATAGGTGTTTTTATCTCATGCGCTAAATTCATGAAATAAAAATTTTTTTCTTCCAAGCCGACATACTTTTTTTCAATCGGTATAATTACTTTCCAATAACTGAACGCAATTATCAAAATAAGGAACAACAAAATACATCCCGAAAAAAACAATATCATGAAAAGAAAATTGTTTGCAGCTTTGATAATGTGATATTCCGGGATTACAAATAAATACTTTATATTCAGTTTTGAATCGACACATCCTACGACAAAATATTTATGGTTCTGATATTTCAGCAAAATATGACGGGCTCCCGAATGTGAATCACGCAAAAATGGTCTTTTCAGCCCGGAATTAACCATAATTTTCATTATTTCCGGTCGTTTCGCAATGTTATAATCGACTATAAGATTGCAGTAATCCGTATATGACATCGAATTGCCGTCAATACTGTGAAACCTTCTATTGTTAATGTATTTTTCTTTTTTTGCATCGAAATCAAAATCATCTTGCACCGAAGGATGATTGGCAAACAGCACATTACCGAATTCATCGAAAACAAACAGCGTTCCCATTCGCAGACTGTCAATATGCGAATATAATTTCGTATAATAATTCAGTGGCTGAATAATTACCGCAACCTTGATAATATCGTTTGCATCATTTCGTATCGGATATAAAAGAACGGGCCTTTCTTCGGATTCATAACCGATTAGATTATCACTTCTTAATATCCCCACAGCAATAGTTTTATCAGGATTATTTTTCAAACTGAGAAAAAGCGGATCACTTTTCAACCCAATTCCGTCTATTTTGTAATCATTGGAAGCAAAATAAGAAATTTTACAGCTGCTTTTTGCAATTATCGAAGCTCTGTCGAATTGAATAATGGAGAAATTCCCGTCGATAGACGACAATAATTTTTGCTCAAACAAATCCCGCAAACGCTGCTCATACTGAATTTCTTCTATCGCACTGTTAAATTGAGTTTTGAACAGAAGTCTTTTTACTTCCTTATTCTGCAAAAAAAATGAATCCAATGCCGCTTGCAGTCTATTATTATCATAATTCAAATTAATTGAAACTTGTTCAATCATTGTCTGGTAATATTCCTGATTTTGCCGATTTAGAAACAATGAAAAGTTTTTCGAGAAAATCGAAATTATTATTACCAAAGGAATCAAAGAACAAATAAGGAGTGTTGCGAGTAACCTTTTGCTTATAATATGTTCATTGTTTTTTTTCATGCTTATACTCATTCCACGCAATTTAAAATCGTATCACGGCATCTAAATAAAAAAAATATTTATTTTTATACCATATATTTGCACCCTTTCAAGTCTTTATTCTTTTGAATCTGCATGTGTACTGTGGGTATTACTTTTTATATAATTTTAGATAATGAACGGAAAAAGATTTATAAATAAAAATAATAAGAAATCAGTTGACACTTATTTCTTTG
>JAFLVQ010000128.1 GCA_022508205.1 Spirochaetales bacterium
ATTTTTATCTACGACAATTTTTATGCAATCAAGTCCCGCCCGCAGTTTTTTGATATTATTTGCACAAAAACTGTCGCTTTCACCGGAGGAAGGTGTTTTCCAATCGACAACATAGCGCAAATTCCCTTTGCCGAAATCCCGAATAAAAACAGAGCCGTTTGTTTCCACATAAAATAATGTCTCGCTGTGTTCTGCCGCCAGCTGCGAAATTGCTTCCATCCGCTCATTCAAAAGAGGCTCGCCGCCGGTAAAAAGTACAAACACTCCCGGATACTTCCTTTGCGATTCCGCGATTTCTTCCGATAACTGCGCAAATGTAAGCCATTCGTTTATTTCATTGCGATTCGGAGTGTCACAATAGCGGCAATTGAGATTGCAGCCTGAAAAGCGAATCAAGTACATCGGCTGGCCTGCTGTGGGAGCTTCTCCGCTTAATGTAAAAAAACGCTCCGCAATCGGAAAAGAGATTTCAGCCATTAAAGGAATCTCCTCCTTCGCAATATGACTGACGCGATAATGAGTTCTCATAAACTCGTACACGGAATTTCAGTTCGGGACGTTTTTCTTTCAAATCATTATAAAAATACTGCACAAGATTTTCAGCCGTCGGAGCCTTGTCAAAAACATTGTTGATAATTTTATGATCTAAAGGCTCAATCAGCGTTTTTACGTTACCGAAATCCCACAAAATACCTTGATTGTTGCTATACTTACTGTCACCTTGAACCCAAACGCATACTTTCCAAGAATGACCATGCAGTGAAGCACATTTTCCGGGATGTTCCGGAATGAAGTGGGCCGCATCAAAAAAACCTTCTGTATATAAAGTCAGTTCCATTTTTACATCTCCGAAAACGGAATTTCAAAATGGCGTTATATAACAATTTACCCGAAAAATAAAGACGTTAAATCGAACGCGGCTTTTAATTCGGGTCAAAGGTGTTTCCTTTGCAGCTCCACTTTTGCACCTACCCGCGCGGCAATACCAGCGGTCCCGTACGCATTAATTCCTGAATTCCGTAAAGGCGAATATTTTCTATAAACGCATCGATTTTTCTGACATTCCCCGTAACTTCCACTACAAAGCTTTTCGGTGTCATGTCAACGATTTTTCCCCTGAAAATTTTTATCGTTCTGATTATTGCATCGTCATTTTCTTTCTTGCGCACAATGCGGATAAGCAGCAGCTCACGTTCAACTTTTTCGTCATGGTTGATTAACGATATTTTGATGACATCGACAAGTTTGTTCATCTGCTTCATTACTTGTTCCACTATCCGCTCGTCACAGTCAAAAACAACAATCATACGTGATGTATCGGAACGCTCCGAAGGCCCCACGCTTAACGACTGAATGTTATACCCTCTGCCCGTAATAACCTGAGAAACCTTTGCCAATACTCCGTGACGGTTTTCTACTATTAAAGATAAAATATATTTCATTAGATTTCTCCTTTCATTATCTCGTCAAGACTGGCACCCGCCGGAACCATAGGCCAAACATTTTCTTCACGTTCCGTAATCGCGTCGATAATTACGGGTTCGTTTC
Source organism: Spirochaetales bacterium (assembly GCA_022508205.1). Taxonomy (GTDB): domain Bacteria; phylum Spirochaetota; class GWE2-31-10; order GWE2-31-10; family GWE2-31-10; genus RGIG8597. The sequence goes on from JAFLVQ010000128.1 coordinate 1,549, forward strand.
TTTGTTCCACTGCTTTTTTCAATGCCTCATTCAATTCTTCCTTATTAGTAACTCTGAATCCCACTGCGTTGTACGCCTGCGCAACTTTCACAAAATCAGGAATAAATGTATTGCATTCATCACCGCGCCCTACTTTATTGCAGTCGGCATTGCGGTTCGGGCAATCCATAAGGCATGTGGACGAATATCGGCTGTTGTTGAATAATTCCTGCCATTGACGCACCATTCCAAGGTATCCATTATTCATAATAATCACAATGACAGGCAATTTCTCGATTACCGCCGTTGCCAATTCCTGAATATTCATCTGAAACGAACCATCTCCGGTAATACATGCGACTACTTTGTCTTTATATGCAAACTGCGCACCAAGCGCTGCCGGGAAACCGAATCCCATTGTTCCCAAACCGCCGGATGTAATCATCGTTCGCGGGTATCTGAATTTATAATGGATTGCAGTCCACATCTGATGCTGACCGACATCTGTGGCGATAATGGAATCGTCCGGAAGATTTTCATTGCACGCTTCCAATACTTCCACTGCGGTAAGTCTGCTTTTGCCGCGCTCAATGCAGTACGTTTGATTTTTCAATTCGGCAACTCTGGCTGTCCATTCGGGATGCTTTGCCGGTTTTACAAGAGGCAGAAGTTTATCCAAAACGTTCTTTAAATCTCCTACTACAGGGACATCAACCACAACATTTTTCCCGATGCTGGCTGTATCCACATCCACATGAATAATCTTTGCGTGACTTGCGAATGTAGCGAGTTTGCCCGTAGCTCTGTCATCGAATCTGGAGCCTAACGCTATCAATAAATCGGCTTCCTGAATCATTCTGTTTGCTGCAATGCTTCCGTGCATTCCGTGCATTCCCAAGAAAAGAGGATCGTCAAATGCAAATGCACCCAAACCGTTCAACGTAGCCGTCACCGGAATATCACACTTTCTCGAAAGTTCACGTGCCAATTCATGAGATTCGCTGATAATAATTCCGCCGCCGACAATCATCAAAGGACGCCGGCTTTCTTCTATTAGTTGTACAACGCGTTTGAATTGATTTGCATGACCTTCGGTATGCGGTTTATACCCTCTTAAAACTATATCCATATCGTAATCGAAACGGCATTTCGACATGCTTACATCTTTAGGAACATCGATAAGTACCGGACCGGGACGACCGGTTTTCGCAATATAAAAAGATTTTTTTATGGTTTCAGCAAGTTCGCTTACATGATGAACAAGATAATTATGCTTAGTTATCGAATTTGATATACCGGTAATATCGGCTTCCTGAAACGCATCAATTCCAATCATCGAAGTCGGAACTTGCCCGCAAATACATATTACCGGCGCAGAATCGAAATTAGCCGTTGCCAAACCTGTTACGGCATTTGTAGCACCCGGTCCCGAAGTTACAAGACAAACTCCCGGTCTGCCCGTAGCTCTGGCATATCCGTCGGCAGCGTGTACAGCCCCCTGCTCATGACGAGTCAAAATTACCTTAATGTCTTTTGCCGCATACAAAGCATCGAAAATCGGGATAGCTTGACCGCCGGGATACCCGAAAATTACATTAACCCCTTCTCTGCGCAGTGATTCGACAATAATTCTTGCACCTAACATCATATCATCTTCCATGATTGCCTCCTGTACTGTTAGTTAGTTATAGCAAATAAGTTTGTCTGATTCTTTATGTTCTTTAAATAATAAAAGCCACCCTGTCAGTAAGGATGGCCTCATTTGAACCACCCTGCTTCAATTCGGATGATTCAGCAAATCAACAAACTTTATTTAATCCAAAAGATTTACAGCTGTATTCATCCTTTTTTAAGCATCTGCGAAGACGACTAAGAATGACAAGACAGCTAAAATATTCATATCAGTTCCTAAAATTTTGAAATTGTCCATCTTATATGCATAAAATGGTGATATGTCAATAACTTTTTCTATTCGATGAACAATTTAACTTTTGAAAATATAAAGTAAAATTGTCATTTCCATAGTAATTATCGCTACTGTATAAATCTTTTTCGGTTATAAAACAGTCAAAACATTCTCTGGTAAGGCAATGAGGTTACTTTTATGATAAGAACTGTTTATTTTTATGCTGCAACCACAGCATTATTCTGCTGCTTTGCGTTTTGCTTTTTCCTTTTGGCGTTTCATTTGGAAAAAAATCAAATGTTCGGAATCGACATCACACACAGTAAAACATCTTCTTCATTTACGTTCTTGCGCAAAAATTTGATAAAACGTCTTCTTGTAATTACCGGTTTTTATCTGCTTCCCACACTTTTTTTCATCAGATATTTCAGCCGAACGGAAAAAACATACCCGCTTATTTCATTGTTTTTGATGATTTCTTCATACGCACTGTTTTTTCTCAATTCAAAAGACAAAATCAGACGTATGCAAAACGGAATGCTTTCTCCGCAAAAAGAGAAAAATGCTACTTCATTCTTATTTTCGATACTCTTTACTTTGCCGTTTATTCCGATTGTTTTTGATATATTCAATTTTGCGGTGCATTTCGACAAACTGCCGGCTCTGCTGCCGAATCACTGGAAATTTTCCGGTACAATAGATTCATTCACCGCAAAATCGATTAGTCAATTAGTTTTTATAACAGCCGGCGAAATTTTAATTCTTCTGCTGTTTCCGTTTGCCAAAAACACATTTTTCTTTGCAAACAAAAAAAATAAAACAGGAAACGGACTGCGAAAAATGGCAATTTTATTTCTGAATATTCAAATGTGGGGATTTTCCGTGTTTTTCACTGAGCTGAATAATTCCGTTCTGAATAACAGAAATCTCTATTCGGGACTTTTGCTGATTTTCATTGGTATAGAAATTACTATTTTGGCATTAATAAGCAGCATACATATTTTTTTGCATATAAAAAAGTAAAATCGAAAAGGTATATACATAATAGTAAATAGGGAGAAATTATGATCGATCTTCCAAAAATTACGGTACCAATCGGCGGTTTCTATGTTACAGATTCTCCCTCTTTGATTACTACGAGCTTGGGTTCCTGTGTTTCAGTAACGATGTTTGACCCAAAAGCAAAAATCGGCGGATTAAACCACATTGTTCTGCCGGGTACTTTTATCCAAAGTGAATGTATGCAAATGCTCGAAGAAGAAGACAGCAGATACGGAATATTTTCAATGGAAAAACTTCTTTATAAAATGAAAAATTTAGGAGCCGACAAAAAAAATCTTTGCGTTAAACTATTCGGTGCTTCATTGCTGATTTCCGATAAAGACGAACAAAAAATGTGCACCGGCACAAATTCAAGTATAAATGTTCAAAAACAGAACATAGAATTTGTGAAAGCCTTTCTTTCAATGACGCGCCTGAAAATACACGAGGAATTGATTTTTCAAAAAGAAGCACTGCGTATTACGCTGAATACTTTAAACGGAGATGTTGAGGTAAAACGAATAAAAAATGAATTCAGAAAATCCATTCAAAATTCTAAAAATTTCACCAAGCTCAGGCGTTGAGGAAATAAAACAGGCGTTTCATTCATTGATTTTATCTGTACATCCCGATGTCAACCATAGTTCC
>JAFLVQ010000129.1 GCA_022508205.1 Spirochaetales bacterium
TAATAATGTTTATTTGATATGTGTTGTATTTACAATATAGATATAATAATTCCGAGTATCACACGTTTTTTCCAAGAATCATCATCGTCATTATAAATATTCGCATTCTTATAGCTTGTATTTTCGTATTGCAAACTATCTACATGATGATCTTCGGATTTTTCCGTTTCGTCAGACAATAATTCTTGAACTTGAGTATCTTCATACTTTGAAATTTCCTCATCAGTCAGATTTTCCTGCGTAATACGATTTGACGCCATATTTTCGATTACAAGCTCACTTTCCTTTTTACTCTCCTGATCCCACGCTTTGGCATATAAAACCCCGTTATCATCCAAGCGCAAATTAACTTCAAATGCAGGTTCTCCTTTATTTGTAGAACGATCCAATTCTATCGATAGCTTTCCAAGATATTCATTTTCCGAACATTTCGCGCTTGTCCCTTCATAAATTTCTATTACGGCTCTTTTCTGATTATCTTTCCCCGTAGTTAAAACAACCCGTTTATTTTTTGTTTCACCTTCAGTCAAAACCGGCACAAAACTATCATCATACAATTTTATCCCAATACTTTTCGGAAGCGTCATATCTCACTCCTATTGTTCTATAGATTTTTTTCATTTTCTGAATATAATAGAGTAAATAAAAATAAAAACAACTTAAAATAAAAATCGGATGCAATAAAACGAAACTTGAAGTTTATTTTTATGAAACTGAAACATTTATCACAGTAAAAGTTTGTCAATAAAAAAAAGTGTTTTTTTGTATTCCAATTAATGTTTCACGCAGCGAGCGGTTTTTGCCGCACTACGAGAAAATGTTTTTCAAATATGGACAGTATTTCCTGCTAAATAACAAGTTATTAACAAGTTTATTCAATTTTTCTGAATTTATTGCTTTGCAATACCAAAAAAAGCATTAGTTGTTAACAATGTATAATTCGTTTCGTATAAACATATTACACTGTTTCTTCAAACTCCGTATTCAAAAGTTATTAACAAGATCTTCCGATACTTTCTCAATATTTGACAAATTATTAACAAACAGGCATCGGCAGATATATTCATAAAATTGAATTTTATTTATCGAAAAAACATGAATTCATCATGGAAATTATTTATATGCAGTCAATTGCCGCGCAAAGAAAATGTTTGCGAAATATGAAAATTATTTTATACTGTTTACTAATGAAATTATTGTGATTCGGGAGAAAATAATATGGTCAATAAAGTAGCTGTATTGGGAGCGGGGTCTTGGGGGAATACTCTGGCTTTGGTATTGGCAAATAAATTCAGCGTAACAATGTGGGAATTTGATGCATCATTAGCACAATTGTTGGCAAAAGAACGTGAAAACAAACGTTTTTTACGTGAAATTCCTTTTCCTGAAACATTAATTGTTACAAACAATCTCGAAGAAGCCGTAAAAGACGCTTTTATGATTGTGTTTGCAGTCCCATCTTTCGCGATTCGGTCTACTGCGGAAAATGCTGCAAAATGGATAAAATCAGATCAAATACTGGTTACAGTAACGAAAGGACTTGAAGATAAAACATTTCTGCGAATGAGCCAAATTTTGGACGAAGTCATTCCCGAAAAAAAAGGCATTGTCGCACTCTCCGGACCTACACACGCGGAAGAAGTCAGCAAAAAAATACCGTCTACAATAGTAGCTGCATGTCCCGATTTGAAAACGGCAGAAGTTGTTCAGCGTGCTTTTATGACCGATTATTTAAGAGTTTACACAAATGATGACATAGCAGGTGTAGAACTTGGCGGAGCAATAAAGAATATTATTGCAATTATTGCCGGAATCTCGGACGGAATGGGACTCGGAGACAATACAAAAGCGGCTTTAATGACGCGCGGAATGGCCGAAATTATTCGCCTCGGGAAAAAAACCGGAGCAAAAGAAAAAACGTTTTCGGGCTTGACCGGAATGGGAGATTTAATAGTTACATGCTGTTCCCGACATTCCAGAAACAGATATGTAGGTGAAGAACTCGGAAAAGGAAGAAATATTCAAGACATTGTGAATTCCATGCAAATGGTAGCTGAAGGCGTAAAAAACTGTGAATCTATTTATCACTTTGCGAAAAAGCTGCAGGTTGAAATGCCGCTTACAAATGAACTATACAAAATAATATATCAGAACGGGAATATTCATGACAGTATCAAAAACTTATTCGGCAGAAAAGAAAAGTATGAGCATTGGGAATAAAACAAAATATTACACTATAGGCCAAGTATCCGAAATTACGGGAATTAAGCAAAATATTCTGCGCTTCTGGGAAAATGAATTTGATGAATTGTCGCCTTTGAAAAATAAATTCGGGCATCGCGTTTACAGAGAATCCGATATTGTTGTTGTGCAAAAAATTCAAGAATTGCTGTATCAGCGCGGGATGACAATCAAAGGTGCAAAAAAAATTCTTTCGGGGAAAGAAGATTTCACAGAACATCCGCCTGTAATAGGAAAAGCTATGACAAAATATATTCGTGAAGAACTTGAAGAAATGTTACACAAACTCAGGAGTTTTTCTCTATGAATTTCATTGGCAGAAAACACAGTGAAAGACGTTCGATTCATCGAATTTATAAATATCATCAAGAACACATCCTGTACTATTGGGATGAATTGACTGAAGATGAGCAAAAACATTTATTGGAAATTGCCGGAGCAATCAATTTCAGAAAAATCAAAAAGTATTACAAAGCTTCAAAAACCGAACGCAAACCGATTGACTTTTCATTGCTCAAACCTTCCGATTACATAACATCACAAGAAAAAGAACGCAGAGAAGAATTTTATAAACTCGGTTTACATGCATTAAAGACCGGGAAAGTCGCATTTTTGACCGTTGCCGGCGGACAAGCGTCGAGACTGGGAATAGATTTGCCGAAAGGGTGTTTCGGAATTTCCCCGATAAAACAAAAATCTCTTTTTCAGCTTTTTGCCGAAAAGATTTTCTTCTATTCAAATTTGTATGCCCAGTCATTGAAATGGTTTATTATGACATCAATCGACAATCATAATGCGACCGTAGATTTTTTCATTCAAAACAACTATTTCAACTTGGACAAAGAAAATATTTTTTTCTTTAAGCAAGGTTTTAACCCCACAGTTACATCGGAGTCGGGAGATTTGATTTTAAAAACAAAAAGCAAACTTTTTATGAATCCGGACGGACATGGCGGAATACTCGGAGCTTTAACATCGCAGGGATATATTTCAAAAATGGAGCATTTTGGAATAGAATATGTATCATATTTCCAAGTAGATAATCCGCTGATCAACATGGCAGATCCATATTTCATAGGCTGTCATATTGCCGAGAAATCGGACATTTCGACTAAAGTAATACAGAAAAATTTTGCGGAAGAAAAATTGGGAGTCGCAATGCAGGAATGCAAAACAAAAAAACACAGAATAGTAGAATATTCCGACATTCCGCAAGAAATAATGCGGCAAACGTATGAAAATGGTTCATTGTATTTCAAAATGGGTTCAACGGGCATCCATATATTTTCTGTGCCGTTTATAAAAAAAATAAGCAGCAAATTGCCCATTCATATTGCGGATAAAGAAATAATTCTGCCAAACTTAAGCAACAACGCAGAACAAGAAAAAAAAATTCCTGTTTTGAAATTTGAAACATTTGTTTTCGATACCATCCCTCTGGCAAAGAAAGCAATTTTTTTTGAAACATCAAGAAATGAAGAATTTTTTCCGTTAAAGAATAAAACAGGTGTTGATTCCATTGAAACATGTGTGGAAGGTCAAAATAATCTTTACCGTTCGTGGCTTAAAGACTGCGGATTTGAAGATACCGACAAAATAGAACGATGTGAGATTTCTCCGTTGTTTGCTCCGGATCGCGCCGTTTTTTTAGAAACTGCAAAGAAAAAACTATCCAGTATTAAGGAAATGATTTATGAAAATGACAATATCAAAAAGGAAATTTACATTCATTAATACATTATTGTTTCTTTTTATAATTGTACCTCATTTGGATGCAATTATAAAAGAAGACGCCAAGTTTTACGATACCGTAAATATAAGAAAAGAACTTTTCCTTAATACAAACGGCAATTGGAAAAAAGGGAAAAATTTTCAATGGTTCAGCGGTTCGGAAGATAAAAAAGTAGGAATCAAGTTTGAACGACACAAGGACGGCAGCTATGATTTGATGTTTTTTCCGGCTTACCGAGGTGAAAAAGACGACAAAACTTTCAGCAAAATCATCTATTCGTTCTCTTCATCCGATTCGTTTTCGGATGAAGACAAAATCGAAAAAGTTCGTTTTTACTATCTCGAAAATAATGGCTGCTATATTGAATTCTATACAGATTGGCGTACCGACAAACAATTCTTTGATATTTATTTGTTCGGTCAGCAATATGAATCGAATATAGCATTCAATTTTAATATCAATAAACTGAAACTCCTTTCTTCTTACGAAATTCTCAATGCTGTAAATAAATATTATCCAATCGAAAATATCCTGAACAATCAGGAAAATGAATCCGAAATTAAAAACAATTTTATTCAAAACGTCATAAAGAAGTCACTTTCCGAATTCGCCGACGACGGTGCATTGAATGAATATGGCAAGTTTGTGTCGATCAAAACGGGAGCCCTTTTGCCTGCAAATAAACAAGGGCTGAACTGCAGCGGTTTTATAAAAGAAATTTATGACCAATATTTGCAGCTATTAAACCCTCAGCATAAAAGATTGCCTATTGATATACTGAAAGTAAAAAATACAGACAATGAAAATGCTTACAGACAGCAACACCGTCAACACGAAAATTACGACCCTTTCTTTGGAAAAGATTGGGTAGAAAATCTTAACAAGGAATTCAATAAACTGTCCGGAATAACATCCGAATATGCAGAAGAATTAACCTACAATGAATATTCGCCGTATTTTGATGCGAAAGGATTCAGATTCAGCGATTTACCGTATATCATCTTTAAAGAAGAACAAAAAAATCCTTTATATTTTTATGTCATCGTATTCAACAAATACAGTGACAATAAACGGCTAATACCGGAATATTATCATATCAGCGCACTTGTTCCGTATTTCAAAGGCAAACATTTTTATCTGCGTG
>JAFLVQ010000013.1 GCA_022508205.1 Spirochaetales bacterium
GATTAGTAAAAAATATTTCGTAAGAAGGTCAAAGCGTACGTGAAAGTTCTTCAAAAATTTTGAAGTCAATTAATTACATTTCCACAATGGCGAAAGAAAATAAGAATCAAACGGAAAAAGTTGTTAATTCGGTTAATGATGTAGTAAGTCAAATTTTGAAACTTCAAAAGATTGCCGGAAGATTCGATACTCGTTCGGAAGCACAGAAAAATGCCGTTATCAATATGGAGAAAATTCTTGCCGTCAAAATGGAAGAGATTAACAAGATTTTCGACAATCAAGGAACATCTTTTATCCTTACCGAAGGTCATGTAATGATTAATGAGCACAAAGTTACGGAAATGCGAAATGGCAGATTGGTTATTACCGGAAATAATAAGTTCATTGATAGTGTTGCCAAAACATTGGGAACAGAAATGACCGTTTTCCAATTCTATGATGATAAATTGATGCGTGTTGCCACAACGATAAAGAATTTCGACGGAAGCCGTGCTGTAGGAACAACAATCGATAAAAATGAGGAAATTTATAAGAAAATCATTGCCGGAGAGAAATATTTCGGTCGTTCTTTTGTTATTAATCAGTGGTATGTTGCGATTTACGCTCCTATTTTCGATTCTATCGGAACGCCTTTAGGGGCATTCTATTTAGGATTACCGGATGAAAATTAATAAGGAAAAACGTTTTTTTTCGATAAAAAAAGAAGAAATCCTGAAACCAGGATTTCTTTTTTATATGGGAATTGTGTTTTTACTATCCTGTCTTCTGTTTTCATGCTGCTCATCCGGTGAACAAGTCACGTTTCGATATCGGTCGGCTGTCAAAAAGATAGAGAAGATGTTTGCCGCAAATTGCATTAAAAACAATTTCAGCGGCAGTGTGCAGATTTGTTATAAAAATTCGATACTTTTCAATAGAAGCTATGGGTATTCAAACAGGGAATTCGGGATTCCCAATATTCCGGAAACTCGCTTTATGATCGGTTCCATTACCAAACAAATGACGGCTGCTGCTGTGATGCTTCTCAAAGACAACGGAAGATTATCGCTTGACGATAAACTTGATCGCTATTTCCCTTATTTATCCGGTGCCGGCAGTGTGTCTGTGCGTGAATTGCTGATGCATTGTGCCGGAATCGAGCGTGAAAGCAAAGAAGTAAACTCGATTTTTAAAATTGCAAGATCATCGGCTGAAAAATGGTTTGATGCCGCGCCGAAATTTCAGATAGATATATATAAATATTATTATGAAAATAATGCGTCATACATTATGAGGCAGAAAAAACCTGCAGGAAGAGAATTGAGAAGTTTGAAATACGCATTTCATTGTCTTGGCTTTAACAATGATTTGCCATTTTTATCCGTAAGCGACGGAGTTGAGTATTTATTGAAGCAGGAAAAACGTTTCAGTACCAATGCTCATACATTTTGTTACAGCAATTACGGATATATGATTTTAGGTGCGGTGATTGAAAAAGCCAGCGGAATGAAATACGAGAAATTTCTCACTGAAAATTTTTTTTTGCCGCTTGATATGAATGAAACAGGTTTTGGCTATAACAAGAGCACAACACCTTTACTGGCGCAAGGCTATTATGAATATGCCGAAAATGATTTTTTCAATCCGTTTAAACAGGATGCAGTCGTAAATATGCCCGATTACGTAAATACTTATGCATGGCCAAGCAGTGCGGGAATGGTGTATTCGACGACATCGGATTTAATAAAGTGGCAGCGTGGTTTGAAAACTATTTTATCTGCCGAATCGATTGACGAAATGTTTCGTGGTACGTGCAGTATAAGCAAAAAATCTTTGTCACGCTATGGATTTGGAACGTATGTTGCACTGCAGGAAATCAACAATGTGAAAAGAAAAATGTATTGGCATGACGGTGTGATTTATAATTTCAACAGTATAATTGCGTCATTTGCCTATGATGATTTGCAAATTGCTATTTTGTCGGATCAGATGAACGGATATGATTTTTATGAGTGGCCGAAAAAAATTGCAGAAATAATTTTTTCTTACAGCAATGATTATCGTGGAGATGATGATTTTTTCGACAATACCGACGATAAAATGAACAGTTGAAAAAACAAACCCTTTCTGTTATTTAAAATTAACTGAAAATAAGCCGGGAGCTATTAATGAAAAATACAGATTTAACATCTTCTGACGTGCGTAAATTGAAACAGATGTCACATTCAAACGGAGCTTATGTGATAATCGGAAAAAGCGGGTTAACTGATGAAGTTTTAAAACAGCTTGATAAAGAATTGGAATATCATGAACTTGTAAAGATTCGCTGCAATAAGTTCAAGGAACAGCGTGAGGAATTCGCACAGCAGTTAAGAGATATAACAAAGAGCGTTCTGCTTGCAGTAACGGGAAACGTAATTTTGCTTTATCGCAGAAGCAAGGACGAAAAACGGCACATTTTGTAACGATTGACAAGGCGATTACTGCACAATGCCGCAGTTTTTTACTGATTTTGAAATAGTATAGAAATGTAATGTATATTTAAAAATATGGAAAATATATTACTCGGATGAATTTAAAATCGTACTAAAACTCGTTACTTCTATAAAAACAAGGTAAATACTATATGAATTTAGATGCTTTTGAACAGTATCCGGTTCCGCGAGCGGTAGCGTCGTTTGCGGTTCCTTCAATTTTAACATCGCTTGTAATTGTTTTTTATAATATGGCAGATACTTTCTTTGTCGGCCAAACAGGAGATCCGAATCAGATAGCGGCTGTATCTCTTGCTACACCGATTTTTTTACTGATGATGGCCTGCGGAAATATTTTCGGAGTAGGCGGAAGTTCTTTTTTATCGAGAGCTTTGGGAGAAGGCAAGCGCGAAAAGGTTAAGAAAATAAGCAGTTACTGTTTCGTGTCGTGTATTGCCACCGGCTTATTGATAATGGTTTTATTTCTTTGTGCCATGTCTGTGATTTTGCGTATTGCGGGAAGCTCGCCTAATACAGAGGTTTTTGCGAAAGAATATCTTTCCTGCTGCGCTTACGGAGCCGTATTTGTAGTGCTTTCGGGTGCATTGGGTAACCTGATCCGCGGTGAAGGTGCCGCAAAAACCGCGATGTTCGGAATGATTTTGGGTACGGTTATCAATATAGTTCTTGATCCGATAATGATTCTCTGCATGGAAATGGGAGTAAAAGGTGCCGCTTGGGCTACAGTAATCGGCAATGTATGTTCTGTGCTGTTTTATTTGGGATATATACTTTTTTCAGGCAGAACATCGCTTTCTATCAATCCTAAATATTTTTCATTTAAAGAAGGAATTCCGTTCGGAATATTGGCAATCGGTATTCCCGTGTTTTTGAATAATGTGCTGATGAGTACGTCAAATGTTTTAATGAATAATTTTTTGGTGCGTTACGGTGATGTTTCAATAGCGGCAATGGGCGTTGCAATGAAAGCAAATATGCTTGTGGTATTTTTGCAGATGGGAATTGCAATGGGGATTCAGCCGTTGGTAGGATACTGTTATGGTGCGAAAAATCATAATCGGCTTAAAAGCGTTATGAAATTTTCCATGATATGCTCGGTAATCATAGGTTTTACGCTGACTTTGATTTACCTCATTTTTGCCGAAAACATAGTCGGAATATTTATACAAAATGAAGAAGTCATTAAGTACGGAGAAAAAATGTTAAAGGCACTGATGCTCAGCAGTTCGGTAATCGGAATAATGTTTGTTTTTACCTTTTCATTTCAGGCAATGGGAAAAGCACTTTCCTCTTTGATATTGTCGATTAGCCGTCAGGGATTGATTTTTTTTCCGGTTCTTGTACTCGGTAATGTGCTTTTCGGTTTGAACGGCGTAATATTTGCCCAGCCTATTGCCGATTTGGCATGTTTGATACTGTCAGTTTTTATGTTTATTCAGTTGAATAATCAGTGGAAAAAAGACTTTTAACCTTAATCTCCCACCGAATTAATGCAGCTGAGTGCTTCTTTATAACGCCCAAGCGCGAATAATGCACGGCTTTTGTCTCTTATTGCGTTTTTTTCTTTCGGATTGATTCTTAGTGCATTGTTGCAGCAGAAAATTGTTTCGTGGTATTGATGCAATTCTATCAGTATTGCGGCTTTTTTCGCATACAGAGCCGCATCTGTCGGATTTTCTTTCAGTTTTTCGTTATACAATGCGGTTTTTTGTTCGTAATGCTCTATTTCCTTTTTGAGCTTATCTGTCTGCTCCTGCATAAATTGCTGTTTCATTAATTCTTTTTTATCGTTTTCGCTATCTATCTGTGCGGCTTTTTCACTGCAGTTTATTGATTCTTCGAGTAAGTTCATGTGTTTTAAAATAGCAGCTTTTGTTCTGTAGCAGCAGCTTATTTGAGGATTTTCGCCGATTGATGCATTGATATAGAAGAGTGCTTTGTCCGATTTTCCCAGATGATAATAACAGAGTCCTTGCAGATGCAAAATTTCGGCAAAGATGTCGCTTTTATATATGGCGGGAATTTTATTCAGTACGGAAAGAGCTTTTTTGTATTGACCGAGTTCTTTAAATGACAGAGCTTCGTAATACCGCTGATTTATTCCGAAGTTATTGCAGTTTCCGGTCATTTGATATGCGGTATTAAAATAAAACTGTGCATTTTTGTAATCTTTCAGTAAAAAATATGCCGTAGCCAGTTCGGAAAAAATAGAAGCTGAATTTACACCGTTCTTAATTGCCAAATTAAAGCAGTTTATTGCCTGCGTATAATCTTTTTTTTGCAGCAAAGCACTTCCTTTCAGTGCAAAAAACTTTTTTGATTTCATTTTAAGCCGTGCTGCATCTTCTATCCATTTCAATGCTTTATCGGGAAAATTGAGCTGCAGCAATACGCTTATTCCTTCTATATAAATGTTTTGGTTGCTCGGAATCGTTTCTTTTGCTTTTTCAAAACAACTGATTGCCTTAAGCGGCTTTCCCAGATTAAGGAATGATTTTCCGCGGTAATAGTGAATTTTCGCATTATCGTGCTTCTCCAATGCCAATGAAAAAAAATATTCCGCTTTTTCGTAATTATTTTCCTGATAAAACCGAAATGCTTTATCCAAAACATTTTGATCCGAATGCAATCTTTTTCGGCGAATGCTGCGCTTCTTGTTATTCATTTTCGGTATCTCCTTTTATTCCCGATTACCTAAAAGGTACTCATGACAATAAAAAAATTGAAATGAAATCTTTGTTTCTTTTCATATTTCACACGTTAAGGAAAAAATCAGAATTCCGAAATTAGCAACAGGGGAGGGGCTATGGATTATAATAAAGATTACGTTGAAAAACATCTTATTGCATATTTGGGGAATAAGCGGAAATTACTCCCGTTGATTTTGGAAGGAATAAAAAATATTTCGCATGATATAAAAGACAATCCTAAATTTTTGGATTTATTTGCCGGAACGGGAGTTGTTTCCAGACTGGCTAAATCTTTGGGATTTGAAGTTCACTGCAATGATTGGGAAGAATACTCGTACCAGATTAACCGTGCATTCGTCGGGCTTGACGCTTCGATTTTGGAAACCGGTTTTGCCGAATTGGGCGGAATAGATACCGTTTTGGAATATCTTAATATGATTGACAATGCAGAACCGCAGGATAGGTATATAAGCGAATATTATTGCCCGGCGGATGATGAAAATCCCGATATTTTAAACGAAAGAATGTTTTATTCCCATGCGAACGGACTGCGGATAGACGGAATAAGAGCACAAATTGCCAAATGGAAGGATATGGGGCTGCTGACGGAAGATGAAAACAGTTTACTGCTGGCACTTCTTTTGTACGAAGCTTCCACACGGGCAAATACTTCCGGAGTTTTCAAAGGGTTTCATCAAGGATTCGGCGGAACTCACGGCGACGCATTAACCAGAATTCTCAAAACAGTGCAGCTTACAAAACCGGTTCTTTTGCCGGGCAAAGGATATGTTTATAATGAAGATTGTTTGATGCTGTCCGAAAAATTGCAGAATACGCGTTTCGGTATTGTGTATATGGACCCGCCGTATAATCAGCATCAATATGGTTCAAACTATCATTTACTCAATACGATTGCGCGCAATGATAAACCGGATATTAACAAATATATTTTTGTAAATGGAAAAAAGACTAATAAATCGGCGATAAGAGCTGATTGGACTAATACAAAATCGACTTTTTGTTATAAATCATCGGCGGAAATGGACTTCAAAAAGGTGATTGATAATATAAATGCCGAACATGTGATGGTAAGCTATTCTACAGACGGAATTATTCCATTCGATAATATTCTTGATATTTTGTCGTCAAAAGGAAAAATGAATATAGTTTCAAGCGAGTATACAAAATACAGAGGCGGCAAGCAGGCATTGACCACTAAAACAAAAAATGTGGAATTCGTAATTCTTGTAGATTGTACGGCTGAACGAAAGGCCGTCTTTGATATGGGAAAAACGGTTATGGTACAAAATAAAGGCGTTGATGAAATCAAAAAATTTTTAATTCTCGATAAAATCAAAGTGAGTCTCCAAAAAGATTACAGCTGCAAATTGTTAAGAAAACAAGGGTATATTTGTAAAAAGAATAATGACGGTTTCGTATTTTCCAAAAAATACGGGGATTATGAGGTTACTCTGAAAACTTTTTTTAACAATTTTGTCGAATATGAATCGGTTTTAGAATTACTGAAAATTTTTCCGTGCGGTGTACTTGAACAGATGTATGTTGATTTGGATATTGGCACATCGCTTACCCGTGAGGAAGAATTGTATCAAGATCTTGATTTGATGAAATTTCTCAATGAAAAAAAGCAGTATTCGTCACTTCCTAAATTGTTCGGTAAAATAATCCTGAATATGAATAAATTCAATAATACAAGCGCGTATATATCTTCATTGAAAGCACTTGAAACTTTGCTTGTTTACTTTGCGGAAAGTATGCCGCAGTGGAAAGATGTGTCAATTTTACATTCGAGAGCATTCCACGATATGGAGCATTTGATACTGCGCAAGCTCGAACATACGGCGCATGATACTGTTGCCGGAGTGCGTGAAAGCAAAAAGAGTATCGGAAAAGCGTATGACAGGCTGGTTGAAGTTCTTCAAAAACAAAAGAGTCAACAGATTTCGCAGGAAAACATTGCGGTTTGATAATTCTGTTTCGGATTATTGATTGGCAAAATTGCGGCAGAAAATATTCGGAAGGTAAAATATGGCATATCATAATCCATTAGTTGCGTATATCGATTCTCATGCATTGGAACACAATATAAATGCGGTAAAAAATAAGTATCCGGGCAAAGAAATTATTTTGCCGGTAAAAGCCAATGCGTATGGTCACGGAAGTGTATTGATTTCTCGGTTGGCGCAAGACTGCGGAATAACTTTTTTTGCTTTGGCACGAATAAATGAAGCACTTGAACTTCGTCATGCAGGTATTAAAGGGCAGATGCTGGTTTTGGGTGCAGAATGGGATCCCGATAATATAAAACTTGCATCTGAGTATAATATCGGACTTACGGTAAGCTGTGCGGAACATATTGAGTTGCTGGAAAAAATTGCGGAGCAGGAAAATACGGTTTTGCAGATTCACGTGAAGTTAAACACAGGCATGTTCAGACTCGGTATTGATCGGGAACATATTGCTTTATGTGCGGAAAAACTTTCGCATTGCAGAAAGCTGCATGTGGTTTCGGCTTTTACGCATTTTGCAAAAAGTGACGAGAGTATCGAAACAACTTTGGAGCATATAAAAATGTTTGGGCAGTCACTGGAAATTTTAAATACTTCCGGTGTTAAGCCCGATTTCTATCATTTGTGCAATTCCGGCGGTGTGGAAAATATATCCGATGACAGCAATGATATAATTCGCGGCAGCTTTGCCGTTCGTCCGGGAATAATGGTTTACGGTTATTCTCAGGCGATTAACGGAAGATCCGAAGATGAACTTATTCCGGTAATGAATCTTTGCAGTAAAGTTGTTCATACACGTTATGTAAAGAAGGGGACGCCGGTCGGATACGGTGCGGCTTATATCGTTCCCAAAGACGGTAAATTAGCAACATTGGCACTTGGGTATGGCGATGGTTTTCCGCGCGCTTTGTCCGGAAAATTTCCCGTAAGAATTAATCAGCATGATTATATGCAGCGCGGACGAATCAGCATGGATTTGACGGTTATTGATGCGGATGAAAATGTGCATGTAGGCGACAGTGCATGGATTTTCGGTTCATCGAAATATGCGCAAATGAATGCAGCGGATTTGGCAAGAATCTGCGGAACAATCAGCTATGAAATAACAACTTCTGTCGCTTCACGTGTAGAACGCCGTGTCATATAGGTAAATTTTGTATTTCCCGACCGGAATTATGGACAAATGATTATATTTCTGATAAGTATTTTTCATTTACGGCAACATTTTTCTGAAAGGATTTTTTGTGGATTTTTTAAAGAAATATGATCACCAGTTTCAAATATTCTTTGTGTTATTTGATGCTTTTGTCCTTGTGACCGGCTACCTTACCGCAAGGTATTTTTCATTTGCCACCGAAGATTTTTTCCGAATAACATCCAAAGAGATTTTGACCTTTTTCATTTTGATGGTTGTTTTCTTTTTATTTCTCGAAAGAACCGAATATCCGCAGAAATTCAGATTGCGTTCCAAAAGAAAAATAATTGCTACGATGATAATGTACGTCTATTTGGCGATAAGTTCGCTGTGTTTGTGCCAAGTAATAGGCTTGTATCCGTATGACAAAACATTCTGCTGGATTTTTACCGGAGTAACTTTTTGTATTTTTATGCCGGAGAGAATGATACTCAAAATATTATTTGACTGGCTTCGCAAACATGGCATTAACAATAAAAATTATCTTCTAATCGGTGCCGGAATACAAGGTTTTGATTTTTACAAAATGATTATTAATTCACCTGCGCTTGGCATACAGATTGATAAAGTTTTGGATGACGGTGATTTAAATGAAGAAGTTGAGCCGGCTGATGAATACAGGAAGTTTTGCGGCAGAATTGTCGCGGATACATCGAAAATCGAAGATGTGCTTGATTCCGAAGAAATCGATAATGTTGTCGTAACATTGCCCATGACGAACAAAGACAAGATTATGAATATTACCAATATATGCGAAAAGCGCGGTATTCATGTAGAGCTGATTCCGAATTATTATCAAATAGTTTCTCAGCATCCGTCTATACGTGAAATAAACGGAGTTCCGCTGATAGGAATAAGAAATGTTCCGCTTGAAGGAATGTTTAACAGAATGGTCAAAAGACTTTTTGATATTATATTTTCATTATTGGGAATAATAATAGCATCTCCGGTTATGCTGGCAGTTGCAATAGCGGTAAAAATTTCGTCTCCCGGTCCGGTATTATTCATTCAAAAGCGTACCGGCCTGAAAAATAAGGAGTTTAATATTTATAAATTCAGAACGATGGTTGTGAATAATATGTCCGATACTTTGCAGTCGAGCGAGAGTGATCCGCGAAAAACTAAAATCGGGGATTTTCTTCGCAGAACGAATCTGGACGAGCTGCCTCAGTTATTCAATATTTTAAGAGGTGAAATGTCATTTGTGGGACCGAGACCTCACATGATAAAGCATACGGAAGAGTTTTACCAGAAGTACGATAAATATATGGTTCGGCATTGGGTAAAACCGGGACTTACCGGCTGGGCACAAGTCAACGGCTGGCGCGGAGATTCTGATATTGAAATGCGTGTAAAATTTGACATAGAATATATAGAAAATTGGACATTTTTTTGGGATATTAAGATTATATTTTTAACTTTATTTGGAAGAAAAGCGAGAAATCATGCGTATTAGAAAATTAAAATCATCGAAGCGGCAATTCGGGATCGCGGTCTGCATTGTTCTGTCACTATTGGCATCTTGCACATATTATACTGCGGTATCTGATGATGTGAAAAATTTTTCAGTTGAAAACGGCGAAACATTTATTTATGTGCGAAATCAGTTCCAATTTTTTTTGCGTGAAGTTACGGTTTGGACGTTGGAAGATTTTGCGTCAAATTCACCGGCGGAACGTCACAAAATGCGAAGGTTCACGGTAGGCAAGCGTATAGCGACACAAGATAATGTACTTGAACAATATAAAATTACGTTGTTTGATAACGGTACTGCGATGTACAAATACGTTTTGAAAAAAATCGATACTGTGCGGGAAGAAGATTCCGACTGCCCGTTCATGTTCTGTTTGGAAACAGATACGGGCAATGTCTTAATGACAATGACAAAAGATATAAGCGAAGATATGTTCGGATTTAAAGTCAATATCGGGGATGAAACATACAAATTGTGCGGCATAAAAGACAAAAGCAATCAAACATTTGCAGCGGTTTTCAGCAAAACCGATAACGATGAAGTATTGTTTTGCATGAAAAAAAATGCAGGCTATTTTTCCGACCGTATAGAGTTTGACATTAACCGTTTGAACAATCCGGTTGATGATGTAATGTATGTTTCTATTGCTGCTGTTTGTGACAGTGTAATCCGTAAGGTAGTCGGCGGAGGATATAAAAATTAAAATGGAAGATGCGGAAAATAATGCGGTAAAAACCAATGCTTTTTCCTTGAACAAAAATACCGTTGTCAGAATGATTTATAGATTCAACTTTATGAACAGATGGTATATTTTTGCCGGTATATATGCGCTGCTTGCTTTATATCATGCTGCGGTTATTGTGATAGGACAGGGAACGAATATATATTTTATAGTATTTATTTCCGTTATGTATGCAGTTCCGATTTTGGGACTCGCTTTTTCGTTTCTGCTTATCAATAAATTTCTTACTAAGTCCAGCGGACGAATAATGATTGATGTCTGCAATGTAAAAATAATGCCTGATGGAATCTGTCTTTTTACTAAAGACAATACAGTGCATTTTGTTAAAACGGAAAAAATATATAGATTGGCAGAATATAAAAAATATTTGCTGATATTCTTCAGCAGTCATATTTTTATTCCGATTCCGCTGCTTGCGTTTGAAGCCGGAGGCAAACAAAGAGCAATTGAAATGCTAAAAGCTAAAAATATAATTTACTCGGGTAAACTACGCTGAAACTATGTTCTTGTCAGAATGAAGGTTTTAACTGAAAAAAATAAAGTACATCGATATGTGATTTAATTTCTTTTTTTTCCTGCCGATACTATGTATAAAATACTTTATCCGGTCTGCAACAATCGGAAATTCTTTCTCAAGGGATAATTATGAAAGTGGCTTTGAAAGGCAAATCTTCCAGTCTGAATGGAAAAATCTTTTTTCAAAAGATTATAGATTGGATAAAAAATTTTATAAGCATAGAAAAAAGATCAATAAGACTCACACTGTTCTTTTGGCAGATGATAATACTTTTAGCCTTTATGATATGTTATTTCTTTATGGCAATTATCAATTCTAGATTATCCGGGAAAGAGCAAGTTAAGAATTACAATTCCATGGTTATGCAGTATAAGCAGGATACATTGAGAAATTCCGTTCAGTTTGGAATCAGTTTAATGAATGTCGATTATGAAAGTTCACAAGTAAAATCAATCGATGCAGATGCTCAGAAATATGAGGGAGAAGAACATTATAAACAGGAATTGGAAAAGCAGCTGCGTGCTTTGCATTCAAGTAAAACAGCTTTTTATTTGTTAAGTGAAGATGGAATAATGCTTGTAAATACAAAAGATCCGTCTTCCGAAGGTGTGAATCGTCTTGATATGAAAGATGAAAACGGAGTCGCTTTTTTTGAAGAACTGTTGAATTCTGCACTGCAGGGCGGCGGATTTGTAAATACTCATGAGATTGTCGGAAAAAATGAATTTTACAATATGTACTACGGTTCGTATTTTGAAAAATGGAAACTTATTCTGATTGCATCTTCTTCAATGGAAGAACTTTTCGATGCAAGAAAAATTCAGGCAGAACATGTGGCAAAGTGGAATAAAATTCAAACTGTAACGTCTTTGCTGTTGGTTGTCATTTTCCTTATAGGCGCAAGTATTCTTGTCAACTATAAAGTTGAAGATATTTTAATAAAACCGATTACTATGCTTATCGGGAAAACAAATGAGATTGCCAATGGAAATTTGACAGTGAAATTCGATTCCCATACAAACAATGAATTTGAAAGTTTGATAAACACATTTAAACTTATGGTCAATAAACTGTATGAGTTAAACTTCAAAATTTATAATTCGGTTATTTCCCTTGACAAACACATGCGCGGGCTTTATTCGGCATCCAGTGATGTAGAAAAGTATACCGAAAATCAAGCCGTTACATTGTCGGAAACAAATAAAGATTTTAATCAGCTTGGTGAAATGATGGAAGTAATTTCGGAAAAGTCTCAAAAATCGGAAAACCTTGCGTCCGCTGCTATTCAGAAAGTAAATGCCGGACTTACTTTCATGGGAAATCTTGACAATGAAATGCAGAAAATTGAAGCCAGCTCGGTTCAGATTGCGAATATTATCAACGTAATGAATGATATTGCGGAACAAACTAATTTGTTGGCGTTGAATGCGTCGATTGAAAGTGCACGTGCGGGAGAAGCAGGGCGCGGATTTAATATTGTATCTGGTGAAATCAGAAAACTTGCAGAAAAGTCGACGGAAGCTGCAAATGAAATCAGAGATTTGATTGTTGCAAATAATGATTTGATTTCTGTAGGTGTAAAATATACGAAGGAAGTTACGGCAAGTTTGCAGGAAATTTCCAATGCAACGCAGCAGATTATGGAATTGATCAATACAATTAAAGAAGAAATTTTTGGTGCGAATGATAAAATCAAAACAATTACAAATGCGTTTACCAATGTTTCCGATGTTGCACATGAAAATACGTCATCTGTAAAAATCGTGCAGGAAACATTAAAAGAATTTGTCGATACAACAATTGATTTGCAGCGATTTGTAAGTCAGTTTGATGTTCGTTCAGACAAAGACAAAGAGCATCAGGTACATATTGAAAGCGTTCTTTCTGTAAAATTGAAAGAAGCCGAAGAAATCCTGAATTCTTACGGCAATCGTTTTCTTCCTACAGGGAACTTAAAGAAAATAGGCGAGTATCCTTTACAGGAAATGCTGATTGGCGAAGAAATCGTTACCGGAAATTTTACTGTTGTCGATGAAATTTCAAAGAAAGTAAAGTGCTCCGTTACATTAATGCAGCCGAGCGACGATTGCCTTGTCCGTGTAGCTACTACTGTGCGTAATTTTGACAATACAAGAGCTATAGGAACTGTTATAGGAAAAGATTCGGAAGTATATAAGAAAGTAATAAATGAAAGACAAGTGTATTACGGACGTGCTTTTGTTATAAATCGACGTTATGTCGCCGTTTATAAACCTATTATGGATGAAACCGGTTTTGTCGATATGGTATTGTATTTGGGAATTCCCGAATAACATATAAAACAATTTGATGATGAGAGCAGTGTGGTGGAAATAGAGCGAAAAATTGAGAAAATTCAAGCTATTCTTCGCGATTCTTCGGCGAGTGAAGGAGAAAAGGATGCCGCAAGGCAACTTTTGGATAAATTGCAGGATAAATATGCAATTGATATAGAAATGCTTGATGACAATAAGAAAGAGTGGTTTACGATTACATGCAAAGATGAACATGAAAAAATGCTTCTTTTGAGGATTCTGACTTCTTATCGACTGAAAGCGTATCTAAAGAAAAACTGCAGCCGTTTATCTATACTGTTTTATACAACAGACAGTTATTTTCAGATTGTAAGTGCCGAATTGTCATATCATAAATATGTTTTATCCAAATATTTGAAATCGGTAACGATTAATTATCTACATAAGTTTGTATTACCGTATAAACTTGCAGATACTGCCGAACAACCGACGGATAAATTGACGGATGATGCGGCAACGGCGGCGGCATTTATGTTTTATGACAAGAGTTATACGGTTAAAAAACTTTTGTTTTAATTGAGTAAGAAAAAAATGAGGCTCCATATTTTGATATGGCAGCCTCTTTTTTTTCTAATAATGAAGACTGGAACCTCCGATGAATTCCCTTACAATTGATGTAGGAGGAATCTTATCTGCCGGAATATTGATAAAGTACGACAAAAAATTAAGCAGGCGAGAAGCTTCTCCGTAGTACGGACTATCCGGATTTACCTGCCGTAAAATAGGCTCTGCATATATTTTTAATACACCGAGCTCATAAATCAGTGCTGAATTGAAGTAACCGTCTGCATCATTTTGAAATGGAAAAATGTTATTTTCTTCACCCTGCCGTACTGCCGGCCACATTTCCAATGTTCGTTCCACACTGTGTCCGCGATAATTGTAATCACGAACAAGCCGCCTTATTACTCGGTTGTCGGTTGTCGGAATTCTGTTTGCATTGTCGATATTTATATGTGTCAATGCGGAAATATATATTTTATACTTATTTTTGCGCGCAATCATATAAGTCATTTTTTCATTTAAGCAATGAATTCCTTCTATTACGATGATTTCTCCGGGAGCCAAAGAGTACTCTTCCTGTGTTAAAGTGGATTTTCCCGAAATAAAATCAAAATGAGCCAGTTTTGTTTTTTGTCCGTTGAGAAGTGCGCTGATGTGCTCATTGAAAAGCTCTCTGTTTACAGCTTCTATACATTCAAAATCAAGGTTTCCATCTTCGGTAAGCGGAGTTTTTTCTCGATCGACAAAATAATCATCGACGGAGATTGTACGTGGAGTAAGTCCGTGAGCGCGCAGTTGCAGTTCCAATCTTTTTGAGAAAGTAGTTTTTCCGGAGGATGAAGGTCCGGCAATGGCAACCAAACGCACGTCTTTGCGCGAAACTATATCTTCTGCAAGTTTGATAATTCTGCTTTCTTGCAAGGCTTCTTCAATCAGGATTAAATCGCCGATTTTTTTATTTATTACAATTTGGTTTAATGCTCCGATTGTGTCGGCATGAAATAATTTGTCCAGAATTTTATATTCACGGTACACATTGAATATTTCTTTTTGTTCAGTGAATTTTTTTGGAACGGATAAATCTTTTCGTGACGGAAACTGTAAAATAAACCCTTTTTCATAAGGAATCAGTGTAAAAACCGGCACTTGTCCTGCGTCTGCCGCCAATGTATTTTGTAAAAATCCGGAAAAAGTTTCACATTGATAACAATTAACAACGGGAACCGGACATGTAGTAAGCAAAAGCAGTTGGTCTGTTTTATTTTGTCCTTTGAGTAAAGTTACGGCATCGTGATAGGAAACTTTTTTTCTGATTATTGTTTTTTTTTCGGCAATATCATTCTGCATATTGTTTTTTAATGCGGCTATATCTTTTGCTGTTATCGCGTAATTTTCAAATTCATAATAGTATCCGGCTCCCAGCGAATGCATAATGGTCAGCGTATATTCCGGGAACAATTTTTGAGCCGCTTTTTCTAACAAAAAGCATAATGTACTGCGGTAGACTTCCATTCCTTCATCTGATTCGGGTGTAAGAAAGTAAATATCGGCATTAGTTTCAAGGCAAAAATGCAGCGGCAAAATTTGATGATTTACTTTTGCGCAAATGTAGTTTTTTCTTTCATCACTGGGAACCAATTTCAAAAGCGGTGTGCCTTTTTCAATTTCTATAGGCGAACGGTCATTTATCGTAACTTGTATTTTCTCCATAAAACCTCCATTTATCAAGAAGCATTTTAATGGATTTTCAGATAAAAATCTAAAAATATAGAGAAAAACAAAATAGCTTATTATTTATTGTACTTTTTTACGAACGCATACAATTCACAATATGGGAGTCGATAATAGCCAAAGTATTGATACTGGTTTCCTGCCAAAAAGATTTTGAATTGCAAATAAAAAAAAGCTGATATTTTTCGTCTTCCGGAAGCTCGGTTATAAGAATAATCCAGTCTATTAAAACTTTTATTCCTGCGGAATTCAAAAATTTCAACTTTGTTATATTTACATAGATGCGTTTGATTTTATGTTCCAAAACATATTGATGCAGTTCTTTGAAAAAATTTTGCATGTATAATTCTGGTTTCATTTGTACAATATTTCCAGAAATATGAACTGTATCTTCCTTAAAAGATAGAGTTACGTCATCTTCCTGAACTGTTTCGATTTTATCCATTTTTATGTCTCCAAAAAAATACAGGCTAACCAAAAGACTATAATATTAATATTTCATATACTTTTCAAGTGTAAAAGAATGAAAAGCACGTTGTTCCGTTGTCCATATTTTACCGAATGCAGATTCCGTCATTGAAATATCATACTCATGGCTGACAACCACAAGCTCTTTCTGAGCTTCGATTAAATCCATACACCATTGATAGTAGCCTTCGTGGTCGCTTATAAAAATAAATTTACCATTATCTGTAAGTTTTCTTGCTACTAAAGGTATAAAATCTGCCTGAAATAAACGGTGTTTCCAATGGCGTTTTTTAGGCCACGGATCCGGAAATGTCATGTAAATTTTTTTTAAACTTTTATCGGGAAACATTCTTTCTATTGACGCTCCGGCTTCTCCGCATATCCATCGAATATTGGTAAGCTGCAATAAATTTTCTTTCATTCTGCTTTTTACAATTCTGTAATCTTTTAAATCTATTCCTATAAAATTTTCGGAACGGTTTTTTAGTGCTTGCTGGGTAAGAAAATGACCGTTACCGCAGCCGATTTCTACAATAAGAGGATTTTTATTCCCGAAAACGTTATTCCAATCTGTAAAAGCAATATCCTGCGGCGGTGTAAACGTTGTTTCAAGCAGTGAGTAATCGAACCCCTTTTTTTTGAATTTCATGAGGTCTCCCATAGTAAATTGAGTCTGCAATATAACAAAGAAATTGAAGTTGGTGAATAATTATAATGTAAATGTTTAGAAAACCTTTTATATGTTTTTTCAGTGAGTCGGTATAATTATTGGAGAAATTACTGATAAACAGGAGAAATTATGAAAGGTGTTATTATTGCAGCTGGTTACGGAACCCGTTTTTTGCCGGGAACTAAAACGATTCCGAAGGAAATGTTTCCGCTTGTCGATACTCCGGCAATTCAATTGATTGTCGATGAATTTACAGCTGCTGGGATTGAGGATATTTTAATTGTTACAAGCCGGCGCAAAAAGTCAATGGAAGATTTTTTTGACAGAGAAGTCGAGCTTGAAACTATTTTCTCGAAAGAAGGTGCAGATTCAAAATTGTCGCTTATAACCCCGACAAAGGCGAATATTTTCTTTTCACGCCAAATGGAGATGAAAGGTACCGGGCAGGCGATTTTGCAGTGTAAACCGTTTGTGGGGGATGACCCGTTTATAGTTGCTTACCCGGATGATATTGTTTTTGCCGATACGCCACTGGCTGCCCAGCTTATATCTGTTTACGAAAAGGCCGGCTGCTCTGTTTTGGCAGCACAGAAAATCGATGCGGATGTTTCAAGATACGGGGTGTTGGATTATAAAGAAGAAAATGGAATACTCAGAGTATCCGAAATTGTGGAGAAACCTGCCGCAGGAACGGAACCAAGCCATACGATTTCTATCGGACGGTATCTTTTTACACCGGATTTATTTCCTTTATTGGAAGAAGATTATAAGAAATACTCCGGCGGAGAATTTTATCATATCGGCGCAATCAATGCATTGGCAAATGCGGGCAGAATGTGTGCCCATTGCTTTGACGGACAAAGAATAGATGTCGGCGATAAACTTGGATATATTGAAGGAATTCTTCGATATGCGCTGACCAGAGACGATTTAAGGGACGAAACGGTGAAATTAATGAAAAGTATTGTAAAATAATTGTTATCTTGTAGTTAAAAGTGAGCTGTAAACGCATTAAAGATAAGTGTAATAATTTATTTTTTTAAGGAGTAGCTCTATGGAGAAGCAATTGAATCTTACTTTGATGGAAGGAAGGCTTACAAGGAACCCGGAATACCTGCAAACTTCCTGCGGAGGAGTCTGCAAATTTGATATTGCGGTTAATAACTCGATCAAATCGGGAAATGAAGTTAAGCACATGGTTGACTTTTTTTCTATTACCGCTTGGAATAAGTTAGGTGAAATTTGTTCCAAATATTTGAAAAAAGGGGCAAAAGTCAGAATCAGAGGACGCTTAAAACATGATTCATGGACTTCAAAAGATGGACGGAAAATGTCGAATGTTCACATTGATGCGGCTTCTGTGGAATTTATAGGGAACAGCAAACGCCAAAGCGGCAATACCGATGCTTCGGCTTCTGTACATGAAGAAATAAATCCTTATCAGACTGAAGCTTCTATTCCATTTTGACCATTTTAATTGACTGATAAACGCATAGCTGCCGATTTTTATAAGTCGCTGTTATGCGTTTTTTTATGGAAAAATTACTGCCGCTTCAATTTAAACTCACATATTTTTCTTCTTTTCCGAAAATAGGTAATCAAAGGAGAAAAATTATGCCGATTCATATTGAAGCTAATACGGGAGATATTGCGGAATCTGTAATTTTCGTCGGGGATCCGGACAGAGCTACTTTCATTGCCGAAAATTATTTGGAAAATACTGTTTGCTACAATCGTTACCGACACATGTTTGGGTATACGGGGACTTATAAGAACAAAAAAATTTCGGTGCAGACTGCCGGGATGGGGTCGCCTTCGGTAAGTATTGTAGTGGAAGAATTGAATATGCTGGGAGTGAATAACATTATTCGGATGGGAACCTGCGGAACGATTAAGGCAGAAAAAGTGAATGCGGGCGATACGGTGATTCTTACGGCGGTGCATTCGAGTCATGATATTTATGCGAGAGAATTTCCCGGTGCGTCATATTCGGCGGCTCCCGATTTTCTTTTAACATCGGCTTTATACCAAACTGCTGTTGCTATCCACTCCGCAGAACATGTTCATGCCGGGACGGGACTTTGTTCCGAAACGTTTTATGAAGATAATTACGATTTATACAAAAAATTTGCTCGATACGGAACGCTTGTCGTTGAAATGGAAGCATATTCGTTGTTTGCGCTTGCCGCTAAATACGACATGAGAGCTGCGGTGATCCTTACAGTATCGGATATGATTTTTGATAAAATTCGTGCTGATAAAAAAACGATTCAGGAAAGCGTAAAACGAAATACCGAAAGTGTTTTGGAACTTTTAAATACGTTTGCAGGATAATGCTTTTTTTCGGAATTATGCGTTCTTCATTAAGCTGATTGAAAAAATGCCGATATTGATTTTATGGAAAAACGGAATAAGATTTTTTCACAGAGGATGGTGATAAAATGAATAGAAAATACATTGGATTTTACATAGTAACCGGAGTTTTGATTCTTTCTGTTTTAACTTTGCTTGTAAGTAAATATTATTTTGATTGGTTTAAATCGGGAATGTCAAAGTATGCGTTGTTTACACCGCAAACGGAAAGTGCAAAAACCGAAAGTATTGCTGTTTTGGAAGACAAAATTTTGGAAGATTTAGAAGATAAAGAAACTGCGGAAGTAAAAAATGAGGAGACTCCGATTGTAAAAGAGGAGAAAGCAGTGCCGACTGCGGAAAAAAAGACTGTTGCTGCGGCTAAAAAAATTATTCCCGCAACGCCGCTGCCACATCAAAAGCGTCATGTGAACATCGAGAAAACTGAACGCAACGGTGAAAGAAGTAATTATGCGGAAAAAAATAATTATACAAATGAAAAAGCGGTACATGATACGGTCGATACTGAAATTAAAGAATTTCATATTGAAATGAATCAGCAGAATTTTCATTCTCTCGGTGAATATGTGTCAGCGGAAGAATTGAAATATCGTTCGGAATTAATAGGAAAACTGACAATCAACACAATTGTTATTGATAAACTTTCTAAAGGAAACGGTATTTCTCAGGAATTTTTCCGAGTTGCTTATGTGGAAAAAATGATTCCGTCAAAAGTTTTGAAGGATATTGTGGAAAGTAAAGAATTTCGCGATTTGATACCGCAGCAATATTTGGATAAAGAGGGGAAGACGGCAACAACATTGGCGCAGGGAGAAAAAGTGACGTTTAATGCTTTTGCAATTAAAAATCTTTTGGAATTGTGGAGTGAAGGGAAATTGACTCCGGTACAAAAAGCGTGGCTTGCCGGTGCGGACGGTCGTTCTTTGGATTAAGTTTTGCCGTGAAGATACAAACTATTTTTCCTTTGCCGCAAACATATCTGCCGATTTCGGCGTGTTTGTTAGGAATTAATACGAAATATTCGGGAAGCAATAATGTATGTGCTTCCCTTTTACATTTAGTGAATGCCGATTATTTTGTCCCGATACCATTTTGCCCGGAGCAATTGGGCGGTTTGGAGACTCCGAGAGAAAAATCCGAGATTTGCCGTGAAAAGGTTGTGACGAAAAATGGCAGGGATGTCAGCTATCAATTTCAGTATGGAGCAAAGGAAGCACTGAAAATAGTGCAGCTGTACCGCAATATCAAATTTATTCTTCTGAAATCTTATTCTCCAAGCTGCGCAGCAGGTGTGATTT
Source organism: Spirochaetales bacterium (assembly GCA_022508205.1). Lineage (GTDB taxonomy): Bacteria > Spirochaetota > GWE2-31-10 > GWE2-31-10 > GWE2-31-10 > RGIG8597. The sequence goes on from JAFLVQ010000013.1 coordinate 20,500, forward strand.
ACGACGGAAGTTTTTCGGGAACCAAAGTCAGCGGCAACGGCATTTCGGCGCAGCTTTTTATTGATAATGGATATTGCTGTGTCGGTTCGGATGTTTTTTCCCGGCCGTTGCAAGTCGGGTACTATCTCGGATTGGCGCAAAAGTATAGTGAACAGATATTCGACGAATCCGAAATGAAAGAGAACGGCTGTTTTTATTGCGGATAACTTTACTTTTTGACGAACAAAATATTTCCTTTATTGAAAATATCAGGCAGCCACGGCATAACTATTTTATCGGCTATTTTCGGCTCGATTTTTTTCGATAAGATTTCAAACTCATAAATGCCAGTTCCGATATTTTCACGTATTTCTCCGTTAACAACAACGCCGCATGAAAAAAGCGAAGAGTTCATGTCGTAACCGAAATTCCAGTGCAGTTCGATATTTTCATTGTTTCTGATGAAATAACCTCCGGCGCAAAGGATTTCGTTTCTGTAAAAATTGAAGCCGCAGTCGGAAAATTCCAATTTATACTTCATCGAAGAAACATCTGCTGCGGCGTTTTTCCCTTTGAAGAAAAATATTTTCCACTCTTCATTCATTTTTGACGAAGGGACGGTGTACCATGAAATATTACTTTTGGCGGCATCGATGTTTTTTAGTATGTCCGATATTTTTACCGAATTACTTCGCAGGTTTATGAATTGCTGCACAGGGTAAAAACCGCCTTCGATTGTTTCGTAAAGTATTTCATATTTACCTTTTGCAAGTGAAAATCGATTTGATTCTATAGTGTGCGGTACCGAATTGTGTTCGCCGCGAAAATAAATTTGCGAGATGTTCGGAGGATAATTCATTTCTACGACGCATGTATTTTCATCGGTTTTCGAGTTTTCGTTTTCGGAATCTCTTGATAGAAAAAACAGATTCACTTTCCGATTTACGGTTATATATTTTGATTCGTAACCATCGCAGCTTAGCAGAACATTTTTGCCTAAGTCAGACGCGGAAAGGTAACAGTAACCATCCGCTGCAATTTCCGTATCACCGAGTTTTGCATTATGCAATGGGCGTAGCGTCAGTGAATCTGCGGCTTTTACAATAATTGTTTCGTGATTACTGCGGTAACGGTTTTCTGTTTTTCGTTTTAACGCAAAACGGACTTTCTCTAAATTTTCGAGAATGAAAACTTTTTTATTTTCATCTTCAAAACGGAAACCGTCATTTCCGACATATTGGAAGTATAAAACCGAATTTTCGGGAAGAGTGCCGATTTGTGTATTTGTATAAAATGCAATATTTGAATATTCTTCCGGAAGTACTGCATTTTTTTCTATGTATCCGATTTTCGTATCTGCAATTTCTATCAGCAAAATGCTGCCGTACATTGATGATGTTTCAAATTCATCCAATATTCTTACTTTTGCGCCTTTGTTAAGCCGGCTGTATGGTGTATTTGCAGAAAATGGAGAAAGTTCATTTGCTGTGTTTGCGGTTTGATACAAATATGATGAGTAGGCGAGATTTCCTGTGACTTGCGCAGATACGCATGAAAGTGAAAATAGTAATAGTATGGAAGAAAATATACGAATCATTGGCAAAAAACTCCGTATTTATATAAAAAAATCGGAATACATTATTAATAACTTCATCATACAGAAAACTCAATTTTCAATATGATTGCATATTTTGTGATTTTTTGCTAAATTCCCCGAAAAAAGTGCTTGTAACTGTGGTTGTAGGCAAGAAAAACGTTTAATTACAAGGTACAATATGTTTTTATCGAAAACTTTCGGAATGCGCGGGATTTGTCCTGATGATAAGAAAATTCCGATTAGCAGGAAAAATATCGAAAGTGCTGATATTCCGAATGTTGCATATATTCCGGTGTGCCAGCATTACGGAACGCCGGCTAAAATTATAGTGAAACCCGGAGATACGGTGGAAGAAGGTCAGCTGATTGCCGTTGCAAACGGTGAGATTTCGGCCAATGTTCATGCCTCTATTCCCGGAGTTGTCCGTGAAATCAAGGAAGTCTACATCGGCAATGGTAAAAAGTCAGACGCAGTTGTAATAGAACTGGGCGGAACTTTCAGTAAATCAGGCAAAGTTATTCAGCTCAATGACTGGCTTTCCATGACAAAAGAGGATTTGCTTGAAAAAATTGTGGAATCGGGAATTATCGGGCATGGCGGCAGTGCTTTCCCCGAAGGGAAAAAACTGGAATACGCTTTAAACAAAGGTACATCAACTCTTATTGTAAACGGTGCAGAGTCGGAACCGTATCTTACAAGTGACCACAGGCTGTTATTGGAAAAAACAGAAGGGATTTTAATCGGTATACAAATTATTAATAAGATACTCGAAGCAAAAAATATTTATATTGCAGTTGAAAATAACAAACGGGATGCAATAAAACGACTGCGTGTTTTGTGTGCCAATCGTTATCCTTATAAAACCGTTTCCCTCAAAGTAAAATATCCGCAGGGGAATGAACATCAGCTGGTAAAAGCTGTTGTCGGAAAAAGTATTCCCGGCAATGAAAAAATTCAGGATTATGGAATTACGGTGATAAATGCGGCAACTTTGATTGCCATAAAAAATGCGGTTATAAATGATAAGCCGATGATAGAACGTGTAGTTACCGTTTCCGGAGCCGGTGTTCTGCACCAAAAAAATCTTATTGTGCGTATAGGAACTCCTATCGGCGATGTTATCGAAGAATGCGGCGGATTTACCGGGAAAATAGCAAAAGTTATTGTCGGCGGACCGATGCGCGGCTATGCACAAAAAGATTTGCAGACTCCGGTTACAAAAGATGTTTCGGGGATACTCTGCATTACCAATGAAGAAAGCAGTCATTTTAAGAAAAACGGAATTTGCATTAATTGCGGTAAATGCGTCAGTGCCTGCGCCGAAGGTCTTATGCCGTCGCTTCTTGTAAAATATATTTCTTATAAACAGTATGATTTGGCATACGAAAACGGCTTGGAAAATTGCAAAGAGTGCGGTGCATGTGCGTGGGTTTGTCCTGCAAAAATTCCTTTGGTACAGCAGATTCAATTCGGGAAAAATATTTGCCGGAATCAAAGAAATGTTTGCGAACGCTTATAAAGGAGCCATGCTTAATGATTATTAATCAAAATAAAAAATTAGTTGTATCAGCTTCTCCGCATATACAAAACAGAGAATCTACCGGTTCGATGATTTATATTGTCATATTGTTTCTTTTGCCGGCTTGTATTTTTGGTCTTATAAGTTTCGGCTTTCATGCGGCAATGATAGTTTTTATGTCGATTGTATCGTCTGTTTCGGCTGAGGCTGTCTGTCAATTGATTATGCGCAGACCGGTGACGATTTATGACGGCTCCGCATTGTTGACCGGCTTATTGATTGGTATGATAATGCCTCCTACGGTACCGCTGTATATTCCGATTTTGTCGTCGATTTTTGCGATTGCGATTGTGAAACAGGCTTTCGGCGGACTCGGACAAAATTGGGCTAATCCGGCAATTGCCGGGCGCGTTTTTGCAGTCCTCTCATGGCCCGAAAAAATGCAGACATGGCTTCCTCCGTTTTCATCCGATGGTTTTACGGCAGCAACGCCGCTTTCTGCGGTTCAATCGGCATTGCTTGACGGAGGAAATTACGGCTGCGATGGTTCTGTTCAGTTGTTGGATACGTTATCCAGTGATGTACTGCGTTCACAAGTTGATTATGTACGTATGTTTTTTGGATTTAAAGGCGGCTGTATTGGAGAAATCTCGGTTTTTTTGCTGCTTTTAGCTGCATTATTTTTATTGCACAGACGTATTATAAACATTGAAATTCCACTGTCGTTTTTGGGAAGCGCTGCTCTTATGGCATGGATTTTTGAAGGTACCAGATTTGGCGGCTCGTTATTTACGGGGGATCCGCTGTTTCATTTATTGTCCGGCGGAATGATACTCGCAGCATTTTTTATGGCGACTGACGTAGTTACGACTCCGCTTACTGTCAAAGGACGAATAATTTTCGGAGTAGGCTGCGGAGTGATTACAATGTTAAGCAGAATTTGGGGAAATTATGCCGAAGGTGTTGGATTTGCAATATTGTTTATGAATATGCTGACTCCGGCTATAGATCTTTATGTGCGCAATTATCCGGTGGGCTGGCATAAGAAAAGGAAAAAGTTAAATGAAAATTAATTTAAAAATGAATGCAATTACCGCAGGAAAATTTGCGCTTGTTGCTTTTACTGGGATTTTGCTTGTGTGCATTGCTCAAATTTCCGTTTATGTCTTTTCGCAAAAACGTGAAGCGCATAAAGTATATGAATTGAACAAACAGTTATTTCCGGAAGCTGAAAATTTTGTCAGTTGTACTTTTACGGAGCAAAGGAAAGGTGTTGAGTATTTTGAGGCAAACAATGTAAAAATAAAAAACGAATATTTCGAGGTACAGGACAGCGGCGGCTTGTTGATAGGATACGTAATTTTTGTATGTGGCAACGGCTTTTTTTCCGAACTGCCTTTATATGTCGCATTTTCCGATACATTGCAGATCAGAAAAGTGTTGCTTTTGTCAACAAAAGAAATAAAGGGGAAGCGTTGGGAAGACAGTGAAATGCTGAAGATTTTTGAAGGAACTACATTTCCACCGCCGAAATCCGAAAATGAACTTTTCGATTCGGTCAGCGGAGCAACTATAACATTTAACGGTATTGTTGAGGCAGTAAAAGGAGCAATTTCCGTTTTGTCGGATAAAGGAAAATAATTGTGATTACAGATGATGATGAAAAAAATATTTTTTTTGGCAAAAATGATTCTTCGGATACGGAAAAAGGATTCGGAATAAAAAACACGAATGATAAATCGACTGCCGAAGTAAGGAATCAGCGCAATGACAAGATTGATAATGCGGAAGCGAAAAGCGAAATTAAGGAAAACGAGAGCGTTACACCGGCAATTCCGATAAAAACAAAAATTTTCTCCGAACCGATGAATTTGGCGGAATCGGAAAGCAAGGATGTTTTGTCTAAAAATCCGCAGACAGACAAAAATGATTATATGGTTTCGCAAAATAATCATGATATGTCATTGACAGATGATAAAAATGTTGAAAGTCAGTTAAAAACAAGTAAAGAGTATTTTTCTGCAAATTCGCAAAGCAGTTTGAAAACAGTGAGCAATGAAGCTGCCGATAACGCGGAACAAAGCAAAGTAACTGATTTTTTATCCGCAGTATTTTCTCAGAATCCGATATTTGTTTTAATGCTCGGATTGGGGCCCGCGCTTGCAGTAACAACAAAACTTACAAACGGGATAGGTTTGGGTATCATTGTTTTGCTGATTACTTTGGTGTCAAATGTGATTATTTCGGCATTACGAAATTTTATCCCGGCTAAAATCAGACTGCTATTTTATTTTACGATTATGGGGAGTATCGCTTCCGTAGTGATTATTTTTGTTAAAGCGTTTTTACCTGATTTAGCGAATTCTCTCGGAATATTTTTGCCGCTTACGGCAGTCAGCAGTGTTATTTTTGAGCGTGCGGAAAATTTTGCGTGCAGAAAAAAAATTGTAAATACTGTATTGAATTGTGCGGGTACCGGTATCGGTTTTATGTTTGTTTTGATTCTTATCAGTTTTATCAGGGAATTCTTCGGAACATTGCAGCTGGATTTTTCCGATTTTGGCTGTGGTGTTTACGGCTTTGATAAAATCAGTATTTGCGGAATTCCTATTTATGAATATGCGACGATTTTCGTACTGCCGACCGGAGCCTTTATAACTTTGGGAATTTTATTTGCCGTAAAACAGGCAATTCAGAATCATTTTGATAAAGATATTGAGGATTAAAATTATGTCTGGAAATTTATTTATAACAGCAATTGCAAGTATTTTCATTAATAACGTCGTTTTAACTCAATTTATGGGAGTCTCGCCTTTTTTCGGTGCATCTAAGAAAATGAGTCAGGTCAAAAATATGGGAATTATTGTCATTTTGGTAATGACTTTAGCTTCAATTATTGCATATCCCGTCAATTATTATTTTTTGGTGCCTATGGATTTGAAGTTTTTGTGTATTCTGTTTTTTCTAATAATAATTACAGTTATTGTTCAGGTTATTGAATTGCTTTTAAAAAATAAAATGCCGCTGCTTTATCAGTCTGTTGGGATTTATTTGCCGTATATAGCTGCAAACTGCGCGGTTTTGGGAATTGTACTGCAAAATTCGGAGAGCAACTATTCATTTATCGAAGCGGTAGTTCATGCGTTTTTCAGTGGATTGGGTTTTTTTCTCGTTCTTTTTATTATGGCTGCAATCAGGGAAAAACTTGATATGGCTGAGGTGCCTAAAGCATTTAAAGGAATTCCGATAGCTTTTATCAGTGCCGGGCTTATGGCAATGGCTTTTCTTGCTGTAGATAAATCAATTCTGATAAAATTGTTTTCCTGACATTTGTTAGTGGGTTAAAGGAAAGGGTATTTTGTATGGTTTTGAATATGATTTTAAAAAGTTTTGTCGGAATTTTGCTGTTTACTGTATTTGGTTTTTTATGCGCATTGCTACTTGCTTTTTTGGCTCGCTTGTTATCTGCGGCACCCGATGAAAAAATCGGCGGAATGATGAAGCCTGACGGTGAAGAGTATGGGTATCCCGGCTGCAGTGAGTATGCTTATAAACCTGTCCGTGAAGATTCGGATACATGTCTGCCGCATGATACGTTTAGAAAAGTTGCAAAAATTGCATGTTTGGCAGCTGGCACGTCTTCCGAAATCGAATATATTTTTGACGGAGCCGATGATTGCTATACATTATTTCATCATTTTTCCGGTGATAAAAAATGCAAGGTTGGCTGTATCGGATATGGCGACTGTAAAAAAATTTGTCCGATGAATGCAATTAAAACAGATTCTCAGGGAAGATTGTGGATTGATTCCGGAATTTGTTCCGGTTGCGGGAAATGTGTATCTGTCTGTCCTACAAAAGTTATCAAGCTGGTTCCGTTAAACGGAGGGTATTTTGTCGCATGTTCAAATTATGAGGAAGAACGTTTTGTACGTGAAGAGTGCAAATGGGGATGTACAGGCTGCGGAATCTGTGAACATTTTTCAACCGGAGCAGTTACAATAAAAGATAACCTCGCTGTTATTTCGTATGGAGAAAATTCTGTTGATTTGCAGAGTACTGCCTCAAAATGTCCAGCTAAAGTTATCATTCCTATAAAGGAACAAAAGGCATATCTTTTTTCATTGAAAGAAAATACGGCTATGCAAAAATAACAGTCACAAGTTTATTTGCCTACGCAAAATGTTGAGAATATTTTATTTAATATGTCATCGGGCGTTACTTCACCGGTAATTTCACCGTAATAATTTAATGCCGATCTAATATCAAATGCCGCGAGGTCAAGAGATTCTTCTCGGAGTCTCATAATGGCCGAAGCCAGCGCACTTTCAGCCTGTTCAAGCAATATTGCATGCCGTTCATTTGTAATTGTGGGATCTGTGCTGTCTGCAATATCGGAACTGATAAGTAATTTTTTAAATGAGTTATTGAACTCTTCCAATCCTTTGCGGTGCAGCGCGCTCATGTGAATTATTTTAATATTTGACTTATTACCTAATTCTTTTTGTAAATCATTTTTCAAGGTGTCCAATTCCCGTGCTTCAAGCAAATCACTTTTATTCAGTATGCATAGCAGTTTATTTTTTTTGTATCTTTCAAGATTTTCTTTGTCGATATTTGTAATTCCGTCATCTGCTGATAGTAAGTAAACGATAATATCTGCGCTTTCCGAGATTTCGACAGAACGTCTGGTTCCTTCTTTTTCTATTGGATCATCGGTTTGCCGCAGTCCGGCAGTATCGAAAATCTTTACGCCATAACCGCAAATAGTAACAGTTGCATCGAGGTAATCCCGTGTTGTTCCGTGAATATCCGAAACAATTGCTTTGTCATCATTTAAAATGTAGTTGAATAATGTAGATTTTCCGACATTTGTTCGTCCTAACAACGCCATTCTTATGCCGGTACGAAAGTATTTTCCTCGTGCAAAGCCTGCGATAAGTTGTTTGTTTTCATCCAAAATTATATGTATCTGCGAAATCCATTTGTTTATATCCGGTGTCAAATCTTCTTCCGGGTAATCAATATAAACTTCTATTGCACTCAGTACATCCGAAGTTTTATCTTTCAGTAAGTCGATTTCACGTTTTACTCTGCCTGTGAGCTGTTGGGCTGCTATATGCGCAGCTTTGTCAGTCGATGCATTTACAATGTCCATTACGGCTTCGGCGCTTGAAAGGTCCAGCTTATTATTCAAAAAAGCTCTTTTCGAGAATTCTCCGGGCTCGGCCGTTCTTGCCCCGTTTTTGCAGAGCAGCCTCAAAATCAGTGATATCACAACCATGCTGCCGTGGCAGTTTATTTCAAAACTTTCTTCGCCTGTAAAACTTTTGCCATCCGAAAAAGTCAAAATCAAAACATCGTCAATAAGAATGTCATTATCATACAATTTGCCGTAATAAGCATGGTGAGATTTAAATCTATCGATTTTTTCTCTGTTATGCGGTTTGAATATTTTTTTTAAGAGTTCTTGGCTGTCTTTCCCGCTGCATCTGATTATTCCGATGGCAGAATTTCCGACAGCGGTGGCACAGGCGCATATAATATCTTTGTCATAAGGTATAATATTTTCGTTATACGATTTTGTCATTTATGACTCCGCAGGTATGAAGTTTTGGATAACTTCGTTCATCTCGTATAAGTTTTTTACAATATCTGTATCCTGCAAAACAAATCCGTAATTTTCCAAAAGTGTTAAGGCTTTTAAAAAGGTTTTCAAGGCAAAAGGGCGGTGTGTTGCAAAAAGGCTTGCGTAACGGGTTAAAATGTCGCCTTTGTTTTTTAGGAATTTTTCCAATAAAGAAAGCGATTCATTGGAAGAAAAAATATTTCCGGAATCGAAAAAGAAAACAATATGTTTTTCAATGCACATTTTTTCATGTTCCAAATATTTTACTGTGTGTCCGTCTTTTACTAATTTCCTTTCCGCAATTTTACTTAATTTATGTAATTTATCTTTGTTTCCGATTAAGACAAATCCGATTTTCATTTGTATCTCCAAAGTTATTTATAAAAATGATACGAAATCGGAAC
>JAFLVQ010000130.1 GCA_022508205.1 Spirochaetales bacterium
AGCCGACATTTCATATCTCGAACAACAGGAAAGCTGCGGTATTACGTTCTGCAAAGACGGTAAAAATATGCCGGTTCTGCATATATTAAACGAGGCAGGAGTAAATTGGATTCGTCTGCGGCTGTGGCATACACCGAAAGATGATTGGAACAATCTGGAACACACGCTAAAAACAGCGCAGAAAATAAAAGCTGCCGGGTTCCGATTTTTACTGGATATTCACTATTCCGATACATGGGCTGATCCGGGCAGACAAAGTATTCCTCAGGCATGGGAAAAATATAATTTTAAAAAATTATGCCGTGCTTTTGAAAAGTACACGGCAGACATCACAGAAAAATTCAACAAAGCCAACTGCACGCCAGATATGATTCAGATAGGAAATGAAATAACAGACGGAATGTTGTGGCAATACGGAAAACTTTCGGGGAAACAGGGAATCGAAAATTTTACCGTACTACTGAAAAAAGCTGCTGCCGTTATCCGAAAAAATTGTCCGAATACAAAAATAATGCTTCATATCGACAAAGGTGACAACAACGCAGTATCAGAGTATTTTTTCAATCTTATGAAAACGTACAATATCGATTACGATGTCATCGGACTTTCTTATTATTCGTATTGGAACGGAAAAAATATCGATTCCGTCGGCAAAAATATCAGCAAACTGAAAAAGCAGTTTAACAAAGATGTTTGCATTGTAGAAACTTCTTATATGTGGACATTGGAATGGAATGACAACTGCAATAATATAGCCGGAGTACCGCAGCAGCTTATCGATAAATACCAAGCGTCCGAAGAGGGACAAAAAAGGTATCTGAATGACCTGTGCCGCACAGTTGCAAATTCCGGCGGCTGCGGTGTTTTTTGGTGGGAGCCGACAGCTGTAGCTGCGCCGGAATTTCCGTCATCGCTGGAAAATACGACATGGTTTGATTTCGACTGCAATTACAACAAAACCGGCGACGTGTTTTTGGATTTCAAGTAACCGCCTATCATCGGCGATTTACTTGATACTGACAGAATGTATTTCTGTCTGACGATTCCGATGCAATTAAATAAAATATTGCGAATAATCAAACTTTTTCTTGGCAGGACGGCGTTCTGCACGAACCGAAGGCGAACCCGGGTTGGTTTTCAGTGATAAAGAAACTCTTTTCCTCACTGCATCGATTTCGATAATTTTAGCTTCCACAATATCACCGACTTTCACCACATCACCCGGATTGGAAACATACGAATCGCTCAGTTCCGAAATATGCAGCAAAGCGGTTTCTTTTATTCCAATATCGACAAATGCGCCGAAGTCCACAACATTTTTAATTTTTCCCGTAACTTTCATCCCTACGGATAAATCTTCAAACGTAACAACGCCTTTTTGTAGAATCGGCTGCGGATACCCGTCACGCGGATCGCGGTTCGGTTTTTTCAATTCATCGGCAATATCATCAATCGTCGCTTCTCCGACGTGATATTTTTCCATCAGCTGCGACTTTCGCTCTTTTACGATATTGCCCTTCATTTTTATGTCGATAAGAATTTCTCTTGCAACATCATAATTTTCTGGATGCACCCACGTATTGTCCAATGGATCATCGCTGTCCGGAATCTTCAAAAATCCAGCAGCCTGCTCAAATGTTTTATCTCCTACTCCCGGAATTTTTTTCAAATCCATACGGCTTTTTATTGCACCGTTTTCATTGCGGTAACGCACGATTTTTTTTGCAGTCAAAGAATTTATCCCGGAAACATATTTAAGCAGCGAATAACTTGCCGTATTGAGATTCACTCCGACATTATTCACTACCGATTCCACCGTTTCATCAAGTGTGGAAGCGAGTTTTGATTGATTTACATCATGCTGATACAAGCCTACGCCAATGGCTTTCGGTTCGATTTTTACCAGTTCGGCAAGCGGATCCAAAATACGCCGTCCGATAGAAATCGCACCGCGAATCGTCAAATCCAAATCGGGAAATTCTTCACGCGCTACGTCACTGGCAGAATAAACAGACGCTCCGTCTTCGCTTGTAACCGTATACTGAACATCAAGATTATACTTACCGATAGCATCGGCTACAATTTTCTGAACATCGGGACTTCCGGTTCCGTTGCCAACTGAAATCAATTGGATACGATTTTTTTTGCACGATGCCGCGATTTTCTCCATTGCATCTTCCGGTTCATGATTTTTAAATGTGAAATATTCAAGGAACGTGCCGTTTTCATCCATTGCAGCAGCTTTTGTTCCGGTACGAATTCCCGGGTCAATTCCCAAAATTCTCGCCTGTTTAATGGGCGGTTGCATGAGTAAATTTTTCAGGTTCACCGCAAATGTTTCGATTCCGTGGTCATCGGCCTGTTCCGTAAAATTACTGCGAATCTCACGCAAAACCGCTGGCAGAAGAAGGCGCTTCAGCCCGTCCTCAATTGCCGATTTGCGGAAAATATTCGGCATATCAAAACGCCCCAACTGCATGGCAGTAAGACCCGCTTCATCAAAATCGATTTTCACTTCAAGCTCTTCTTCGCGTTCTCCCCGATTAATAGCCAAAATACGATGTGCTTTTACAGATGAAAGCGGCTCATTGTAATCGTAATACATTTTGTATGTACTGGAAGCTTCATCTTTAAGACCTTTAACTGCAAGTTTTCCATTTTTAAGAATATAATTTTTTACAATTTCACGATTTGCCACATCATGCGCCAACCGTTCCGCAATAATATCCTGCGCTCCGGAAAGTGCATCGTCCGCCGTTTCAACTCCTTTTTCGGCATCCACGAATTTTGCAGCTTCTTCCTCAAGTGCATCATCATCAGCCGTTTCCATTAGATCAGCCAACGGTTCAAGCCCCTTTTCGATTGCAAGCATTCCGCGCGTTTTCTTTTTGCGCTTATACGGTGCATAAATATCATCAAGCTCGGTAATAGTTTGTGCCTTTTGAATATTTTCATACAAAGATTCCGAAAGAAGCCCCTGTGAAAAAATCCCGCGGCAAATTTCGATTCTGCGCTCTTCCAAATTTCTGAACGACGCAAGACGATGCGAAATATCACGAACTTGAACTTCATCAAGTGCTCCGGTAGCTTCTTTTCTGTATCGTGAAATAAACGGCACTGTACAGCCTTCGTTCAGCAAATTCACCGTCGGTACTACTTGGCGCAGTTCGATATTCAAATCTTCCGAAATTTTGCGCATTATATCCATTTCCGAAACAGCGAGACTGTCCATCAATTCTTGAGTTATTTCCATATTTAATCCTCCGTTAAAATCATTTTCCAATAGAATTCAACTTGCAACTTTCATTCTGCTTACTGCCGTTTTTTTGAAGGCAACCCATAACACATTTTGCCGAAACAGTCAATTTTCACTGCCGCCACAAGTGCACGGAAAAATCGTTATCCGGCGGCATTCCGAAAAATCTGCATGGATTAATATCAATTCCCCCGCGACGCGTAAAAAAGCATTTCACCCACAAATATTCCGGCCGTAAAATTTCATGCAACGCTTTGAATATTTGTTCGCAGCACGCCTCATGATAATCTGCATGTTCCCTATACGAAACCAAATAACGAAGCAACGACGTTTTGTCCAAAGTGAAATTTCCTTTGTAACCAATCTGCACCGACGCCCAATCAGGCTGACTGGTAATCGGACAATTTGTTTTTAATAAATCGGAATGGCACACTTCCTCCGCAGCTTTTTTTTCCGCTTTCAGCAGCAAAGAATCGGGACTGTAAATACTGCATTCGCACGGTATATTGTCAATGCATTGAGATTGCGGAAAATTTGTAAAACCAACGGTATCGCTGTTTTTAAAAAGTTTTACATCGACGGCTACTTTCAAGGCTGCCGACAAATCTTTACTGATTGTATCGACAATGTGCTTTTCGCTTTCCGCTACAGTCATTGCAAAGCTGCCCAAATAAAGTTTTAATGATTTTGATTCCACCATAAATTCGGAATGCGCAGAATACACTATTTGTATTCTGCGGACTTCCGGTTTGCCTGACTTCGACAGCCAGCTTAGCTCATATCCGTTCCAAATGTCGTACCCGGAAAATAAATGTTCGTCTATATTGTTTTTTTTGCGATTGATACTGCGTGCAATAGGAAATATCAGAGATGAATCGTAATGCGGATTGTATACCGTTTTTTGTCCGAGCGGATTATTTTGCATTACTGTCTCCGCTGTGATATTTTTTCATGAATTCATCATAGCCTCGCTTTCGCAGTCTGCACGACGGACATTCGGTGCATCCCATTCCGAAATCATTCATCGTTTGTATCCCATTGTAGCATGTAAGCGTTTTTTTCAATATGAGGTCAAGAACTCCAAATTCTTCGGCCATTCTGAATTCTTCGGCTTTCGTAAGCCACATAAGCGGCGTATGAATAATCACGTTATTATCTTTAAAATCTGTCGCAAGATTAAGAGCAACCTGCGCAGATTTTATAAAAACATCCCGACAGTCGGCATACCCGGAATAATCTGTTTCGCAGACTCCGGTAACAAGATGCTTTGCCCCCACAGTTCCTGCCCAGCCTGCCGCCACCGTCAGAAACAGCAAATTTCTATACGGCACAAAACTGGAGGGAACGTCTTTATTTTGGAAATGGCAACAATTCACATCGGCAGTACCTTGAAACAGATTTGAAATGACAATATCTTTGATAAAAGAAATATCTACAGTTTTCAGCGAAATTCCCATTGCATTACAAATATCCTGCGCTATTTCGGTTTCAACGGAATGCTTTTGTCCATAAAAAAAACTGATTGCGTGCACTTTATTAAACTGTTTCTTTGCCCATGCCAAACAAGTAGTAGAATCCTGCCCACCGCTTGCAAGCACAACGGCATCTTCCGTTTTGTACGATAATTCCACTTTACACTCCTTTTGCATCAATTCCCCAAATTATTTTATGGAGCTGCAATGACAATCTGGTATCAAGGCGGTTTTCTATTATAAAAGAAGCCAAATCTTTAAGTTCGATGTTTCCGGTTTGCGGCGACAGATAAATATCCAATCCGGCATTATTTTTTTTAATTTCACCGACAATCGACTGTACGTACTGCAAATCATTTTTATCTACGACA
>JAFLVQ010000131.1 GCA_022508205.1 Spirochaetales bacterium
TAAACTTCTTATTGCTTCTGGTGCCAGACCTTTCATCCCTCCTATAAACGGACTGGATACGGTAGAAAATAAATTTACCTTTATGAAACTGGATGATGCATTGGCTTTACAAGAAGCAATTGGCAAAGAAAAACGAGTACTTGTATTGGGAGCAGGACTTATTGGGCTGAAATGTGTTGAGGGAATATTTGATAAGGTAAAAGAAATTACCGTTGTGGATATGGCGGACAGGATTCTTCCAAGTATTCTTGATGAAAAAGGCGCGCAGTTGATTAAGGCTTTCCTTGAAAAAAGCGGTGTAACATTTAATTTGAAAACGAGTATTGCAGAGCTTAAGAAGAATGAGGCGATTCTTACAGACGGAAGGTCTGTCACCTTTGATATTTTGGTTATAGCCGTAGGTGTCAGACCTAATATCGAACTGGCAAAAGAAATTGGTGCGGAAGTCAGACGCGGGATCGTCATTAACAGTCATTGCGAAACTAATCTGAAAAATATTTATGCTGCGGGCGACTGCTGCGAATGCTTTGATATTTCCGCAGATGAAAATCGTATTTTGGCATTATTGCCGAATGCCTATATGCAGGGAGAATGTGCCGGAATGAATATGGCGGGTGATACGCAAAAGGTTTTTGATAAAGCAATCCCTATGAATGCAATAGGCTTTTTCGGTTACCATATTATCACAGCGGGAAGTTATAACGGTGAAAGTTTTATTAAAGATGATGGGGTACATTATAAGCGGCTGATAACAAAAGACAATCTATTGAAAGGTTTTATACTTATAGGAGATGTAGATCGGGCGGGGATTTACACTTCAATGATCAGAGATAAAGTTCGGCTTGACAGTGTGGATTTTGAATTATTGAAAGAAGCTCCGCAGCTGATGGCCTTTTCTCAGGAAGAAAGAGCAAAAAAACTTGGAGGTATAAAATGAAAATTACGGCTGATTTAATGAATTTCAGAGATTTGAACGAGCAGGTAAGAGCTGCGGAAGATTCACATATAGAAATCATGAACTGTATTGGACAGCGTTATATTGCATCGGGGCTTTCCGGTAAAACAGTGACAATTCACGGAACGCCGGGAAATGCTTTAGGTGCATATTTGAATAACTGCCGAATCGATGTCTTTGGCAATGCGCAGGACGCTACCGGCGATACAATGAACGGCGGAACGATTGTTGTTCACGGTTCGTGCGGAGATGCTGCCGGGTATGCCATGCGTGGAGGAAAAATACTTATAAAAGAAAATACGGGCTACCGTGCGGGTATACACATGAAAGCCTATAAGGATAAAATTCCTGTACTGGTAGTTGGCGGCAAGGCGGGGAGCTTCCTCGGTGAATATCAGGCCGGAGGTTTGATTATCGTATTGGGATTGAATTTGTCGGAAGGTGAATCTCCGGTCGGAAACTTCTGCGGAACCGGTATGCACGGCGGCAAAATATTTATCAGAACGAAAGAGCCGCCTCGTAATATGCCGGAACAGGTTCTCGTAATGGAAGCTGACGAAAATGACTTGAAGGAAATCGAAGCGTATATTGATGATTTCTGCAAGGAATTCAATGTAAGCAAAAATGAAATTTACAATGAAAAATTTTATCTGCTTGTTCCCAACAGCAAGGCACCTTACAAGCAGTTGTATGCGGAAAATCTCAATTAAAAAAAACGGAGGTCTGACACCCTGATTTTCAAATGATTTGGATTGCAAGTGCCAGACCTATACTTATTCTCATGCTGACCGGTGTCAGACCTCCGCTGTTGCACAGTGAGACTAACTTGCATATAATGAACTGATTTTTTTATACAAATTTGGAGGGAAAACATGTCCGTAGCCGAAGCATTGGAATATGTGAATGAAAATGATGTGAAATTTATCAGATTGGCATTTTGCGATATTTTCGGAGTTCAAAAAAATATTTCGATTATGCCGAATGTTTTGCCGAGAGCTTTTGAGTTTGGAATTCCTCTTAATGCGGTGATGCTCGGTGGAGTGGATTTTCAAACACGGTTGTCTCTTTTTCTGGTGCCGGACCCCAAGACAATTTCGGTATTGCCGTGGCGGCCTAAACAAGGCAGGGTAGTGCGTTTTTTTTGTGATATAAAAAATGCCGACGGAACAGCTTTCATCGCAGATACGCGAAATATCCTGAAGCAGTCGGTAAAACGTATTACGGATATGGGATACCGTTGTTTTTCCGGTGCAGATTGTGAATTTTATTTATTTAAAACGAATGAAAATGGAGAACCGACATTTACACCGTATGATTCTGCCGGGTATTGTGATATAGGGCCGTTTGATAAATGTGAAAATATCAGAAGGGCGATTTGCCTCGCACTTGAAGAAATGGGTATTGTTCCCGAATGTTCTCACCATGAGAGCGGTTTCGGACAAAACGAAATAGATTTCTGCAATGCCGATCCGCTTATGACAGCCGAACATTTGATAACGCTGCGTTCGGTTGTAAAAGCTATATCTGCGGTAAACGGTGCATTTGCGTCATTTTTGCCGCGTCCGACAGAATCTTTGGAACGCAGTTCGCTTCATTTGAATATCTCTCTTTTTGAAAATGGGCAGAATATGTTCCGCAGCGCGGGTTCGCAGCAGTCTGCCGTAGTAAAGCAATTTATTGCCGGAATAATGGACAAAATAGACCAGATAACATTATTTTTAAATCCGCTTAAAACCTCTTACGACTGGAATGCACCTTCTTTTTCTAAGGATGAAACATTTAAAAATTGGCCGATCTGCTGGGCATCCGATAATTATTCACAGCTGATACGAATTCCTGCCGTGCGCGGAGAATACAGTTCGATGGAAATACGTTCTCCCGACTCATCATGCAATCCATATCTGGCGTTTGCACTGCTGCTTCAAGCCGGAGCCGATGGAATAGAAAAAAACATGACGGTAAAAGAGCCGGTAAATATGAACAGGATGCTGATGGAAGAAAGTGATCTTGCCGATTGTAAAATGCTTCCTTCAAATCATCTGGAAGCTGTAAAATCTGCACAGAACAGCGACTTTGTAAAACGAGTATTGCCTGAAATGATAATTTCTGCTTACATAAAGCGTATAAGCAGCGAATGTCTGCCAAAAGATGAAATTACCGAGTTATTTGAAGCTATGTAATTCTGGAAGGTGTTTGCAATGTGGAATATTTTATTTATTTCCAGCGGCAATGATGATAAGGGATTGTCTGAATTAATCGGCACGACAGGAGATGCTGTAGTTAGATTGACGAGTGCGAATCAAGCAAGGCAGCGGTTGCATGAAGGCGACGATTTTGATTTGATTGTTATCAATGCTCCGTTGCAGGACGAATTCGGTGATGAGCTGGCACTGACTGCCGTTGAAAATACAATGGCGGGTGTGATGCTTGCGGTAAATGCTGCGCAGGAAGATGAAATCGAGTCGCATGTCGGAGAATACGGCGTTGTGGTTATAGGAAAGCCGGTTCATTATCAAACATTTTATCAGGCGTACAAACTTCTCACGGCAATGTATAAGCGAATGCAGTATTTGAAAAATGAAAATGACAAGCTGAAACGTAAAATGGAAGAATTAAAACTTATAAGCCGTGCAAAATGTGTACTGATACAGGAAATGCACATGAATGAAAATGAGGCGCACCGCTATATAGAAAAAGAAGCAATGGATTTTCGTAAAAGCAAAAAAGATGTCGCTGAGAAGATACTGCGTCTGTTCGGATAATTTTTCACCATTTTAAACAGGGAGGCTAAGTGCCAGACCTCCTAATATCACTGCATAATGTCTTCAATTCCAAAACGAAGTATTATTGTTAATTCTTAAAAATCACCGACTATTTTCTGCATCTCATCATTTCCGTCAGAATGTCGTCGGGGATGTTTTTCTTTTCTCCGAAAAATCCCAGTCTTGCCTGACGATAACCGCCGGCGAAATGAAAATCCGAGCCGCCGGACTTCAGCAGACCGAACTGCTTGGCTACCTTTTTCAGATTCTTAATCTCTTTGCGGTTATAATTATTGTAGTAGACTTCCATTCCGTCCAAACCAAGTTCGGCGTATTTTTCGACAAGCGTATAGAGTTCTGTATAATTCTTTGTTATGTGAAATGGATGAGCTAAAATTGCCAGCCCTTCGGCTTTATGAATCAGCGAAATGGCATCGCCCAATTCAATGCGTTCTTTTGGAACGCCGGCAAGTCCGTTTTTATCATTAAGAAATGTACCGAATGCTTCGGCCTCATGCTTTACCGCTGCGATTTTGTATAACGCTTTGGCAAAATCCGGTTTCCCCAGTGTGGCAATTGTTTTCGGACGGCTGCTCATGTTCAGCAGTAATTCCTCTGGTATTTCAATTCCGATTTTTTTCAGTTTTTCTATTATCTTTTTGTTTCTTTCTTCTCTGAAGTTTTTCAGCAGTTCGAGTTTTTGCAGCAGCTGAGGATTTTGCGGATTGATAAAAAGTCCTACAAGGTGTATTTCTTCGGAAATAGGCCGGTGTATTTCTTCGGAAATAGAATCGACTTTTGTGCTGATTTCGATTCCCGGAATCAAAGTTACATTGAACTTTCGTGCCGCCTCGATACCTTCCGCAATTCCGCTTACGGTATCGTGATCGGTTATTGCTATTGCATTGATATTGTTCTTGGCAGCTTGTTCTATCAATTGAGTCGGAGTCAAAACGCCGTCGGAAGCCGTAGTGTGTGTATGTAAATCAAGCATGTTAAATCCTTTGTTCGGTTAAAGTGCGCCGCGTTTAAAAATTACGGTTTCTATCGTGTAAAGCATAATCTTTAAATCAAACAGTATGGAAATCGATTTTATATAATACAAATAGTAAGAAAGATTTTTGTACATCTCTTCAAACTGCTGTTTCAGAGCTTCGCTCGCGTCGCCGACATATACGCCGTCCAGGCCATGAATATTTCTGTACATCGTCAGATGGGCGTTTTGAAGCTGCGTCTTCTGGGTCGTGTATTTTTGGACCGCGCTGCGCAGTTCCTCGGTTGATACTTTAATAATTTCGCCTGCCATGTGATAGAACCTCCCCAA
>JAFLVQ010000132.1 GCA_022508205.1 Spirochaetales bacterium
TTTTAAATCTCCGTGTTCTGAAAGGTAATTTTTTGCGAGAAGAATCGAAAGCAGTGTAACGGAATTTTGAATTAATTCATTTCCATTGTCCGGAGTTTTTAAAATATCGGCTAACGGAATTAACTCGGTTTCGATTTCTTCTGTTTCGTCAAAATGCGTTTCGGCTATTTTTTTGCAGTTTGATGCTAAAAAAAAGTGACAGACATTATCTTGTATCGCAGGATTTACGTTTATCGATTTCAGCAGAATTATATTGTCGGAAGTATAACCGGTTTCTTCGGTAAGTTCTCGGATAATTCCTTCTTTTGGATTTTCGTTGTCTTCCAGCGTGCCGGCCGGAACTTCCAGTGTAACGAGATTTTTCCCCAATCTGTGCTGCCGCACCATTACTACGAAATTTTCATCTGTTATCGCGAAAATATTGACCCAGTCTTTCATTTTCATCGTGTAAAATGTATGTGATACATTTTTTGAGTTGAGAGTGCATTCTTTTGCATTTACTGTTGCAATATGGCATGAAAATACATCTTTTTCACTTTCTACAGACCAAAGCTTGTTTTTGTCCATTTTATTTCCTGCTAATTTTTATGATTTGAATGTAAGATTACAATATTTTCATCTGAAAATCCAATCACTTGAGTTTTGTTTATAGCACAAGGAATAATTTTATCTTCATGCCGACGTTTTGAAAAGTTTATCTGTAATGGGTTTGAATATAATTTCTTGAGCCGCAGTAAAAAATGAATATTCGGAAATTGTTTCTGTCTTGTTTTTGGAAAGGCGGAAATGAAACTTGCTTTTTTAAAACTAATCTATTATTATACGGTGTTTTTTTCAAAAAACCAATACCGGAAACGGGCTGTTGACAGGAGTTTCTTTTGCCGACGAAAACTTTCGTATTGCTACATAAAAAAAAGCAGGATTTGATATTTCAAACTGCTTTGGAAGAGTTTGCCGAGCATGGTTATACTCAAGCGTCAACGAATACGATTTGTAAAAAAGCTGGAATTTCAAAAGGTTCTATGTTCCAATACTTCCCGAACAAGGAAGATCTTTTTGTGTTTGTTGTACGGCGGGCATTGAAAGAGATTACCTATATGTATAAAGTGGAAAATATTACTTATAGTGATTCTATGGAACTGAAAGAAATTTTTATCAGTGCATGTTTCCAAATGATTCGGTTCTATGAGAAATTGCCAAATCATTACCGTCTTTATCTGAGGGTAAATTATGAGGTTGACTATCCGGATTGGCGGACAATTCGGCGTTATGTTAATAAGTATGTGACGGCTGTGACTACTAAATTTATAGAAATCGGAAGGAAAAAATCTGTAATAAAAAGTGATATTCGTACCGATTTGGCGCAGTTCTTTATCAATAACATGCTTTTTCGTTTAGTTGAACTCTTTTTTATTCCTGGTTTGAATCCTTCCTTAAATATAGGGCAGGATTCGGAATCGCGCAAAAGTCTTCTTGAAAGTGTTTATAAAATGCTTCTGCGGGGGATGGGCGGAGGTACAGACGGGAATGATTCAAATTAAAGAATTTTCTCAGGAGGAAAAAATTGAAAGAATTTGATTTTGAAAAAATGTTTGATTCAATGAAAAAAAACGATATTAGCGAAGTTATTATCAAAAATGGAAAAGATGTTTTTGAATTTCGCCGTGGCTGTTATAAACAGCAAATTGCAGTTCAGGCCGCTGTCGCAAATACAGCGCCAATGGTTGCCGCAAATGCAGCTCCAGTTGTTGCTGCATCGGCAGAAAAGGCAGCAAGTTCTCCGACAGAAAATAAGCCGCAGGTTCCCGTTTCGGTACCAAATAGTTTTTATGAAGTAAAATCTCCGTTAGTTGGTACGTATTACTCATCATCCAAACCGGGAGCTCCGGCATTTGTGGAAGTCGGAGTAAAAGTTGCAAAAGGACAGAAACTTTGTATTGTTGAGGCTATGAAAAATTTCAATGAAATCGAATGCGAAGTTGACGGCGTGGTACGCGAAGTTTTATTGAAAGACGGAGATTTGGTAGAATACGGGCAAGTTCTTTTTAGAATTGAAAAAGAGTGATCGGGAAGGTCGATATGATAAGAAAGGTTTTAATAGCAAACCGAGGTGAAATTGCCGTAAGAATTATCAGAGCGGCAAAAGAACTTGGAATCCGAACCGTAGCTGTTTATTCGGAAGCAGACAAAAATTCTCTTCATGTTAAATTGGCAGATCAGTCGGTTTGTATCGGACCGGCATTAAGTTCAAAAAGTTATTTAGCTTATCAAAATCTATTGGGCGCTGCGGAGGCAACGAAAGCCGACGCAATTCATCCGGGATACGGATTTCTTTCTGAAAATGCCGATTTCGCAGATGCATGCGATGCTCTCGGAATAAAATTTATCGGTCCGAGCAGTGACGCGATTCGTTCATTGGGTGATAAAGCTACAGCTCGTAAAACAATGCGGGATGCTGGCGTCCCAATTACTCCGGGAAGCCGTGATATTATAACTTCTGAGAAGGAAGCATTGAAAACCGCAAAAGAAATAGGTTATCCGGTAATTATCAAAGCGAGTGCCGGTGGCGGCGGAAAAGGAATGCGCATAGCTCACAGTGAAGATGAATTAATCGACAGTTATTTAATGGCTTCCAATGAAGCGAAAGCGTCTTTTAACAATCCCGATGTATATATGGAACGCTACATTGAAAATCCGCGTCATATAGAAGTCCAAATTTTGGGAGATCAGTACGGTAATGTAGTTCATTTGTTTGAACGCGACTGTTCGCTTCAGCGTCGTCATCAAAAATTGCTGGAAGAAGCGCCGTCTCCTACTTTGGATGAAGAAACACGAAAAAAAATGGGAGAAGCGGCCGTAAAAGCTGCCAAAGCGGCTCATTATTCATCTGCCGGAACAATCGAATTTATTATGACTCAACAGGGTGAATTCTTTTTTATGGAAATGAATACAAGAATTCAAGTAGAACATCCTGTAACTGAGATGATTTCCGGGCGGGATTTGATAAAAGAGCAGTTCAGAATAGCTTCTGGGGAACAGTTGTCTTTTAAGCAGGAAGATTTGCATGTGAACGGTCATTCCATCGAATGCCGTATTAATGCGGAAGATCCTGAAAAGAATTTTCTGCCGTGTCCCGGAAAAATCACAAAGTATATTGTTCCGGGCGGAAATGGAATACGTGTGGATTCGGCAGTGTATGAAGGGTATACAATTCTTCCTTTTTATGACAGTATGATTGCAAAACTCATTGTTAATGGGAAAAACCGTCAGGAAGCGATTCAGAAAATGAAGCGGGCATTGGGAGAATTTGTTATCGAAGGTGTGAAAACTACCATTCCGTTTCATCAAAAAATACTTGAAGACAGCGATTTTCTTGCCGGTAATGTAACAACTCATTTTATTGAGAAAAAATTTGGTAATGAAAAGAAATAGGGAGGGATAATACATGGCAAATCTTTTTATAAAATGTCCTGAATGTGGAACTACACATTTTAATAAGATTTTATCGAAAACCCTTTTTGTCTGTCCGGAGTGTGGATTTCATCATAAACTGACAAGTATGGCACGCTTGAAATATACGATTGATAAAGGAACTTTTTCCGAATTCGGTCGTAAAATGCGTTCGATGGATCCGCTGAACTTTCCGGGTTATGACGATAAACTGAAAAATGTAATTAAGCAAACCGGTTCGTATTCTGCCGTAATTGCAGGTGAAGCAAAGATTAAAGGTGAACCTACTGTGATTATGGTAATGGATACTCGTTTTATCATGGCAAGTATGGGGTCCGTTGTCGGTGAAAAGATAACAAGAGGCTTTGAATATGCAACGGAAAAGAAACTTCCTGTAATTGTTTTTTGTGCATCGGGCGGAGCCAGAATGCAGGAGGGAATTTTGTCGCTGATGCAGATGGCAAAAACTTCTGCAGCAGTGAAACGTCATTCTGATGCCGGATTGTTGTATATCAGCGTTTTGACACATCCTACAACCGGAGGTGTTACTGCTTCTTTTGCATATTTGGGAGATATAATTGTTGCTGAACCGAAAGCATTGATTGGCTTTGCAGGTCCGCGTGTTATAGAACAGACGATTAACCAGAAATTGCCGGAAGGTTTTCAGCGTGCGGAATTCCTGCTGGAGCACGGAATGCTGGATCAAATTATTCCGAGGGAATTTATGCGTGATACTTTGGCGAATTTGCTAAAAATGCATAGAATCAGTATACTTAGAAATAATAAGAAGTTCAGAATTGAGCAGTATGGTTTAAAATAGATAGGAGTAACGCAATGGCAAAAAAAGACATTGAAGAAGAATTGAAAGATCTGCAATCCAAATTGGATAATTTAAAATCTGAAATTTCTGATAAATCCGATTCTGCATTACTGCCTATTATTAAGCAATTGGAAGACAATGCATCTACATTGAAGATGGAGCTTTATCGAAAAATTACACCGGGCGAAAGAATACAGCTGGCTCGTCATCACGACAGACCCACAACGTTGGATTATATACATTATTTGATAACCGATTTTGTGCAGCTGCATGGCGACAGAAGATTTGCGGATGATCAGGCGATGGTCGGCGGAATCGGAATGTTTGAAGGAATACCCGTAACAGTTATAGGTACGCAAAAAGGTAAAGATACAAAGGATAATATCAAGCGTCATTTCGGAATGCCGCACCCGGAAGGATACCGCAAGGCTTTGCGTTTAATGGAACAGGCCGAGAAATTCGGTCGTCCTATTATTAACTTTATCGATACTGCCGGCGCATATCCGGGATTGGGAGCAGAAGAACGCGGACAGGGCGAAGCTATAGCGTATAATCTCTATAAAATGTCTGCTTTAAGGACTCCGATAATTTCCATTATTACCGGAGAAGGCGGTTCGGGCGGTGCATTGGCTTTGGCCGTAGCGGATAAAGTTTTTATGCTTACAAATTCCATTTATTCCGTAATTTCGCCGGAAGGATGCGCTTCCATACTTTGGAAGG
>JAFLVQ010000133.1 GCA_022508205.1 Spirochaetales bacterium
TGTAATTCATGAACATGGTGCGGATACATTGAGAATGTATGAAATGTTTATGGGGCCTTTAGCAGCTGACAAACCATGGAGTACAAAAAATATTTTAGGAGTAAGACGTTTTCTTGAAAAAACATGGCGGCTTATGGAAAAAGATATTCGCGAAGATGTTGATACTCCGGCTGAATTGGAAAAATTACTTCACAAGACAATCGGTATTGTTACCGATAAATTGAACAATCTGGAATTTAACACTGCAATCAGTCAATTAATGATTTTACTGACAGCAATACAGAAAGAAGACGCACTGAATAAAGAAGTAATTGAAACATTTATAAAGTTGCTGCATCCGTTTGCGCCTTTTATTACTGAGGAAATGTGGGAGCTGCTCGGCGGAAAAAATTGTTTGCTGCACGAATCTTGGCCTGAATTTGATAAAGATAAAATGGCAGATGATACAGTTACGGTAATTTTTCAAGTTAATGGAAAACTGCGTGATAAAGCAGAATTGCAGGTCGGTTTGAGTAATGAAGAGATGATCGCGGAAGCAAAAAGATCTTCTAAAGTGCAGCAGCAGATTAGCGGAAAGACAATAGTAAAAGAAATTGCCGTGAAAGATAAGCTGGTAAACATCGTAGTTAAATAAATAGTTGTGATTTTTAAAAGGGAAGATTTATTTCTTCCCTTTTTTTATGTCCTGCAAGTTTATTTCATAAAGGGACAGACCTTAATTCCATTTCAGCATTGAGATATTGAAAATAAAAAAAGTGTACCCAATTCATGAGTACACTTTGCATGTGTTTCTCGAAAAATTTTTTTGTTAATATTTCATATCGGCATAACCGACCCAACCATCGCTGTCAATCAATGCTTTGTCAAAACCTTCGAGCTTGAATGCATACACTTTTTCCGTATTATCGGCTTTCAATGTAATTGTGTTTTTTTCGGTGTCTATAGCTGCGAAAGTTTCTTTTTCTGAGAAATTGGCAAACATATCATCGATAACTGCCGCATCCATATTAATCGCAAGCATTCCGCAGTTATACATATTCTGTCGAAATATTCGCGCGAAATTTACAGCAACTACAGTGTAAATATTATTTACTTCCAGTGCCCACGGAGCGTGCTCCCGGCTTGAACCGCAACCGAAATTTTCACGAGTGATAATAACTTTTTTGTCTTCAATATCTTTTTTAGGATCGAAGCCGTCCAGTTTTAAATCTTCCAAAACATAAGGTTTCAATGCCGCTTTTGTAATTTCCGTCAAATATTTTGCGGGAATAATTTCATCAGTGTTAATATCCGAACGATCAAGAAACAATACTTTTCCGCTGAAATCTTTCATTATTTTGCTCCTTTAAAAAGAGGTGATTGGGTGATTTTTCCGGTAATTGCCGTTGCGGCGGCACTGGCTGGACTCATCAAATGAACCATTCCGCCTTTTCCCATTCTGCCGTTAAAATTTCTGTTTGTTGTCGAAGCACAAACTTCTCCGTTTGCCAGAACGCCGTTGCTCATTCCAAGACACGCACCGCATGTAGGATTTGTGACGCAGACTCCGGCATCCATAAAAATATCTATTAGTCCTTCTTTCAACGCTGCTTTGTAAATTTTCGGAGTCGCCGGACTTAAAACACATCGGACAGTATCGGAAATTTTGTTCCCTTTCAGAATCTGCGCTGCAATTCTTAAATCTTCGATTCTTCCGTTTGTGCAGCTTCCGATGTAAATTTGATCTACCGGAGTTCCTTCCATTTCACGAACAGTTTTTACTTGGTCCGGTTTGTATCCGAAAGTTACCATCGGTTCCAATGATGACAAATCAAATTTGTACACTTTTTCATACACAGCATCTTCGTCGCTTTTCCATTGAGAAAAATCTTTTAATGCAGCTTCTTTGCTTTCATATTCATTGCTGATATGCGGCCACAAATAATCTACCGTCACCATATCAGGATAACAAATTCCCGAGGTTCCGCCGGCCTCGATTGCCATGTTGCACAATGTCATGCGTGATTCCATGCTCATTTCATCGATAATAGTACCGGTAAATTCCATTACGCAGTTGGTTGCTCCATTTACACCGATTTGCCCTATTACAAATAAAATTACATCTTTGGCGTACACTCCGGGCTGTAATTTTCCTGTCAATTCAAATTTTATGGTTTTTGGAGTTTTGAATGAACAAACTCCTTTTAAAATTCCGACTTCAAGATCGGTTGTTCCCACTCCGGCCGCAAATGCTCCAAATGCGCCGTGTGTGCAAGTATGGCTGTCTCCCATTATCAAAGTAAATCCCGGACGAACAAAACCGCTTTCCGGAAAAATGGCATGACAAACACCGTTGCGTCCGACATCAAAAAAATCTTTGATAGCATGACGTCTTGCCCAATCTCTCAAAATTTTAGATTGCTCTGCTGTTTTAGAATCTTTTGACGGTGTCACATGGTCTATAACAGCTTTGATTTTTGTAGGATCAAAAACTCTGTCTTTGCCGCGTGCTTCCAAATCCGTAATCGCAATCGGAGTTGTTATTTCATGACAAAACACTCTGTCGAGTTTTACAACGAATGTATCGTCGAACGGTTTTTCTACTAAATGCGTATCGAAAATTTTTTCCGCAATTGTTTTTCCCATATTGCATCTCCTTAAATAATACTAAAGTTTCTGCAATATATATTAAGTCAATAAGTGTGTCAAGTGTAAAAAAAGACGGTTTGGTACATAAACCGTCATTTGTCACGTGTGGATTATTCCACCGCAAGAAGTACCATTGTTTGATTTAAATGATGCTTATAATATTGTTCTCCGTAACTGATAAAACCGCACTGGTTTTTTGTGAGTTCAAGGAGATCGGAGCTGTACCGTGACCAAAGATCGCTCTGTTTGAATTTTAAACTGCGCAGAACACAGTGAATGGAAAATATAAATGAAGGTTTGAATGTGATTGTCTTCATTGTATTTTTCAGTGAAGCAAATGGATCTTCCGGTTGAAGAAGCTCCATCTGTACCGAGCTGCGAATTCTGCGGTAAAAAGTTATCGAATTATCTTCATTTACTTTCTGCGGCGAAGCGATGAACAGTTCGCTGCCTATACGCTGCCCGATGGGATGATCCATAAAATGGTTTGGCAAATCATCTTGATTCACACCCAGTAAATTGGCAAATTCTACTGTCGCAGGCAGATCATTAAACGAATTTACGGTACGTGCAGAATAATTGCAGCTTGAAACATTCAGATATTTTCCGGTCGGTTTGTAAATATTTTCTTTTACCAAAATTGTCCGCTGTTCCATTCGGAAAAATATTGCTGCACTGAATACACGTCGTTTACCTATGTAAATGTAAGTTTCTTTGAATTCCAAACTGTCGCCCGCGCTTCCGCCGATAATTTTTGAGTTATCATCTATGCAGAATAATGAAGCCAGTATCATTTCTTCCTTTTGAGACATTCCGTCGCACAGCAGTAATACAAAAGAGTTTGGATTTCCGGAAATTTTTTTGGCGGCATTTTTTAATTTCAAATATCCTTTGCTCGGAGTATGAAAAAGCTCTATTACATCTGCAATATCCGATCTACAGGAAAAACCCGTTATTGCATTTTCGGAAAATCCGTGGTTAGTAAATTCGCCGCTTGTAGAACACAGCACCATGTTAGGCGTTGCATTTTTTCCTATTTCGATAATATTTTTATAATTGGAAAAAATTATATGTATCTCTTTGTTTTTTTCATGAGTATAGTCAAAAAGATTTTTGATGCTGGTAAATGAGAATGAATTCATTTTGCTTTCCTTTTATTATTCTGAAATGTAATTATTGTATAATATATTATACAATATTATATTGTACTTATTATATATTACTAAATAAAATGCGATTTTTTTTATCTAAAAAAATGGTTATTATAAATTATGAAATAATTAATAAAAAAAAATGATTATTATTCAATAATTTGTTATGTGATTTTCTGTCTGTGCGATTTGAGTAATTTCAGAGCCAATGTACTTATTGAAAGTAATGTGACATTTATTTTACTTTTATTTTTAAAATAAAGAAATGTATCCGATTAATCTTTTTATTTCCTCTTAATTTTCAAAAATAAATAGAAAAAACATTATAATCTTCTCTTACAAAACACATTTAAATGGAAGTTCTAATGAAAAAGAGTTTTGATACACAAATTAGGATTTTACTGACGGTGCTGCCTTGTGCATTAATCCCGATTATAGTGCTCACTATTTATACAAGTTCAACTTTCTATGGAAAATCATTAAATCGAAATAAAGAATTCTATCGCGATATAATTTCTCAGGTAACTGCCAATATCGATTTTTATTACAATCAATACGCAATTTCATTTGCCGACGTAGTGCAGAGTCAGGTATTCCAAAAAATTATAAACCGTCCGGAAATGACTTCGATTGAAGACAGAAATTTTATGATTGACGGGAAAAATTACGTTGAGGCACTTGAGGAAGTCCTTATATCGAAATTCGACGGTACTTTTCTTATGCTTGAGCTGGGCAGACGGGATACACTGAATAATCGCTTGTACAAACATTTTTTCATTAGCTACAGCGATCAAAGTTTGGATATAGATAAACTAAAGGAAGAACCGGTATTTAAGAAAATGTCTGAAAAAATGGTTATGGAACCAGTTCTTACAACTTCGCAAGCTATAAGAGGACCGCGAGAATTCATGCAGCCGATATTTTTCTTTCCTTATATAAGGGAAGAAAGCGATAAAATAGAGGAGCTTCTGCTTGTAATAGAGTCTCCTACATTTATGAGGAATTTATATGAAAAAAATGTACGTCTGAAATTTGGAACACTCTACATGCTTGATCAATTCGGCAATATTCAGGAAAGAAACCATCCGCATGTGAGTGATTATTATAATTTTGATAAGGAAAGAAATTGCTACGTTTTAGAAAAAGATGACGACCCGAACGATCCGTTTGAAGGAATGAGTTTTGCGGAATACAGAATGCTCAATA
>JAFLVQ010000134.1 GCA_022508205.1 Spirochaetales bacterium
TAGTTTCCGAAGATGTAATGACTGCCAGATTCGCAAATCTTGACCTTGCATTATTAAAACAGATAGTAAAAGAAATTGCGGCACTGCCTTTTGTTGATAATATCTATTACGATATAACCAATAAACCGCCTGCAACTTTCGGATGGGAATAATGTTTCAAAATATCGAAAATGCGCTGGATTACATATATTCGTTTACGAATTTGGAAAAAAGCGACATCGCAACAACTCCATGTTATTCGCTGGATAATATCCAAAAAATTTTGGAATGCATGGGAAATCCGCATAAAGGGCTTAAATATATTCATATAGCCGGAACAAAAGGAAAAGGCAGCACATCTTTGTTTGTAACGCGGCTTCTGCTCGAATGTGGTTACAATACATTGACATTTACTTCGCCTCACCTCGTAAGAACAAACGAGCGTATAATGTATAACATGATGGAAATTTCCGATGACGATTTGATTGAAATCACAAGTTCGCTGAAGAGCATTTTCGATAAAAACAATCTTACGCCTACAACGTTTGAACTTTTTTTTCTGATTGCGCTTATGTATGGGATTCAAAAAGATGCTGATTACTTTGTCGTAGAAACGGGGCTCGGCGGAAGACTGGATTGTACTAATATTATTACTCCCGAAATCTCGGTAATTACCACAATCGGTTTTGACCATGTCGAAATATTGGGCAATACCATAAAGCAAATTGCAGCGGAAAAAGCGGGAATAATAAAAGCAAATCGTCCTGTAATACTCGGGAAACAGCGTCATCACTGCGCCGATATATTTTCTGATATTGCAAAAAAATCGAATTCACCGCTTAGCTCCGTTAAGAAACTTTATAAAGTCAAAAATATTCGATATGCACAGGAAGGAATCTCCTTTTCATTCAACCGTAAAAATAAAGATGAAATTACGTTCTCGCTTCCGTTTTTCGGGGAACATCAAATTTGGAACTTTCTTACGGCATTGGAAACTGTTTTGCAGATTTCCCCCAACTTAATCGAACATTTAAAAATATACGGTTCTATTGATTTGAACATTCCCGGAAGGATAGAAAAACTTTCTGCTTCTGATGACATTTTTATCGATACGGCGCATAATAAAGAATCGATTGACAGTCTGGTTGCCGCATTGAAAAAACATTTTCCGAACAGAAAATGGAATATTCTATTCAGCGTATGCAGCACTAAAGATGTTCATTATATATGCAGGAAAATAATCGGCATAGCTGATAAAATTTTAGTAACGAATCTTTCGTCATATAAACAAGCAGATGTGCAGCACATAATCAAAGAATTATATAGATATTCTCGCAGTACAGAACTGATTCCCAATCAGAAAAAAGCGTTTGCCGCTTTTGTAACAGACAAAAAATATTCCGGCGCAAAACTAGTCACAGGCTCCTTTTACTTATCGGGTCCGTTTAAAGAATGGTATTCAAAAAAATGCGATTGATAAAAAATTACGGTATTTTTCTCAAAATATCTCTTTTACTCCATTTAATTGATGCCACATTTATAAAAAAATATATAGACAAAGGAAATAATGGTGTAAAAAGCAAAATCACACCTACCGCAATATAATGTTTTCTGAGATATTTTGCGATTTTTTTGTTGCGGAAAAATGCCTTGTTTTTATTCAATAAATTGTGCGGGCATTCCCAGGGCATATCGGATGTCTTACATATCCATTCATTATTTTCAGATTCTCTTATATTACAACAGCACGAAAGCATACATTTACCTTTAAAAATACGTTAATGAAAGCAATATATTCGTTTCTACCAAAAATATTTTTTTTTAGAAGCATTTTTTACTTAGAAAAATCCATTTATTTAATAATAAATTAAAGAATAATTTTTTGCATATTGATATACATAAAATTCTGGACATTTATATAAATCTTGTATAAATAAGATGAAACTTAATCTTATAACTGGAAAAAACATGGCAAATATTCTCGATTATGTTGAATGGCGCGCAGACATTGATTTTGATGCTTGCGAGTTTAATGAAATCGATAGTCTTATTTTATCTCAATTGGTTTATATCGATTTTGACGGAATCGTTTCAAACGACAATAAAAAACGTTTAACATTAAAAGAAGCTGCTGCAGCGTTTTTTTCTGTTCATAATAAAAACATCATTTTGGGAGCTTTGCTGCCTAAAGAAATAGTAACTTTGCTGAAAGCTGCCGCTGACAGTGTACGTTTTGGTAATTTGAAATTATCATGTTATATAAATCATGTGGACAAGAACAAGCAAGAACAATTTTCCGCTATAACTTTTGAGCTTAACGACGGAATTTTTATCGCTTTTCGCGGAACGGACGATACGCTTATCGGGTGGAAAGAAGATTTTAATATGTGCTTTATAAGCCCGGTTCCGGCACAGGAGGAATCGGTAAAATATGTAAATTACGTTTTGTCATTGTACAAATGGCGTTCGGGGAAAGTCCGTATCGGAGGTCATTCCAAAGGCGGAAATTTGGCTGTTTATTCTGCGGTATTCTGTTCCAAAAAATTTAAAAAGAAAATAACCGCAGTTTACAATAATGACGGACCGGGATTCGATGATGCAATGATGAAAAATCCGCTGTATAAAGAAATGTTAACCAAAATTACGACTTTTCTGCCACAGTTTTCTACCGTCGGAATGCTTTTAGAACATGAAGAACCTTATATTGTGATACAAAGTACCGCTTCCGGTTTGTTTCAACATGATGTTTTCTCTTGGCAGCTGAAAGGCAAGCATTTTATTACGACATCATTAAGCGAAAATTGCCGTTTTCTGGATAAAACGTTGAAAAATTGGTTGGCGGGAATGGACAATCAGCAGAGAATGCATTTTATTGACGTATTATTTGAAATACTATCTGCCGGTGATGCAAAAAATTTAAGCGAATTAGAAAACAAAAAAATGACTAATATAGCAAAGTCTATCCAAACAATAATTACCATGAACAATGATGACAAAAAAGTTTTGTTTGAAACTATTAAACAGCTTATAAATATCGGTACAAGCAATTTTAAAGAACAAATACAGAACAAAAAAAGGACTAATCAATGAAGAAAAAAAATGTACCACTTATCTTAGATATTCTGCTTCTTTTATGCTTTCCACTGATGCTTGTACTATTTTTTATAGAAGAAAAAACGATAACAAGCAATTACGTTGTCATTGAATGCAGTCTCGATAATTTTATTCCGTTTATCCCTCAATTTATTTTTGCGTATATATTGTGGTATTCCGGAATAGTTTCACCGTTTCTCTTCTTTATAAAAGACAA
This sequence comes from Spirochaetales bacterium, assembly GCA_022508205.1. Classification (GTDB taxonomy): domain Bacteria; phylum Spirochaetota; class GWE2-31-10; order GWE2-31-10; family GWE2-31-10; genus RGIG8597. Next base: position 3,290 of record JAFLVQ010000134.1, read on the forward strand.
GGAAGATTACCGTCGTTATATGTACTTTTTGATTTTGGGCTTTACTGCAGCACTGTTAATTTACTGGTTATTTCCCAATGGTCAAAATTTGCGACCGACTCTGCCGATTTATGATAATTTTGCGGAAAAATTAGTCGGCATTCTGTATCGGAATGATACCAATACCAATATTTGTCCCAGTTTGCATGTTATTTTGTGCATCGGAGTTGCAGCATCCGTATTTCACAACAAAAATTATAAATTACTGCAAAAATGGTGGATGCGTTTATTGATTACTGCGGTGCTGCTTATTATCAGCGTATCAACGGTCTTTTTAAAACAGCATTCCGTGATAGATGTCGCCTCGGCATCTGTTTTAGGCGGACTGTTATATGTGATTTGCTACCGTCTGCTGCCGCCAAAAACTTTTCAATATGAAAAATATTTTAATTAATTTCCAAAATGCCTTTTGCAATAAAATTCAATAGATTTGCTTTCCGCCGATAAAAACATGTTTTATTGAAATATCAGATTTTATTTTGTCAAAAGGTGAAAATTTTGCTTTGGTTCTTGCATTTTCGGCATTAAAAACCGCAGGTTCCCGCTGCAAAAAAACCAAGTCGGCATAATTTCCCACCTCTATTTTACCGCGCGATTCTATATTGAAAATACTATATGCACGGGTTAATTTTTCTATAACCTGCTCCAACGTAATGATTTTTTCGGAAACAAGCGTGTTCAGTGCAAAAAAAGCAGTTTCAAGACCGGGAAAACCGGACGGAGGATTGTCAGCGTTTTTTTCTTTCAACAAGTGCGGAGCATGGTCTGTTCCGATACAGTCAATAAAACCGTCTTTCAATGCATTCTGCAAAGCGATCATTTCTTCTGTATGACGAATCGGCGGATTAACTTTCGCAAACGGTGAAGATTTCATCGTTTCCAGATTCAAAGTCAAGTGGTGAGGTGTTGCTTCCAGATAAACATTGAAACCATCGCTGCGCATTTTCAACGCTTCTTTCAAACCGGCTTCGGATGATAAGTGGCAAATATATATTTTCGCCGTACTTTTATACTTTTCGGCAGCTTTTCTTATTTTGAGCATTGCCTCGGTTTCTGCTTTTATCGGACGGCTGTCTTCATATTCTTTCAATGTTGTAAATACCGTATTTTTCAATAATGAATTTTCTTCGCAGTGAAACAGCACGGGCAAACCTGTCGCAAAGGCTTTTTCTACAGCACTTATATGCTCGATAAGCAGCGAACCTGTCGATGACCCCAAAAACACTTTTATTCCGTAAATCCGTATTTCCGCTTTTCTGCATTGGCTGATAATTTCTTCAAGACTACCGCAATTGGCTTCCGTAAGTCCCAAATAAAAACCAAAGTTTACATGACTGTCTCTTTTGGCAATTTCATTTTTCATTTGCAGTACATCAAAATCCGCTGCCGGCGGAGTATTATTCGGCATATCGATTACGTAAGTAAAACCTCCGGCCAATGCGGCGTTGCTTCCGGTATTCCAGTCCTCTTTCATTTCAGCTCCGGGTGTACGAAAATGCACGTGCGGATCGATAAAACCGTAGGAAACATACGCATTTTTTCCGTCAAAAACCGC
>JAFLVQ010000135.1 GCA_022508205.1 Spirochaetales bacterium
GGACTATGAAACTTTTTTAAAGGTGCAAAAGCAAATCGATTCTTTTTGTGAAAAAAAGAAACTTACCAAAGAAGATGCCTTTGTTTTCTACTTGATAAGCAATATTAAAAAAGGCGAAGAATTTTCGCTTTCCGCACTTTCTCGCAGATTGAGGGAAGATTCGGATAAAATGGGAGATTATGTCTCTTACGCAATACGTAAATATATCGACATCAGACGGCTTTCGGATTGTTTCGATCCATCTTCATTAAACGATTTTTTAAACAGAGTACCGCTTGAAAAAACCGGAAAGTGGAATGCAAAATCCGAAATATTCAAGAAAAGTTGAAACCAATCGATTAATGAGCAAAAATAAAAAGGCGAGCTGTAAACTCGCCTTTTTTTTATTTCCAGCAGACTGCTTATACCGTAAATTGTTCCATTTCGCCAAGCAGCGTACCGATGTTTTCCTTGTTCTGCTGTGCTACGGCGGTCATTTTGCGTACCGAGACACCGATGCTTTGTACTCCGTTTATCATTGAGTACGTACCTTTGCGAATATCTTCTACAACAGCGTCCAATTGCGATAACTTTTCGGTAAGCAGCTGTCCTTTGTCCAAACATTCCTGCGAACTTGTGCGTGTTCTGCTGCTTGCTTCATTTATCGCCTGTACCGCACCGAGTACATCCGCGCCTGATTGCCGCTGCTCTTTCATTGCATTTATCATTGTGTTTTCGTGTGTGTGCACTTTATCTGCAAACTCGTATACTCTGTTAAATGCTTCACCCAGCGAGCTTCCAGCTTCCGTCATTTCCGTAATTATTTTCAACGATTCCTGTATAACTTCCGAAGCCCGTTTTCCTTCCTGATTGGAGTTTTCGGCAAGTTTTCTGATTTCGTCGGCAACAACGGCAAAGCCTTTTCCCGCTTCACCTGCATGAGCCGCTTCGATTGCAGCATTCATGGCAAGCAGATTTGTTTGACTTGCAATCGACTGAATTACTTTGCTTGTTTCAAGAATCGAATCCGATTTTTCCGCTAACTGCGTAATTGTCGCATTTACATTTGAAAGACGTTCACGCCCTTCTGCAATTTGAGTCACCATGCCGTCAAGCAATTGTCCGCTCTGTTCAAACAGCTGGGCAACGGAATCAATGTTGTCCATAATGACTTTTACCGCCTTCATTGATGCATCTACACTCAGCGTTTGGCTTTCCGCAGATTCGGAAACACTTTTGATTGCATCGTTTATCGCATTTGCCGCACTTACCATTTCATCGATAGCCGAATCCTGCGCCGCTGCCTCCCCCTGAATTATGGAAATACCGGAATCTATTTGAGACAGCATCCCCGCCGAAGAATCCGTTTGTTCTGCAAGTGAATGCCCCGCTTCTTCCATTTTATCCGCACTGTCCTTAACTGTTTTGACAGACTGCGCAATTGTGCCGAATGTTGTGTTGAAATCATGAGCGAGCAGTGAAAATTCATCGTTGCCGCGTGCATCCATACGCACCGTGTAGTCATTCTGCGCAGCAGCTTTAAGCAGTGTACTCATTGCTCGAATAGGCTTTGTAATACGTGTTGCAAACACAGCGGAAACAAAGAGGAACAAGATAAACAGCACTGTGCCGATTATAATCATCCAAAACATAATTGCATGAAAATCCGACATAACTTCCTTTTCCTGCATAAACGCAATAAGTTTCCAGTTGAGCCCTTCGACCGTACGCACAAGTGCAAGCCATTTTTCACCATCCATACTGATTTTTGCATTTCCCTTTGTCAATGACGCAAGAGCTGCAACGTCGGCCTCTTTAAGTTCCGCAATATTTTTGAAATTATGTTCCTCGTTGTGAGGATCGGCAAGAATCACTCCGTCGTCTTGAACCATCATAATAAAGCCTGTCTTCCCGATGCGAAAGTGCGACAGCATATCGGAAAGCGTTGCAAGCGAAACTTCAATCGCCATATTTCCGACATGTTTGTTTTCTGGGGAAAAAATAGCACGCGTCATACATACGACAATCGGAAACTTCCCATCTATTTTGAGTGTAGACTGGTATGCCTTTGCGACAACCGTTCTGTCGGTTTGTGCCGATGCAGCTTTGTACCATGCCCGTTTGCGCGGATCGTAATTTGCCGTCTGGTTGCCGTCGAAACTTGTTACCTTTCCGCCCCATTCCGTTCCGAGGAACACTTCCACATAATTCGGATGTGATGTGAAAACCCCGCGAAGAAGCGTGAAAATCCGCTGTTCGAGCGGTGTACGTGCAACGGTTTTCAAGTCGGTAAGCGTCGGACGATCGACATAAGAATTGATTTCTTCATTTATAAGACGTACATCGGGATGATTGGCAAGCAGCTCCACATTATTCATCGTATCGGAAAAGAAAAGCGTAATACTGTTTTCCACAAGTGCCGTTTCGCGCAGTACATTTTCATGGAATTGCCCAATATCCGACTGCCGCACATGAAAGCCGATGATGGAAATAACAAGAAAAACGAGTGCGAAAATAATACACGAACTAAACAGGACAAGTTTTTTCTGAATAGTAAACAACTGGCTATCTCCCCAACCTTTTGCCAAAAGTATAAGCTGCGGCAAAAAGATTTGCAGTATTTTACTTGGACAATGAACTACCAAAATGTAAAAACCGTATCACAGGGAAAGGTCTTTTGTCAAGGCGATAGATTTTACAGGCAGAACAACCTTTGTAATTTACTCTTTCTTAAAAATTTGTGTAAATCGAATAAACTCTGCATTGTCACTGTTTTCAATTTCGCTTGACATAATTCGATAACGCCGTTATTACGCTCTGCGAGGAGTGAATCATGATTTTTAAAAGTTTTGACGGAAAAGAAATTTTCGTGCGTGAGTGGACGGATGCGGAAAACCCAAAGGGTATCGTGCAAATTGTGCATGGCATGGTAGAGCATAGTGCTCGGTACGATGCGTTTGCGCACTTTTTAAATAAGCATGGATTTCTTGTTGTTGCCGACGATCACCGCGGTCATGGCGAAACGGATAAGGATACACTCGGTTATTGTGCAGGGCACATGTTTCAGGATACCGTACGCGATGAAGGCGGAATTACCGATTATTACAAAACGAAATATCCCAAACTGCCGTATTTCGTTTTTGGCTTTTCTTACGGTTCGTTCTTAACGCAAAGTTATATTGGTAAATACGCAGATAAAATTGACGGCGCCGTTATTGCAGGCAGCAGCTATAAAAAAGATTTCGAGGTGTATCTCGGCTCATTAGTTTCTCATCTTTCTCATGAAAAGAAGCCGGCAAAGTTTATTGAACGGCAGTCGTTCGGCGCATATTCCAAAAAGTTCACCGACGGAGAATGGCTTTCGACCGATGCGGAAAACAATGCCGCCTATCATGCCGACGAGTACTGTTCGTTCACCTGTTCCAACCGTTTTTACCGTGATTTTTTCAAAGGACTGAAGAGTTTGTATACAAAAAAGTATATTGCGAGTCTGAAAAAAGATTTACCTGTACTGCTTGTATCAGGCAAGGACGACCCCGTCGGCAATATGGGCAAAGGCGTTGAAAAGCTCTATCAATTCTACACACAAAAAGCAGGTATGACAAATATAACGATGAAGTTGTTTGAACATTCCCGCCATGAATTTTTAAATGAAAACGAGAACCGCGACCAAAAATGGGGAACCGTGCTTTCGTTTTTTGAAGCGCATGTGTGAAGTTGAGAATGATCGCCTTTCGGGCGGATAACCTTGCGGTAATTCATTCTGCAATTTGCCGGTGACTCGGCAGTTGGGCAAAATCAGTTTAAGAAGCATTCGGCTTACGCAAAGGTTAGAAACAATTTGCGGAACAAATCCGCCGCAAAGCGTTATTGTTGTTCAAGGAACAACTGAGGTTTTAAGGGGAAACGTTCTTTTTTGCGATGAAAAGAAAATTAGGGACAGACCCTTATCCCACTTTGGAATTAAGGTCTGTCACCTTGCTTCATTTGCATTGGAAAAAGACTGCACGCACGGCATAAAAAAAGCCCCGCCGAGCGGCGAGGCATTTGCAGCACAATGGCTTTATTTTGCTTCTGTTAAATGAAACTTTTCGGGGTCAAAATCGAGCGTCAATTCATACTGTTCTTCGCCACGCATGAACGAAAGAATCAATTTTGTGTCGCTGCCGCTGCCGATAAGACGATATGTTGCGGTAAATGTATCGTTATCGTCGTCATCGTTTACAAAAACGATTTCTTTTTTGTTTTTGGAAAAGGATTCTATCCCAAAATTAAAACCTGAACTATTTGAGATAATATAAATATATCCTGAACCGTTATTACTACTCATCGAAACGCGAGCCTCTGAAATCTTTAATCCATCATGCGAAGAACCATTGTAATAATAGTGTGCCTGATTCTCATCAAACACTTCCACTAAGTCCAGTGTTCCTTTTGACGTGTTATATTCGTATGAGTAAGTCGTTATCCGAGAGAAGTATAATCTCTCAAGTCTAATTGTCTCTTCTTCTGCTTGTTTTAATCTTTCTTCAATCTCTTTTTCCGAAAGGTTTTCCTCTTGAAGCTCGGTTTTATAATCTTTTAATTGTTCTTTAATCTCTTCGATCCTTTCTTCGTACGAAAGTCCTCTCTCTTTTTCAGTATACCACGACAATGTTTTGGCGTCTGCATTCACCGTATACTTATACTGTCTATATGGCACAATTTCATTGTTGTACGTGTAATACATTATAGTCTCTCCGTCGTCCGAAAAAACGTACCTACAATTCTCGTAATCACTATAAAGTGGTTTGAACGTTTTACCTTTGAACGGGTTTGTTCCCACACTTGGGGGAAGAGTCGGCGCAGTGTAGCCGCCGTTATCATTTCC
>JAFLVQ010000136.1 GCA_022508205.1 Spirochaetales bacterium
TCAGTCGGTAGAGCAGAGGACTGAAAATCCTCGTGTCACTGGTTCGATTCCGGTTGGAGGCACAAAAGCTACTTTCTAATAAAGTAGCTTTTTTCATTTACAGCTTTCAGCAGCAATGCAGAAACTGTCCGATATTTCTTTGCAAAAAAACCGCTGTTTTTCATGGTAAATTAGCTCTCCACTCTTTTTGTGATTGAATATGCCGCAACAAATTCTTTCCTTGTGACTTGAGAATGTAATTTTGACGCAACAGATTTTTTCTCTGAGACCTGAGAATACGAATTTGGAATAAAGCTAATCGGCGTCAGCCCCATATTCCAACTTGGCATTAAGGTCTGTCCCCTGTAGTAAAAACTTCGTATTATTTGTGATGTATTCATTTCCGGAATTTTTCTGACGGAAAATCCTTTCATTCGTACTTCTTTATAGTCACCTCATTCAGTCTGTTGTATTTATATAATAGCCTTTGCCCACCACCCGCATGGCTGAAAGTTTATTGTGAAAATATTCTGCTTCACTCCGTATTTTCACAGGTTCACGTACCATAAAAAAAGACAGCATGATGATGATTTTTCATCTGCTGCCTTTTCAAAATTGTATGTGGCGGTAATAAATTGATTTTATTTCAATGTATGAATTGCCTTTTCAAAACGAACACCGTATTTGTGAGATTCTTCGGTAGCTTTTATGGAATCAACCACAAAGTCGGCAGCAAGTGCCGCCGATTCAAAAATACTTTTCCCGCTTACCAATGCGCCCGTAAACGCAGATGCAAAAACATCGCCCGTCCCGTGCATTGCAACAGGTAAATAATCATTAAAATCATAGTACACACTTTTGCCGTCATAAATAGCCACGCCGAGTTTTGATTTATCAAACGAAACTCCGGTAAGCACGACATTTTTTGCGCCGAGATTCGCAAGACGTTTCAGCAAACTTTCAACGTAAACTTCGTCATACTCGCCTATTTGAACAAACGGTTCTTTCAGCAAAAATGCCGCTTCGGTAAAATTAGGAAGTATAACATCTGCAAGGCTGCAAAATTTCGCCATTTCAGCAGCAAAAGCTTCATCAAACCCGGTATACAATTTTCCATTGTCACCCATTACCGGATCGATAATCGTAATGGCATCGTCAGTACCGAGCGTTTTTATAATATCTGAAATATACTCAAGCTGCTTTTTGCTTCCCACATATCCGGTATAAAATGCATCGAATTTCAAATTTTCCTTTTTCCAATGCGCCGCAATATTCGGAATATCTTCGGTTAAATCTCTGAATGTGTACCCGCTGAATCCGCCCGTATGCGTAGACAAAACGGCACTTGGCAGTATCGCAGTCTCCAAGCCAAAAGCAGAAAGAATCGGCAGCGCAACAGTCAACGAACATTGTCCGACACAAGAAATATCCTGAATAGTAAGAATTCTTTTTTCACTCATAACACCCTCCGTTTGTTTTTTATAATTATTGATTACTATATAAAAACAGTAATCAACATATTCAGAAAAACAGTTTCAATAGCTGCAGTATTCCCTGTTTCCAAGGCACACGATGAGAAATTCCGCTCTTTCCTTCAAATGTTTCCAGATTATCAAGGTACCAGTGGTAATTCCTCAGCAAAGCATCTTTGTTGGAATACTTAGGAGCATATCCCAAAATTTTTTGGGCTTTATCGATGGAAACAAAAGACTCTTTTGAAGCGGTTTCATAAACCCACTTGTAAAGTGGCGATAAATGAAAAAATTCCAAAATGCGCAAAACTGCAATTGCCGGTGCTGCCGGAAAACCGATTATTTTTTTACCGAACCCTGCTTCATCAAGTACAGCCTGATAATCTTCGCGCATTGTTCCGTATACTTCTGCTCCTATGTTGAAAACATCGTTTACCTTACTTTTATCAACTGTCATGCACAAAAGTATTGCCTCACATAAATCTTCGACATCGAGAAACTGATACAAGTTATTGCCGCTTCCCAAAACCGGAAATCCCTTGCCGGATTTTGCCCAGTCGTAAAAAAGCGCGAAAACACCGAGCCGCTCAGGACCTATAAAAGATTTCGGCCGCAAAATCGTAATGCTCATGCCGTCGCTGCGAGCTTCTTCGCACAGCTTCTCTGCCATGATTTTCGCAATTCCGTAATGACCCACCCCCTGCAGATTGTCATTTTCGGTCAGCGGGTGATGATCGGGAATTCCGTAAACCGATGTCGATGAAATTTGTATATAACGCTTGACACCGGCAGCTTTGGCTTCTTCCAAAACATTACGGCAGCCGTCTACATCCGTAGAATAAATATCCTCCTTTTTGTACAAAGGCAATGCAGCAGCTGCGTGAACAACGTAATCTACTGCATGCATTGCCTTTTTTACCCCTTCGCGATTTCTTACATCATCTTTTATTTCCGTAATTTTGCTTCGCTCAGGATAATCAAAATCCGCAATATCATAACTGATAACTTCATAACCGCGCGCAAGCAGATAGCGCACAAGATTTATTCCCAGAAAACCGGCACCTCCGGTAATCAAAACTTTCTCAGCCATTCTTACTTTCCCCTTCTGCCATTTTTTTTGTCATGACAACTTTTCTGCAATGCTGCCGATTTATGGTTTTCTTTTTTTTTCTGTGAATCCCATACGTTTCATCGACACCGTTTTTTTTGCGCAAATTCAAAGATTTTACATAATCAATCAATCGCGAATCCGTACAAAAAAACTCAAAATAGTAAGCGGCAATCGCAAATGCATACTGAAATTTAAACTGCTTCAGTTTGTCCGCTGCTTCCCATCTGCCGTATTTCTTGTAAATATAAAAAGCTTTGCCAATATCTTCACAATTTTTCTTTGGAATATTAAGAGACAACAACCTTTCTTCCACATACGCTCGGCATGAATCAAGATAGAGGCGATTCAGCGGCTGATTGGGAATATGCTTTTTATTTTCCGAATCATATTTCAATTCGGCAGCAAGACTTTTTTCCAATTTCGACGAATTATCCATTCCGGCAAACAGTGCCATTGCCCAATACGTTTCATACTCAAACTTTTCTTTATCCTTAGGCAAATCATCGACCATTCTGATGTCGCTTAAAATTCGGCTGCGGAATTTACCGTCCAATTCCTTGTACAAAAACGGAATCAAATATTTCAGCAGTCTGCATTCATACAGCATTTCAAAAATAGCAGCCGCTTTTGCACTTTTCAAAATTTTATTGATTTCTTCATAAAGCCTGTTTTTGGAACATTTCGATATTTCCTTTGCATATTTTTTTATATGACGAATCATATCTTCCGGCAGTGCAAATCCGAGAAGCGTCGAATATTTTACAGCACGCAGCATTCTGACCGGGTCTTCCAAAAAGCTGATATTCTCTTTCTTCAAAGTTTTTATCGTTCCGCAGTGAATATCTTCATAGCCGGAAACATAATCGAGGATTACCTCATTTATGGGGTCATAATACAAAGCATTAAAGCTGAAATCACGGTGAGTAACATCATCCTCTATTGTTCCATACTCATTATCACGGCGAATCATAATTTCATCGCGAGCTTCCGACGGGTCGGCACGAAATGTCGACGTTTCGATAATCATATCGCTGAAGTAAATGTGCACCAGTCTGAAACGTCTGCCGATAACACGGGAATTTCTGAATATTCTGCGGACTTGACTCGGAGTCGCATCGGTCACCACATCGAAATCTTTAGGTTCGCGCCCGGTCAATAAATCTCTGACTGCTCCGCCGACAATGTAAGCATCATAACCGGCTGTTTTAAGTCGTTCTATTACCCATATCGCATTTTTGCTGATACGCTGCGAATCAATTCCATGCTCCTCTTTTTCTATAATCCTGAGGCTGGGAACTTTTTTTTCTGTATATTTCAAAATTTGTTCTCCAAATTTTCATGAAAGTTTTTATTTAAAATTACAAAAGACCGCTTATCCCGGAAGATTAAGTATAAACAACTCGCGGTAACAATTATTATGATAAAAATACGAAATTTCCAAAAGCAGCCCATCATTAAAGCGCTCTAAATTCGACGGAACGCACAGCATATCCGGCTCATCTCCCGTTCCGACGAGCACTTCCAGTTTAAACTGTCGCTTTTTATCAATATTTTTATACCAAAACCAGCGATTCATTCTCGATCTCGGCGAAATTTTAAACTCCAGCATTTCGGGAGTAAAAATTTCAGTCGCCTCTCCGGCAGAAGCAACTTTTTCCAAAATAAACGGAAATCTTTTATATAGCTTATCTATCTGAAAATTGTAACTTCTTTCATCCTTATAAAAAAAAGCATTTAAATTATCACGTTTCCACTTTTTTTTCATAATTTCGTTAAATAATCCTGACAAAAATTCCCGCCGCAGCCTAATCCGATAATAATCGCCGTTTTCATCCGGCATTGTCACAATCTGCGTCTCGCGTAAATATCCGCCGGAAAAGCTGCGTATCTGGTTCAGCGGCGCAGTATTGTAAGAAAATCGATAATCATCCTTTGAGATTCCCGTTCCGTCAATAATAAAAGAACTGTCATTCATCTGACGTGCTTTTGCTGCTGCCGCACTTTCGGCTTGCGTCAGCGGCACAATTTCTCCGGTGGCAATATCAATCGCTTTTTGCTGGCTGCTCTGTCCGAAAATTTTTCCCGATTCCATTTTACTAAGTTGGCGCGTAAAATAAGTTGTACTGTTTTTCCCCTCTTTCAAAGAGCCGGTTTTGTAAAAAAATGTTTTTTTGAAATTATCTTCCAGCTGCAAATCTTCAAGTGCAAAATCAAAAGGCGAAATTCCTTTTTGTGCCGAAATAAATATAACCG
>JAFLVQ010000137.1 GCA_022508205.1 Spirochaetales bacterium
CGTCGCAATCGGAAAAAGCGGAATAGATTTGCTCCATATCGTCTTTTTGTGAGCAGGGGCTTTTACTGTCACGCCCCGCTTTTAAACAGCCTTTGCAGCTATGGATATTCATGCCGTCCAAATAAAACTCCCGTACATGATGACCCGCACTGCGGGCACCGTCGGAAAATGATTGAATCAGCTTTTGTGTGCTTCCGTTTTTTCTTGCCGCGCCATTCAGAATCATAATGCTTTTAGACATTTTGTACGCCTCCTTGAATTTCTTTGTTTGCTTCTGTTTTCGCCTTGTTCAGCCATTTCTTTTTCCAGCCGCCGTGAAAATAGAAGCTCCATGAAAGGAGACAGCCCGCTCCCCAGCCGAACGCCATATTCCACCAGATGATCCGATAGCCCATAAACGGGATACAGCGCAGTGTATACGCAGTTACGACACGGACGAAAAGAGCTGTAGTCGCAACAATCGTTGCTTTGAAACCGTCGTCCGCGCCTTGAAACAAACCGAGAATCGGGAAATACGCCGCAAGCAGCGGCAGAAGAATTGCCGTAGTACGGATATGCCTAACGCAGAAAGTCATTGCTTCCTCGCTTAGTCCGAAAAGATACGCAAGCTGCTTTGCGAAGATAAAAGCTGCCGCCGACAGCACTACGGTTATCAATTCGGACATGACGAATGTCTGCCTTGCTCCGAGCAGGACACGTTCGATTTTTCTCGCGCCGAGGTTCTGCCCTGTGTATGTCGCCTGTGTCACCTGCAGGGAAGACGAAGGAATCATTAAGTATGACTCGATCCGCATTGCCACGGTAAATGAAGCAGTCATGAACTTTCCGTAGCCGTTTACCGCCCGCTGCAAAAAGACAAATCCGACTGCCACGATAAGCTGCTGCAATGCCATAGGGAACCCCGTTTTGAGTGCATTTAGGGCAAGGTTCCACCTGAAAGTCAGTTCATTCGGTTTCCAACGGAAGATCGGATATTTTTTTATCATGTATATTATCGCCGCCGCACAGCAGCCTGCCTGTGAAATGTCTGTCGCAAGTGCGGCTCCCAAAACGCCCAGATGAAGCATCGCAACAAACACGATGTCGAGTGCGACATTTATAATCGCCGCAACAAGCAGAAAATACATCGTTGCCGCACTGTCTCCCACACCGCGCAGAATTGCCGCTACAATGTTGTATCCAAACTGGAACACAAGCCCGATTGCATATACCGCAAAATATTTTGCCGCCATCTCAAGGAGATCTTCGGGAGTTTTCAGAACATGCTCCAACATCGGTCTGCCGATTGCAAGTGCAACTACCGTGCAGATAAGCCCCATGCAGAACATCAAAATCATCGACGTGCAGGCATTCCTGCGAAGTTCGTCCTTTCTTCCCGCACCGAAAAGATGAGCGACAATCACACCCGCTCCTGCGGAAAATCCATTTGCGAGTGCAAGAAACGCCATAGTCAGGACTGCCGTTGCTCCTACTGCCGACATGGCATCTTCACTTCCGAAGTTTCCGACGATAATAGTATCTGCCGTATTATACAGCTGCTGCAGAAGAAGTCCGAGGAACACGGGTACGGCAAACTGCGTAATTCCTTTCCAAGGTGGTCCGTTTAGCAGGAAACGTTTCCCGCCGGTCTTGTTTTTTCCGATTATTTCCATATCGTCATTATACCGCATGCCTCATTGACGCGGAAGACATCAAAATGGTATAACGGTTTTTAGAAAATCTAAAAACAGGGCAGCCATGTACAGCCGCGAACTTATAACATTTATGACCGTTGCCGATAGGGGAAGTTTCCTCAAAGCAGCGCAGAAACTGCATACCACTCCCGCCTCCGTGATGAATCAGATAAACAAATTGGAATACAGCGTTAAAGCAAAGCTCTTCGACCGGACGAATCAGGGTGTTCGTCTTACCGCCGCAGGTCGCTCGTTTTATCAAGACGCGAAGCAGTTTGTCTCCCTTGCGGATGCTGCAATTAAGAAAGCACGACAGCTTGCCGCTTCCGAACAGAAAGTTATCCGCGTAGGCACTTCTATTTTGCGTCCCTGCAAAAGACTCATTGATCTGTGGAATACAATCGATGACGGGAGCCTTCCTTGTCAAATAGACATTGTGCCGTTTGACGATGAACCGAAAAGTCTCTCTGTCGTGCTCTCATCGCTCGGAAGCAATATCGACTGCTTTATCGGTCCGTGCGACTCTATTGAATGGCGGGCACAGTGCAATATCCTGCTGCTCGATAAAGTTGCTTGCCGCATAGCTGTGCCGCGCAAACATCGTCTTGCAAAAAAAGACCGTCTCGGTTGGGCAGACCTGGACGGTGAAAACATCATGATTATAAAGCGGGGCGAGTCTGCCGTCCTCGATAAAATGCGCAGCGACATTCTGCAAAATCATCCGAACGTAAAAATCTTTGATACACCGAATTTTTACGATACTTCCGTATTTAACGAATGCGAGCGTATGGGCTGCCTGATGGAGACGCTGGACATTTGGGCAGATATTCATCCCTCGCTTGTAACATTGCCCGTAGATTGGGAATACGAAATACCGTATGGGGTGGTATATGCGAAAAATCCTTCCGAAATGGTGGATGAGTTTATCGAGGTAATACGGAACAGTTTGAAATAAGTAAATCGGAAGCGGTAATTTATGAGTAAGGAGCACGGAGAATGAAGCGTTGCATTGTTTTTACCGGAATAGTCTAAAAAAATATTTAATAAAGGAGATGAATATATGGCTATTCCGGATAGCTCAAAAATATATCCCCGCGAAGGGGACAATCAGATAGTGTATCTGAAAAATGTAATTACTAACCCGAATATTGAGGTCGGAGATTTTACATTCTATAATGATTTTGTAAACGATCCAAAAGACTTTGAAAGGAACAATGTTCTGTACCAGTATCCTATAAACAAGGACAAACTGATAATAGGTAAATTTTGTTCGATTGCTTGCGGAGCTCGTTTCCTGTTTAATAGCGCAAATCACTCGATGCGCTCTTTGTCAACGTATCCATTCCCCATATTCTACGACGAATGGAATCATGGAATATGGGCTGATAAGGCTTGGGATAACAAGGGAAATATTGTTATCGGAAATGATGTGTGGATCGGTTATGAGGCAGTAATTTTAGCAGGCGTTACGATAGGCGACGGTGCTATAATTGGTGCGAGAGCGGTGGTCACCAAAGACATTCCCCCTTATACCATTGTCGGCGGCGTACCTGCCAAACCTATTCGCAAAAGGTTTTCTGACGAAGTGATAGCACAACTTTTGGCTATGAAATGGTGGGATTTACCGCCCGAAAGAATATCTGAAATAATAAAGGATATTCAGTTCGGCAACATTGAAGCTCTGATAAAGAAATAATCAGAGGCAGCACCGATACTTCGATGCTGTTTTTTAATGGTATGCATATTTTTAAGGAGAAAAAAATGGAGCGCAACACTCTTGCCGAAATCTTCGCCGACACGTAGAGCCTGTGTAAAACAAACGCGGCCCTTTTCGCTGCCTGCAAGCACAAAGCCGACGCCGTGGTGTTGGGCGCGTTTTCAAATCCGCCCGAAGTGGTCGCGACGGCGTACAAAAAACTGCTTTCCGATTACCGCCACGTGTTCAGGGCAATCGAATTCGCGATTTTGAGACGCAGAATTACGATGTCTTTGCGGCGGTGCAGGGGAAGTGCGATGCCTACTTGAGGCAGAACTCTACTTGACAGCATGTTCCAGTCTGGTATAGTGAAGCTATCCTGTCATTTCGGAGGGCAACGCAAGAACCGCATGAACTTCTTAGAAAAAACCTTATGTCTGCAATGGCACGAACAAATTTATCAAGATCTTGCACGGGGATTTAGGCTTTTGTACAAAACAATCATCGGCGGATGTAAAACACGGAGGAATATATGAAACGATTTTTTTTGATGACTGTACTTCTTTTGAGTGCATTGGGCATGACTTTTGCGGACACATACTACGACAGCCAAGAGGAATTTGATCGCGAGTGGAACGCTGCGGCAAATAAATATTCGTTTGTCTGCATTGCAATTGAGGAAGCGGATGATGGGGATGGTACTTTTGCCTGCGACGGCACGGAGGAGGACGGCTATCTGAGTTATTATTATGAGGGAACGAAAGCGTGTGTGTACGCAATCTTCTCAAACAGCATGGAAATTATTTCTGAGTATTTAGAGGATGAAGAATTTACAAACAAAAAATGGTTTACTCTTCGAAAACAGAAAGAGAAAGCTGTGAAATATTGGGAAAGGAGTATAGAAAGGGTTAATATAGAAACAATTACAATTAAATGAAAAAACTGATAACACTTTTGTGATACTTGCCGCAGGTATAACCAGTAGAGTGACAACCTTGAACTTCCAACAATATTTAGAACTCATCGTAATAGACCGCCGGAACGCCGACATGGTAAAAGCGGTTCTAATATCGAGGCTCTCGCTTACTACTTTTACAGATGCGGAAACAGCAAAGCTATTTGCAAAAATGGATTTTTAAAATAAATCATCAAAAAAATACCACGGCATGCGGCGATACTGCAATGAATGAAGTAGAAAAAATGAGTATTGCAATCGGCAGTGTGTTAATACAAATAAGGTAAAGTATAAAATTTATGAGAGAACACTGTGATGTTATAAAGAAGAATATCTATCCCTATTTTGTTAATTTGGAGACTGCTGTAAAAACTTATGACAGAAATGCGCTTGTCTGCGGTTCGCCTGCATGGCGGTACGTATATCATACGATCCATTCGGCAGATAAGTGGTTTTTCAATCCGTTTGTATATG
>JAFLVQ010000138.1 GCA_022508205.1 Spirochaetales bacterium
CTCATTTTCATCGGCACCCGCATTTATCAGCAGCTCTGCTATATTTACATATCCTCTGCCTTCCGCAGTCATGAGCGCAGTTTTGGCGTTTTCACCTTTCGCGTTCACATCGGCACCTGCATTAATGAGCAATTCCGTTATATCTGTATCTTCCATGCTTACCGCAGTCATAAGTGTTGTTCTGCCGTTATCATCTTCTGCGTTCACATCGGCACCTGCATTAATGAGCAACTCCGTTGTATCTTTATTCCCGCAGACTACCGCCGCCATAAGTGCCGTACAACTGTAATTATCTTTTGCGTTTACATTGGCTCCTGCATTTATCAATAATTTTGCTATATCATTATTTCTATAATCCACCGCAAACATGAGTGCTGTCCACCCGTTGTTATTCTTTGCGTTTACATCGGTGCTTGCATTAATGAGCAATTCCGCCGTCTCTCCGCTTCCTTTGACTGCCGCCCACATAAGCGCCGTATCGCCGTAATTATTTTTTGCATTTACATTGGCTCCTGCATTAATGAGCAATTCCGCTGTATCCATATTTCCTTTGATTACTGCATTCATAAGTGCCGTATAGCCTCCGTTATACTTTGCGTTTACGTCGGCACCTGAATTAATAAGCATTTTCGCCGTATCTTTATGCCCGTTGCCTACTGCATGTATAAGTGCGGTATAACCGTAATCATCCTCTGCATTTACATTGGCTCCTGCATTTATCAGCGATTCCACTGCATTTTTATTTCCTTCTATTACTGCATACATAAGTGACTCCGCTAACTTTTCCATAAAAACCTCCTTACTTTTAAAAAAAGTTAATAAAATGATACCCCCCCCCTGCTTTGTGTCAAGCATTTTTTACATATTTTTCTAAAAGGGAAATTTTTAGTCAAGGAAGCATTCCAATCAGTATAAAAACTAAAAAAAACGTATTGCCGAAAATCGAGCGTTTTCTGTACGGAAAAAAATGTCATTGACTTGTATTCGGAAAAGGTAAAAGGCTTTTTATTGCTGTTATTTTTTTTCTTGACTTATTTTTACATTATACTGTATCTTTAATGCATTTTATCAATTGATTAGGGAGATATAAAATGAAAACAGCGGAATTAAAAGAATTGCTCAAAAAAGTCGCGCTGACGACTGCGCTGCTGTGCATGGGGATAACCGCATTTACCAGCTGCGCAAAAAATCCCGCCGCACCTAAATTGTACTATCAAGGACACGCAAGCGTCCGAATTACTACACCGGAAAATAAAGTCATCTACGTGGATCCCTATACCGGCGACGGTTACGACGCAGGCGCGGATTTGATTCTTATCACGCACGGACACCAAGATCACAACAAGACACAGCTAATCACCAATCGTAACGAGGATTGTCAAATTATCACGCATGAAGAAGCAGTGACTGACGACGGACATCAAAGTTTCGACCTCGGTTTTGTCAAAATCGACGCAGTGCAGGCACAGAACAAAAACCACGATCCCGCAAAATGCGTTGGCTACGTGCTGACATTTTCCAACGGCGTGCAGCTGTATTTAAGCGGCGATACATCTGCCACCGAGCAAATGGGCGATCTCAAAGCGCGCAAAATCGACTACGCCTTTTTCTGCACGGACGGTACATACAACATGGACATAGAAGAAGCTGCGCAGTGCGCAAAGCTGATGGGTGCAAAACACAACACACCTTATCATTTGCCCCACGACAAGGAAAACCCGTTTGACCGTTCTTTCGCCGAATCATTTGCCGTAGACGGACTGCTTGTCGTTGCACCCGGTGAAACGATTGCACTGGAGTAGCAAAAAATACGCGCGTGAAAATACTTTGGCAGACACAGCGAACAAGATTTGAATTGCAAAGAAGCAACGTATAAATTGCGGTAATTTGAAGTAGGTATTTATGGAACGAGGAAAAAAGATCATACAAATCAGCATCATCGGAATTATTGTCAATTCGATACTGGTCGCATTCAAAGCGGCAGTAGGATTTGCGACAGGCTCTGTTGCCATAATTATGGACGCCGTAAATAATCTCAGTGACGCATTATCCTCAGTCATTACTATCATAGGAACAAAGCTCGCAGGCAGAAAACCGGATAAAAAGCATCCTTACGGTTACGGGCAGATTGAATACATCAGCTCGGTTATAATCGCAGCTATTGTCCTGCTTGCGGGTTTTACATCCTTTAAAAGTTCCCTTGAAAATATCTTCTCGCCGAAAACGGCGGATTACACGATTGTTTCACTTGTCATAATCGCCGTGGCAGTGATTGTGAAATTTCTGCTTGGCAAATATGTAAAAAGCGAGGGCGTGAAATACAACTCCGAATCTCTGATAGCTTCCGGAACAGACGCGGTGTTTGACTCGATGATCTCGCTTTCGACTATTGTTGCCGCAGTCATTTCAATGCTTTGGAATATCAGTATCGAAGGCTGGCTGGGAGCCGTTATTGCAGTTATAATCATCAAAGCAGGTATAGAAATATTGCTCAGCAGCCTCAGCGGAATTATCGGCGAACGAATAGATAGCAAACTTTCCAAAGACCTGAAAAAGCATATCGGCGAATATCCCGATGTACTGGGAGCGTATGATTTGAGTCTTCACCGTTACGGTCCGGAAAAAATCATCGGTTCCGTCCATGTCGAACTCCCCGATAACATAACTGCAAAAGAAATACACTGTCTTACCAGAAACATTACGGAAGACATCTATGTTAATTACGGCATTATTCTTACAGTGGGAATTTACGCCTCAAATACTACAAATGAAACGTTTTCCGAAATGAAAGAAAAATTGTCCCGCTTGATTTCCGCTTATCCCGAAATACTGCAAATGCACGGATTTTATGTTGATACAGACAAAATGCTTGTATCCTTTGATCTGGTAATAGATTTCAAATCGGTACGAAAAACCGAGCTTTGCGATGATATTATCAAAGAAATGAAGCAAATGTATCCCGAATACAATTTTACCGTGATATTGGACAGCGATGTAAGCGACTGATTGCCGCAAATCGAATTGGGCGGGAAGTTGGCAGGATGTTATGGAATACGAAAAACGGACAACACAAACAGCTGCTGATTGACATGACCGAAAAGCCTATTCCGAGAAACTCCTCAAAAAATATCGAAAGTTCTATCCGATAATTAGTGCTGCGATGAAATGGCAAAAATGAATTGCCCCTCGCTTATATCGGCGGCGTACAAAACAAAGTAATCGGGAGCGATGCGGCTTACGAGATAAAAGAACACATTGCATTTGCGGAAGCCGCCGATTTCAACGAAAGGAGTCTTACGTTTCTTGAGGCGGATAACAGCGCGAAATAGATAATTGATATTAACCATGCGAACTTACAAACTTGATTAAATAGGAGAAGTATAAATGAAAAAATTAACTTTACTTGTAATTGCGATTACTTCTTTGTGTGCATGCGCCAAGCAAAACTCCGAGAATGCGGCAGGAGCAATCGGCAATATGCGGGGTAATGAAAACATCATCGAGCAACGGAAATTTGTTTCGCAGGAGGCGCAATCGACAAAATCTTTACCTGATGACAGTCTGAATTTGTATTCCGATTATAATTGGCGCACGGATTTGCCGAAAAATCACCGAATGGATCCGACGGTTTTTGCCGCACTGCATACTGCGTTGTCGAAAACAGGCATTCGCGCCGCAGTAACCGTTAAGGACGGCGTTATCATCGACGAGTATTATGCCGTCGGCTACAATAAAAACAGTGTTTTTCCACTTCATTCCTGCTCGAAATCATTTACGAGCGCGCTTATCGGCATCGCAATAGAAAAAGGCGCGATCGACGGTGTGGACGATCTGCTGTCGGATTATCTGCCGCAGGTACTTAAACAAACGGACGAGCGAAAGCACAAATTGACATTGCGCAATCTGCTGACTCAAACTTCGGGGCTGGAATGGTACGAATGGGGCGGCGGATACAGCAACTGGGAAGAATTTCGTTCTTCGCCCGATTGGGTAGAGTATATCCTGAATCGGCGATTGGTTCACCCTGTCGGCGCAATCTTCAATTACAGTACGGGAAATACTCATCTATTGGCGGCGGCACTGGAAAAAGCTGTCGGCACCGATGCGCTTACGTTCGGCAAGGAGAATCTGTTTACTCCGCTCGGTATGGAAAGCGTCTCGTGGGGAACGGGGCCCGAAGGCGTCATCGACGGCGGAAACGGAATTATGATGAGCGCGCGGGATGCGGCTCGATTCGGGCAGTTGTTTTTGCAAAACGGCAAATGGCACGGAAGGCAGCTGATTTCCGCCGATTGGGTGAAGGAATCGACTTCAGTTCAAAATCAAGGTCCCGGCGGAACAGGGCGATACGGTTATCAATGGTGGATTCAGTCTTATACCACAGGCGGATACGGCACATACAAAACACCTTATCCTTCAATGACTTTCGACACCTATTTCGCTTTCGGATATGCAGGACAGTTTATCTACGTTGTACCGAAACTCAATCTCGTGGCAGTTTTTGCGGGTCACAACAAAAGTTCTTATACTCCGCGCCCATATTTTACCGACTACGTTTTGAATGCGTATATGGGCAAATAATACCGTCTTTGATTTTCGGCTGGTCGTTGTTTTCGGAGCTGCTGCTTGAAAATGTTTCAATCAATAAAGAATAAAAAAAGCGTATCGCCGAAAATCGGAAATACGCTTCGCTTTTTTTAATGTAACTGTTACTTTGTTACTCACCCGTTTCTGTCA
>JAFLVQ010000139.1 GCA_022508205.1 Spirochaetales bacterium
TAATCATGATTTTGGGAAAATAGATGTATGGCAATAACAGAAGACTGAGTTTTTCTATTGGAAGAACTCAGTCTTTTTTTGTGATAAGAAGTGCTTATTTATTGATTCCGAAAATTAAATGGAATTGAAAGCACGTTTCCATGATAATAGTTTCTTTTGCTGAAGAAAAGTTTGTAATGGCATTAACAGTGCAACAGAACGTTGTTGTTCATGGAATAAAAATGCACTGAGCTTTTGAGTCAGTTGTCGGAATCCAGTCCAATTAAAATATTCAAACTTTTTGCTTTTTCTTTTTCATTGTCTGTAGATCCGATAAAAGGAATGTAATATTTCTTTGCAAAATCAATTGCAGCTGCTTCATCGAAAATAATATGACTATCATTTTTATCTTTATTTTCCAATGATTCGTATATATCTATCCATTTCACATCTTTATCACAGTAATAAACAAATTGATTCATATTTCCACCTAAATTTTAATTGGGCTTATTATAAACTTTTTTAGTGATTTATCAAATATATTCAATTGCAAGTTGTAAGTTTTTGGTTTGATTGGATTTCTTTGCTTCATCATCAAATGTTATTTAGGTGCTCTTCTATATATGTTATATAGTCCTTTTTGCGGACTTCCTGCTCATTTCCCGAATACCAGTCGGCAGCGTCTTTTAATCCTTCATCCAGCGTAATTGTATCCGAAAGAAGTTTTTTTTGTTTTTGAATATCGAGACTGTATTCGTAATTGTAGAAGCAAAAATAATTTCTTTGTTCTATATTTTTATTGACATTGACGAAAATCGGTGTTTTCCCAAAACAGCTGTAACAAAGAGTAACCCATTCTTTTATCGAAACAGATTTCTCATTTCCGACATTCAAAATATGTTCGTCAGGCGTTGCTTCTATTATTTTTTCGATAATACGGCATAAATCTTTTACATGGAAAAACTGCAATTTCATTTCCCCGTTTTTCGGAAGATAAAAAGGGCGGTCGTTTTTTGCGCAATCGAAAACGAACGCTTCACGATAGATGTTGTTCATTGGACCGTACAAGTACGGCGGTCTTAAAATATACGCATTGGGAACTTTCTGCAGAAGAATATTTTCCGCTTCGATTTTATCTGTTCCGTATTTTCCCCAAAACGTATTGCTTCCCCTTTCCGAAGTTTCCGTAAATGGCTGAATCCCGTTATCCGGATAGACCGCACTGGAACTTACCAATATATACTGACCGAATGAGGCAAGAGAATTTGTCAAATCGATAATGTCTGCTGCGTCATAAGCGGTGATGTCAACCACAATATCAAAGTGAAAATCTTTGAGTTTGTCATGTAAGTTGTGCCGGTCTGCTTTGATTAAAATTGTACCATCAACCTGTTTTTTTGTATTTCTATTCAAAACATACACTTTACAGCTGCGTTTGAGAAAATAGTGAGCTGCGTATTTACTTACAAAAGATGTTCCGCCAGTAATCAAAATTTTTTTCATTTTGCCTTCTCTCGTTTTTTGAAAACCAAAACAACTTGTACTGAAATAGTTACATGAATTTTCGGCTTTTAGGAAGGGTGAATTTTCCCGCATCAATACCTTCGGTTTTAAGAAGTGCGATTTTGTTTCCGATTCCGCCTCCATAGCCGGTAAGACTGCCGTTTGTGCCAACAACGCGGTGACACGGAACTATTATGCAGATTGGATTCCAGCCGACTGCGCCGCCGACAGCTTGTGCAGACATTTTCGCAAGTCCGCTTTTTGCTGCGATTTTTTTTGCAATTTCGCCGTAAGTTGTTGTTGTTCCGTAAGGGATTCGGCACATTTCATCGATAACCAGCTTTCTGAATGGAGTAAGATTCATGATTTTGAATTTCGGCGTGAAATCGGGATTTTCCCCTGAAAAATAAATGTCGAGCCAACGGATTGTCTCGGAAATCACGGGAATTTCTGTTTCGGTATAATTTGTGTTTTTAGGGTGTTTCCCGGAAGTCGGCGAATTTCCAAACCAAAGCCCGGTCAGGAACTTTCCGTCGCTTTCAATCAGAATTTCACCCAGTGGGGAAACATAAGAATATACGTACGTCATAACATAAGGTTTTATCATACATGTAAACAGTTTGTGCACTTCATTTGCGGTATGATTGCTTCATTTAATTAAAATTGTCAATATTCTTTCGCGCGGATTTGTGGGGGACAGACCCTTATCCCAAATAAGAATAGAGACCTGTCCCCATCATGATGTAAAGGGACAGACCTAAAATATTAAAAATGAGAAAATTTTATTTTTAATAAAATGTTTATGTGATAAGTTCTCGACTAAAGGAGATTGAATTGAGAGCATTAGCATTATTTTCCGGTGGATTAGACAGTATTTTGGCCGTAAAAGTGATTCAAAATCAAGGAATAGAAGTAATTCCGTTGAATTTTGTTTCATATTTTTTCGGTGGCAAAAATGAACAGGCCGAAAGAGCCGCTGCCCAGTTGGGAGTAACATTAGAATATGTCGATTTCAGTGAAGAACAATTTGAAATTGTAAAACATCCAAAATCAGGTTACGGTAAAGGATTGAATCCCTGCATAGATTGTCATGCACTGATGATAGAAAAGGCTTTGTCACTATTGGAAACATATAATGCTTCGTTTGTAATAACTGGTGAAGTTTTGGGACAGCGCCCTATGTCACAGCGGGAAGCTGCAATGCGTCACATTAGTAATGTGCAGGCCAAAGGAGAACTTCTCGTCCGTCCGTTGTGCGCAAAACTTTTGCCGAAAACATATCCGGAAACTGTCGGATGGATTTCCCGTGATAAAATGTTTGCAATTAACGGACGCGGGCGCAGGGAACAGCTTGCACTTGCGGCATCTTACGGTATTACGGAATATCCGTCTCCGGCGGGCGGGTGCTGCCTTACTGAACGGGAATTTGCCAGAAGACTTTCGGTGTTTATCAAAGATGATTTTACGCAGGAGCCGGCGTTGTTTTCTATGATTCGCAATGCCAGATTGTTCAGGCTTGATTATAGAAAATATTTGCTTGTGGGAAGAGATCAACAGGAAAACAAAATACTTATTGCTTTTCATGAAAAACATCCCGAATGTCATTTTATCTGTGGCGGCAAAACTCCCGGCCCGTCGATTTTGTTTTACGGAGAGTCATTTTCCGATGAACAGATTGATTTTGCGGCCAGATTGTTTTCTCACTACTGTGCAACAAAAGGAAAAAGTGAAGCAGATATGGAACTTGACGGAAAAACATTTATTTGCAGTACAGATGTGACTGCCGAAGAAATGGAGCGTTTTCATATTAAATAAGGGACAGGCCTTAATTCTATTTTGGAATAACATAATCCTGTTATTAAGGAGACGATGATGAACCTTCAATTGAAGCATGTTGATTTTTCTTATAACCGCAAGAAAGTTTTTTCGGATTTGTCACTGCATTTTCCGTATGACGATTTGATTGCGATTGTCGGCAATAACGGAAGCGGAAAATCTACGCTGTTGAAACTTCTTGCCGGAATAATTCAGCCTTCAGCCGGGCAGGTTATCATTAATGGTACGGATTATAAGCAGCTTGGCAATCATGCTGTTGCACAGATGATTTCTTATGTTCCGCAGTTTTTGGATACGGCTTTTGATTTGTCGGTGATTGATTTTTTACTTATGATGATTGGAAATAAAAATTTTTCTATTAATTCTATTAATAAGGAAGATTTTGAAAAAGTGTATGCAGGTCTGGAGCGTGTCGGAATGCAGGATTTTGCTCAGCGCAATATTAATGAACTTAGCGGCGGAGAACGACAAAAGATTCTTATAGCCGGAGCCATTTCGCAAAATACGCACATTATGCTGCTTGACGAACCGACCTCTCATTTAGACTGGAACAGCCAGATTGAAATATTCAAACTTTTGCGTGAAATTGCAGTTGAAGAAACCCGTAAAATCATAGTGATTGTTCATGATATAAATCTGGTTTCGGCATATTGCCGATATGTACTTTTGATGAAAAATGGCAATGTCGTGGCTTACGGAAAAACATCCGAAATTTTAGAACCGCGGATAATACATAATGTTTTCGGCGTAAACGTTCATACTGTGGAACATTGTTTTATCCCCGATAGGTAGCCTGAAGAATTGCCGCTTGTTTTTAATTCCGAAATGGGATTAGGGCCTGTCCCTTCGTAATAAAGGGTCAGACCTTTATTCCAAATGAGGTTTAATGTACTGTCAGTCGGTACTCTGATTCTTGTTTTTTCTTGTTCCCTCATACATTTCAAAAGTCAATAAGCGGCATTCTATGGGGCCGTTGTAGAGTTTTATTTTCCCGGAAGTCCGCAGTCCGATATTCTT
Organism: Spirochaetales bacterium; assembly: GCA_022508205.1. Classification (GTDB taxonomy): domain Bacteria; phylum Spirochaetota; class GWE2-31-10; order GWE2-31-10; family GWE2-31-10; genus RGIG8597. Next base: position 4,336 of record JAFLVQ010000139.1, read on the forward strand.
TGCTGCTTCAAGGTTGCCTGTCAAGATACCGGCTTTCCCCGGACTGCACTTTTGTTTCAGAAAATCACCGATTTCACGATAAAAATCATTTATGCGGGTGTCGGTTTGCAACCGTTCTCCATACGGGGGATTGGCAATGATGAAACAGTTGCCGATATTGTCATTGATTCGACGAAAATCATTGTGAATAATATGTATGCTGCTGTCGGGAAAGCAGCTGTCTTTGATTGAACGCGCAAGTTTTATCGGCGATTCGTGAATATCGTAACCGATAAACTGCGTCTTGACAGGTGTAATCTGTGCTTCAAGTTGGCGTTTGGCAGTATTATATATTTCGCTGTCATAATTTTTC
>JAFLVQ010000014.1 GCA_022508205.1 Spirochaetales bacterium
GCGACGCGGGAACAGACGCCGCATGTGAATATTTTGAAAGAATGCTCAAAGATCCGGAAAGCGGCATTACGAAACCGGCAGCCGTTATACTGGAACCGATACAAGGTGAAGGCGGCGTAATTCCGGCACCAGTAAAATTTTTGCAGACAATCAGAAGAGTAACAAAAGAGCTTGATATTCCAATGATTGTAGATGAAATTCAGTGCGGGATCGGCCGTTCGGGAAAATTTTTCGCATTTGAATACGCCGACATTGTTCCTGACGTCATTTTAGCATCAAAAGCCATCGGCGGGTCTCAGCCTCTTGCCGTAGTAATTTACAATAAAGAATTGGACAAATGGAATCCGGGCGCTCATGCGGGAACTTTTCGGGGAAATCAGCTGGCAATGCGCGCGGGAACAGTATTGATCAAACGTGTTTCTCAGTCGAAATTTCTGAAAGACGTCGTGGAAAAGGGCACTTTCATGCGTGACAGACTTCTCGAATTGAAGAAGAGAGTTTCTATCATCGGTGATATTCGTGAAAAAGGTTTGATGATGGGAATAGAATTCGTAGATCCGAATGCCGTACCGGATAAACTCGGTGCTTTGCCGAGTTCGGGAGAAATAGCAGCCGAAGTTCAGCATAAATGTTTTGAAAATAAACTTATTATGGAACGCGGCGGGCGAAACGGTGCGGTAATGCGCTGTTTATGTGCATTGAACGTGAGCCGTGACGATATTAACAAAATGCTTGATATATTTGAAAAAGTGGTAACAGAGGTTGACGCAGGTGCAAAAAAATAATTTGTTGCTTACAAAGGATTCCAAAGCAGAATTCCTGCAAATGATTACTCAAACCGCACAAGCCATTGCCGACAGTCTTTACGATACAAAAGCGTATGCGGGACTATCTCCGGAAGCACTGAAAAAAGCCGTACATGTGGAAAATATCCTCCCAGACGAAGGAGAAGGTTTTAACAATGTACTCAGCGCATTAAAAAAACAAATACTGCCTAATTTTTTAAGAACGTCTTCAACCGATTACATGGCTCATCTGCACAGTCCGGCATTGATGGAAAGTATAGCTGCCGAATTAATAATCGCATCATTCAATCAGTCAATGGACTCATGGGATCAGTCTCCGGTAGCGACGGAAGTCGAATTAGAAGTAATACGCAAACTTTGTGATATGTACGGGTACGGCGACGAAAGCGACGGAGTTTTTACTTCAGGCGGTTCGCAGTCAAATATATCCGCACTGCTATTTGCAAGAGACTGGTATTGTCAAAAAAAACATAATTATGATGTGAAAAAACACGGTCTTCCGGAAAATTATAAAAAGCTGCGAATATATACATCCGAAATCTCGCATTTTTCAATGGAGAAAGGCGCTCACCTTTTGGGACTCGGATATGAGAGCGTAGTAAAAGTTCCGGTTGATGCAAAGCAGAAAATCGATGTCGATGCATTGGAACGGCTTATCGAAACCGATTTGCAAAACGGCAATCTGCCATTTTGCGTAGTTGCGACAATAGGCACCACAGATTACGGAAGCATAGACCCGATGATTGAAATCAGCCGTATATGCCGAAAACACGATTTATGGCTCCATGCGGACGCAGCATACGCAAGCGCGGTAATTTTGTCTTCAAAATACGCACAGCGTGTCGAAGGTTTCAGCTGCTGCGATTCAATTACAGTCGATTTTCACAAAATGTTTCTGCTGCCTATAAGCTGCAGCGCAGTACTATTAAAAGATGCCTCCGACTTTGAAGCATTGGAACTTCATGCGGATTACTTAAACCGCGAAGAAGACGAGGAAGACGGTTACACAAATCTCGTTGGCAAATCATTGCAGACAACGCGCAGATTTGATGCATTAAAAGTTTGGGTATCATTTAAAATGCGCGGAAAAAACGGTTGGGAAGAATTGATAGATACATGCATGGAAAACGCAGCCTACTTATATTCATGCTTAAAAAAAGATTCATATTTTGAAACTGTAACCGAACCGGAAATAAGCTCCGTAGTTTTCAGAATTGCGGCAGATGATACTGTAAATAAACGTGTAAGACGCACTTTAATTCATGAACACGGAGTTGTAATAGGACAAACCGTTCATGACAAAAAAGTTTTCTTGAAATTCACGCTGCTGAATCCTTTGGTAACACACGAAAAACTCGATTCATTATTAGCCTTAATTAAAAGCATTGCAGATAAGTAAATAAAAAGTGCAGCTGTCTCGATGCTGCACTTATATCTTTTTCCACAATCCCCGTCATATCCGCAAAATAATAAAAAGATTACAGTTTTATGGTTCATACCGCCGAAAACTATTTCATTCGGCTGCAAAAAATCAGGGGGTTATCTATGCTCAAAATAGTTATGATATTTTCGGTTTTGCTTGCTGTTTTCGGCTGCAAAACTACAGAAGCACAAATTGTCGATGAATATACCGATGTTTCTTCTCATATACTGCGCAATAAAATTGCAGGGACCGAACCGCTGGAATTTCAAAAAAAGCTCGGTTTTCGTTATAAAGTGCCGGATAATATGCAGGAATCTCCCGATTACGCAGATATGATGCGCTATGACAATTTGATTTTGGATAAGGGAACAACCTACAATGAAAGTTCTGTAGTAATCGCAATTCGGCATTATGATTTAAACAATGGCGCACTATTGGAAGATTTTGTCAAACGCGACCAACTATTTATGAAACAAAGTGTAAAACCGGCATACAAAAAGGGCTGGAAACCACGCGGGCTGGATGAAAAGTCTATTGAATACAAAAGTTTTGAATTTTCCTACAAAGTAAAAAAGAACAACATATATCAGCGTTCCGTTTATCTGCGCTGTGAAGACAGAATTCACATTATTTCCCAAAGCAGCTTTTACAAGGAACTGCTGCAAGAAAGTAAATCGGAAGAATTTTGGGATTCAATTCGGATCGACTAATCGAATCAATATATTCGATTGGCAGATGAAGTAATTTCCCCCGCATTCTTTACTTTTCCAAACCGATTTTCTATACTTTTGCATGTAACAAACCAAATATTTTATCAGGAGTATATTTTGAAAAAACAACTATTTATTACTGTTTTGTTTTTCGTTCTTTTCAGTAGTTTTGCGCAAAGTCCGGATTTCAAAATCAAAAGCGCAAATTTAATTGGCAGCAATAAAATCAGATTGCAGTGTACAAAACTTGACAAAGATTATTCAAAAATCATTTTTACGATTAATCCGAAAATCGATGTATCAGGATCAGAACGTAAAGGTGCATTTCTCGATTTAACGACATCTTCGAGTTTCAAAGAAGGCGTAGAATATACAATCACATTCAACAGTGCAGGCAGCGAAGGTTCCGCAGTGATTGATACTTCATACCTTATGCAGCTCCGTTTTAATGAAATGTATACAGATAAGGAACTCGGTTATATATACGATAACGGAATATCTACCTTTAGATTGTTTGTTCCGCGCGGGGTAAAAGTCGATGTCGTTATTTTCAATCATCCGGGCGACAGTTTGGAACAAGCCGAAATCCACCCAATGAAAAATGACGGTAATCAGGTATTTGAATACTCTCAATCCGGTGAATTGTGGGGAAAATATTACGGCTACAGAATTACAGAAAGAAGTTATGAACCGAAACAGCTTACCCCTGAAGTTCCTATGGATTCGGTTTTTGCCGATCCTTATTCAAAAGCAATTGCGTCATGCAATGAATTTCCTATGCGTACAAGAAGTTTGATTTGCGATATATCAAATTATGATTGGGAAGGCACCGATTGGACAAAGCGCAATATCAACTCAGCAATCATAATGGAAACACATCTGAAAGACATAACCGCTCACAAATCCGCAAAAACAAACAATCCGGGAACATACCTTGGTATGACAAATGCACAAGTCGGCGGTATAAATTATTTGGAAAAACTCGGTGTCAACACTGTAGAATTTCTGCCATTGCAGGAAATAAGCGAAATCGAAGCTCCCGAATTCGGCAAGACAGCATTCGGTGTAACAAACAGTTGGAATGTTTACAGCAGAAATTACTGGGGATACATGACTACAAATTATTTTTCACCTGAAAGTTCTTATGCTTCCGATGTAACGAATAAAGACGGTGATTGGAACGGTTTGAGTGGGCTTGCCGTAAAAGAAATGCGTGACATGGTAAAGATGTTGCATAAAAAAGGTTTCACTGTTTTAATGGATGTTGTCTACAATCATGTTTCGCAAAACGATATTAATCCTTTGCGTTTTATCGATTATGAATTCTACTTTAAACAAAAAGAAAATACAGGCTGCGGCAATGAATTGGAAAGCCGCCGCAAAATGGTACGCCGTCTCGTGGTCGATTCATTAACATATTGGATGAACGAATACAAAATCGATGGATTCCGTTTTGATTTGGCGACTGCTTTTGACCGTGATACAGTGGAAGCAATCGCAAAAGAAACGCGCAAAATAAATCCAGAAATTTTCTTGATTGCCGAACCTTGGGGCGGAGAAGGTGCAGTCGGCAGAAAAGATTTCCAAGATTTCGGATGGTCATACTGGTGTGACAACATCAGAAGTGCAATACGCGGAGGTGACAATCGACCGATAACAGCAGGAACTGCGTTTATGCTGGGAAATTCCGATTCAGCGTCAAAACTATCGGCATTCTGGAAAGGTTCTGCTGCACCGGAATCTTCAAATATTATGAATTATATTGAATCTCACGATGACGCAACTTTGGGTGATATGATGAGAATTCTTTCCGGAACTTACTGCATAAAAAATAAGAACGGAAGTATCAATAGAATAAAGAATGTACAAAAATATTTGAAACTTTCACCAAAATTACTTACTGCGCACAAAATAGGTGCCGTGTCGCTGTTTTTATGTCAAGGTCCATTAATGATGCATATCGGTCAAGAATGGGCAAGAGGAAAAATAGTTCCCGATTTAACATCACAGAGAATTCCCGAAGTAACGACAAAAGGTGAACCGGGCAGAGCGTCGGACAACGTAATTTTTATGACGCCATCACCGAATTCATATTTTGCCGATAACGAAACAAACTATATTAATTTCGATTATATTTCACTCAATCAAGAACTGTTTAATTTTTATCAAGGTCTTATATCGTTAAGAAACGCCAATCCGCTGCTGGGAAATGCAAAAAAGGAAGATATTAAAATACTTGAAAATGCAAATAAAAAATCACTCGGTGTAAATATTAGCGGAAAGATATTCGGATTTGTCAATGCCGATTCAAAAGCTGCTGTCACTTATGAAATTCCCGAAGGCGAATATGATATTGTCGTAAACGGCAAAGCGGCAGGAACTCAATCACTCGGCACTGCCTCCGGCGGAAAAATAACAATCGGTAAGTCAGATGTATTGGTGCTGATAAAAAAATAAAAACTATTATTGAATTACAGCAGTAACTGCTGCTTTAAATCAAAGGGACAGACCTAAATGCCAAATCAGGATACAGGGCTGTCCCTTTTTTGAAAAATTAACATAACGGGTTTCGGGTTTATTTCCGTGTCCGTTTTTTTTATGCACAAGGTGTGCAATGAGCAAATAAACCTCCGTTAGGAGTACGTTTTTTTCATTGTACATTATAGACATACAAATTGAATCTTGCCAAGAAAGGGATGAGTTATAGGAAAAGGGAAACTGCGGCACGCTTAAAGAGCCGTAGCCTCTTTCCTAACATATTGCGTTATAGGCTAAAATTGCACCTTATTGTGGACTTGTTCCGCGAATCACGAAATAAACCGCCGCAAGGTTTGATACCAAAAAAAGAGGCTGCCTTTTTTTCAGAAAGCAGCCTCACTTTTTTTAAGGAAACAAAAACGTATTGCTAATCAACAAATGAAACCGTAACTGTAAAATCTACTGTTTCATCAACAGATTCATCAATTACACTATCAGGTGAAAAAGCATTTTCATCGATACCATCACAACTATTGTTTATCGAACCGGCTCTCGTCGTTTTTCCTCTTCTGGTAACAATCAATGTTTTAGATCCATCCGTTTCCCATGCCTCTCCCGCTCCGGTAAAAGTATAATTTTGCACATATTCTGTATTAGTACTTTGAGCTGTCAGTTTTTTCTCGGCAGCATCATAAAACCATATATCCGGAATAATAGTATTTTTAGTGCTTTTTACTTCCACTTTTAACTTTTTGCCGCTTTTGCCTTTCGGTATATTAAAAATCGCCGGCTGACCAAGCTGAAGCTGTACGGTGCATTCTTTCGATTCTTCTATAGATTTGCAATTTGAAAATGTGTCAAAATTTTTGACGCACTCATAGTAAGGTTTATTGTCCGCAAAAATTTTATCAGTTTCAGCAAGTACATTTTTTATTAACTCTTTCATTTGTTTCTTATTTTCTTCCGTTAGATAAGTTTTATCACTTACTCCGGTTAGTTCTTTTATCGGCAGTCCGCCGTCTCCCTTAATTTCATTTATAGGTAATCTCGTAAAAAAATGGGTAAACAAAACACAATATATATATTTTCCGTGATTATTCATGTGTCCGTCATTTATTTGATATTCTGGATTATTATTATTATTTAATTTTACTTCCGGATAATGAATGACTCCGCCCACCGGTATCATAGGCAGATGAAATTTTTTCGAGGCATAAATAGAATACCTTTTTAAATCCCATGATTGATAACATGCGGTTTTTGCACCGAATGCAGATGCAAGCCCCATAAATGCCCCTGCAGATGTCAATGAACTATATACACTTCCATCATGAACTACAATCCATGATACATCTTCCGGGAAAAATTCAACAGCGGAATTACTTCCTTGAATATATTGTTTTTGTTCCAACAAATTCGACAAATGGTTACGATTGAAAACATTTCCCATATATTGATCTTTATTTGATAAAGCAAAGCTACCAAGCACAATATCCAATCGCATCTCATCGTTGTTCATACAATAATCATTTCCCAATGGAACATTTCCACCGGTATGTATATGATAAATTTTTGCCTTATATCCGTTTTCTTTAAGCATCGTTTCCAAGTTTGAAGTATTGTACGTGTGACTGTTGCCCAAAAAGAATATACTGCCTAAATCTTTTTCAGCAAGAACAGGCTTATTCACCATCGGTTTTGGCTCTTCTTTTGGTGGGGGATCACCGTCTGAATCTTCCGGAACTTCAGTACCACCGCCTGAACTCTCCGGAGCTTTATCGCTATCCGAATTTTCAGGAGTAAAACATCCTGTGAACAACAACAGCAAAGCGCATAGATAACAATTGATTTTTTTTACCATTTTTATCCTCCATATTAATACATATTGAATATATTAATATGGAATACATACGGCTATATTTATTACATTTAAATTAAATGGAAAATACATCTCGGTTATTACAGATTTTGTTCCAGCAACTGAGCTTCTCTTGCGCTGATTTTCAGAGCCTCGATAATTTCATCGATGTTTCCTTCCATAAATTGATCGAGTTTATACAGCGTTACATTTATGCGATGATCTGTTACACGATTTTGAGGAAAATTATAAGTTCTGACTTTATCCGAACGATCTCCGGAACCGACTTGATTCTTGCGCATTTCGGCTCTTGCTCCCATCAATTCGCTTTGCTGCTTCTCATATAATCGAGCAAGCAAAACTTTCATTGCAGATGCTTTATTCTGATGTTGACTGCGCTGATCTTCACATTTGACAACGATACCTGTCGGTAAATGCGTAATACGAACGGCAGATTCGGTTTTATTTACATGCTGTCCGCCCGCACCGCCGGCACGCAAAACATCTATACGCAAATCTTCCTGACGAATTTCCACATCCGTTTCTTCCATTTCAGGAAGTACCGCTACGGTAACTGCCGATGTATGAACCCGCCCGCCGGATTCGGTTTCCGGGATTCGCTGAACTCTGTGACCGCCGGACTCATAACGCAGATGTTCGTAAACATTCTTTCCGGCAACATTGAAAATAATTTCTTTTACTCCGCCCAATTCTGTTTCATTGCAATCAATTATTTCTGTTTTCCACCCCTTTATTTCCGCATAGCGACTATACATTCTGTAAAGTTCCATTGCAAATAAAGCGGCCTCTTCCCCACCAGTACCGGCACGAATTTCAACGATAATATTTTTTCCTGCAAGCGGATCAGGCGGAATCAGAAGCATTTTCAGATTTTCCTTATCTTTCTCAATCTGTTCTTTCAATAAAGCTAATTCTTCTTGAGCCATTTTCTGCATTTCGGGGTCTTTTTCTATTTGCAAAAGCTCTTCTGTTTCCTGACATTGCTTGCAGCGTTCTTTCATTTCCCGGTAAGCTGTAACAACTTCATCGATAGAAGAAACTTCTTTTGTCAACGTTTTATAAAGCTTTTGGTCGTTTAAAATTGCCGGATCCGAAATTTTTTCATTTAATTCACTGAATTTTTCTTCTATTGCATCCAATTTTTGCAGTGCATTCTTAAAATCTTCCAACATAATTTCAATCCATAAAGTAATTATTTTTTTACAGGACTCTTATCATAAAAAAAACCCGCAGAAGCCGTGGACGTGTGAAGTTTGAAATTCTACCCTTGGTACACAAGGTGGGTTCCCTCACTCTGTACTCTACCTTCCAGATAACTGACCGATATTATACAAATTGATTTTGAGATCCCTGAATTATAAGTTGCGGCGAATACAATCTTCACCACACGAGCAACGCAGGCAACATTTTTATATCACGACTTTATAACTAAATCAAGTTCTTTCCCCAAGTCATCGAGCATTTTATTAATATTATAATTTTCTTTTTTCTTCGGCTCAATTGATTCCTTGTAACATGAATAATATTCGTCAGTCACTTTAACTCCTGCCAGAATAGCAATTTCCAGAGATGACTTATGTGGATAAAGTCCTTCTAATTCCTGCACTTTCTTCCTGTAGAATTTCAGAATTGCGACAACATCATTATGATCTTCATTCTTTATCGATATGTCCATTTTTTGACCCAAAATATCAAAAGTAAACTTCTCCATTAACGGCAATCTCCTTAACCGAAAATTTTTACAAAACGCCCTTAGGAAGTTCCCTGCCTAATTTTCTTTCACCTGATTTAGAGTCTTGGTCATTTTCAAACATATTTTCAAAAGCAAACATATTTTTATAATCTATATTTTCCTCAGATTCAAAGTAAGGAAGTTTAGTATCTTCAGCAGAAGAATTCATACATTCGCAGTCAATCTCATTTTCCTCTATAGCAAATGGATTTTCATCTTCGTTTACCAAATTGGACTCAATTACAATTGATTCGCTTTCAAATCCAGCAACAGGTTCCTGCGCAGCATTGTCAAAAATAGAAGACTTATTATCTTCCGTTTTAATGCCATCTTTACGGTTATCAAAATCCATCTCCATTATAGCAGGCGATATTGTTTCTACAGTCGAAGCTGAAGATTCATTTTTTATAGTGTCAAAATCCGGCAAAACATCCAGCATTGAAATAATTTTATCTTCCAATTCTTTATGCATTTTTTCCGCCGTAGAAGAAATCTTTTTCAGTTTATCGTTTTCTTCCTTTAAATATAAATTATCTTTTTGCAGAAAAACAATTTGTTTTTTCAAATCACTGACTTTGCAACGCTCAGCATCCAATAATTGTTTATATTCTGCAATTATTTTCCCTGCAGCTCTGACTTTTTCAAACAATTCTTCGATTTTGTTAGTATCCACACATTCCTCCCTTAAAAATCACAATAACAGCAAAAAATATATAAAAATAAAATAATTCCAGTTCGCACAATGTCAGAAAATTAAAACCTTTCTTTATGAAAGGTTTTAATTAAAATAAATCAACTATAAAATATTTTACTTTTCAATCCGGACATTAATTCAAAGCAGCTTTTGCTTTTGCTATCAACTCTTTAAATGCTTCCGGATTTTCAATAGCTAAATTAGAAAGGTTTTTTCTATCAATAGTAATATTTGCCTTTTTTAAACCATTGATAAAAGCGGAATATGTAATTCCTTCATTTCGGCAAAAACCATTAATTCTGGCAATCCATAATTGACGAAAAGTTCTTTTTTTCTGCTTTCTTCCGATATAGGCATAAGAAAGGGCATGAATCATTGCATTTTTAGCTGTTCTGTACAGCTTTGATCTGGCTCCTCTATACCCTTTTGTTTTTTTCAATACTGACTTTACTCTATTTTTCCGAACAGTTCCTGATACAGCTCTAGGCATAATTTACTCCTTTACTACTAATATGATCCATTTGGAAGAAGTCTGCGAACTCTTTTTGCTTCACACTCTTTGAGCGTTCCCACTTTTCCCAATTGTCTTTTTCTTTTAGATGTTTTACCTGTAAGGATATGTCTTCTGCCTTGTTTACTGTAAAGCACCTTACCGTTTTTCGTTACTCTGAATCTTTTTGCTGCACTTTTGTTATTTTTCAGCTTGATTTTACTCATTACAGATCTCCTTTTTATAATATATTAAAACAACAATAAAAGAGGCAGCACCGACATGCCATTATCTAAAATTTACACACCTCAACGTTAGACAATGAACAATATCTTTTTCCTCTTACTGTTTTGTTTTTTTAGTTATCGGGGCAACTATCATAGACATACTCTTTCCCTCAAAAACAGGATCGCCTTCGATTCCTCCTATTCCGGTCAAATCCTCTTTATATCTAAAAAGAATATCACGTCCTAAATCGGTATGAGCCATCTGGCGCCCTTTGAATCTAATAGTAATCTTAACTTTATCCCCGTGAGACAAGAAATTTTTGATATGTTCCAATTTAAATTCGTAATCATGCGAATCAATTCCCGGTTGAAGACGAATTTCCTTAATTTCAATCTTTTTCTGTTTCTTTTTAGCTTCCCGTTCTTTTTTATCTTTCTCAAATCTGAATTTCCCATAATCAAGAATCTTACATACCGGCGGTTTTACATTGGGCGAAATTTCGACAAGATCCAAATCAACTTCCTTTGCCCGTTCCAACGCGTCTTTCAACGGCACTACACCTACTTTATTTCCTTCCCCATCAATTAACAAAACCTCATAACTTCGAATTTCTCCATTAACTCTTGGTTCCAAATCCTTATCTCTTTCTTTAGTTGACAGAATAAACTCCTTAATTTAACTGTAAGATTATTGATTTACCTTTTTAGCAGTGCGGCATAAGCTTTGCACTGATTAAAAAAGCGAAGGCATTGTATAAAAAAAAAATATGAAATTCAATATTTAACAGATAAAATCACGAAAAATTATTTCCTGAATATTCTTTTTTTAATTTCCAATCGTAATTTTTTCACAAATATTTTCATTTTAAAAAAGCACAATAACGCATTAACAAAACCCTTATCCGCAAAATACGCCGCAATCTTTTTATCCGCACCAGACAAACAATTAAAACCTTTTCTGAAAAAACATTTATCTTCGACAAAAGACAAAGCCGACTTGAAATACTCATAATTCTCCCGATATGTTCTGCCTCTAATTTCTGCCAAACGCTGCAAATTCCCAAGATAATCCCAAACATGCATACCAACAAATCGTTCCTGCATTCTTCTGCGAACATTTTCATCACCGATTTTTTCACAAAATTCGTTAGTTCGCTTATAAAGGTAAATAATGTCTTTACATTTGTTATTGCCGAAATTTGAAGTAGCTGACATTGGATTGTCTTTTCTGTAAAAATACAATGCTTGTGAAACAATCGCAATTTTATCTATATGTCGAAAATATTCCAAATTGAAAAGCAGATCTTCACCGAATTTCATCCCGGTTTTAAAACCATTCGATATACATTTACGGCGGTACAGTTTATTGAAAACCGGATACAACAATCCGCATTCCTGCAATGCGGCAGTCAATTCTTCTTTTGTACATACGGAGTTTTCCGGACAAAAAATTTTTCGTTCTTCCTTGTCAAGTTTTATCCCGCAGACAACAACATCGGCATTATTCGCAGACATTACGTCAATCTGCATTTTCAGCCAATCTTTTTCGACATAATCATCACTATCGACAAAAGCGATAAATTCGCCTTTCGCAGTGTTCAGTCCGCAGTTTCGTGCAGACGAAACACCTGAATTACTTTGGCGGATAAAAACAATGCGTGAATCGTATTCGGCGAACTCATTGCAAATTACCGATGAATTATCAGCAGACCCATCATCAATCAAAATAAGTTCAAAGTCTTTATAACTCTGTTCCAAAACGGAAGATACGCACTTTTTCAAAAATTTTTCCGCATTATAAATAGGAATAATAACGCTTACCAATGGATCATTCCTCTACAACTTTTTTATTTTCAAATTATAAAGTCGAACTAACGCCGCAACATCAGACACTCTGCGTTCGTCGGCAAGTTTAATCACAATATCTGCGCACATTCTTGCATCTTCCAATGCATTGTGATGCCGAAAAGATTTTCCCATATATTCTGCCAAGCTGTTTAATTTATAACTCGATAAATGTTTCCATGCTGCTTTTGAAAGTTGAAGAGTGTCAAAATAAGTCATCTCTTGGTGCGGAAGGTGATAAAAATTTACAAGAGAACGCAATACACCCGCATCAAAACCCGCATTATGAGCAAACAGCAGACTACCAGAAAGATACGGTTCTATTTCATTCCAAATTTCATCAAATGCAGGTGAATCTTTAACATCATTCCATTGTAAACCATGAATCCGAATAAATTCCGGTTTAAAATAAGATGTAGGCGGTTTAATCAGCCAGTAACGCTGTTCTGTTATTTTGAAATCTTCCAAAACAACAAGTCCAAACGAACACGCACTTGTCGATTCGCAGTTTGCGTTTTCAAAATCAATTCCTACACATTTCCGCATAAAAACATATAATTAATTATCGACACCGAATATCGCATCAGATCCGACTGACGCTGCATTAACATCAAAATGTTTAATAATTCCATTCAATATCTGAGCTTGTCCGGCAAGGTTGCTGATAGCTTCTTTCATATTCTGAGTATCGGAGTTAATGTTAAGCGTTAAATCTTTAATATCCTCGACACTGCCTTTCAATTTATCGGTTTCTCCGGTTTGACGATTAATGGAAGTGTTAATTTCTTTCATCAAATCTTCCGTTGCTTTTATGGAATTAATAATCTTTGAAAGTGCATGTTTTGATTTCTCACTTACGGTAACACCGCGGTCAATGGAAGTAACCATGTTTTCTATAATTTGGAAAATCGACTTTGTAGCTGCCGCACTTGATTCCGACAAATTACGAATTTCCGATGCAACAACGACAAAGCCACGCCCCTCATCGCCGGCATGAGCCGCCTGAATCGTCGCATTCAATGCTAAAAGGTTTGTTTCATCGGCAATTTCCCCTATCAACTGCATTGTTTCCACAATCTTATCCGAAATCTGGCTTATATTTTTCATCTCCGAAATCAGCGAAAGGATTTCAACGGAACTGTTATCCGCTTCCTGAATCGAATCTTTGGAATTCTGATATGCCAATTCAACATTTTTCATAATATACTGCATTGATTCATTCATTAGTTTTGTGGAATTATCAATTTTGGAAATCGCATTTTCCTGCTGAGATGTTTTATCTGCCATTGAGTTGGCAAAATAAGCCAATGCATCGGAATTTCCCACAATATCAAGAACCGAAAGCTCTATTTTGGAAATAGAGTCGGACATTTCTTTAATAACATTGTCAATAGGTTCTGCCAAATCGGAAAGAGACATTTGCAAATCTTCATCTCTGGAAATGTCAAACGCGAGATTCCCTTTGCCCATATCATCGAGAACCAACTTAGCCGCATCAGTAGCAATTTCCGTTTGAGAGCGAAAAATCAAGTATAAATAAAAAGAGAAAACTCCGGTTATCGTTATCAACAAAATCATTTTGGTAAAAGCATCGAATTGGGAAAATACAAATAAAAACAACACATTAAAAATCAACGGAATAACAAAATACATGACAACTTTTATTCCGTTCTCGACAACATTTCTGTTCCATCTTGTTATTTTTATTATTCTGTCAGCCAAAGTTACAGGACGATGGAATTTTTCCTTTTCTTTGCCTGCGGTTTCTTCTTCCGAACCGGTCTGAGCTTCATCCGGCAGTGTCAAGTTTGATAAATCAACATCATCACCTATACCGCCATTTGCCATCTGCTCCTGCAGCATACGAATAAAATCTTCTTCACTTCCAGCCGTAAATGTTTTATCTGACATGACAAACCTCTCGTTTTTATTGTATTGTCCTAAATATCATTATATTTATCTTACCCTATCGGCGCAAGAAAACAGAAAATAAAATAATTTTCTTCAGCCGAACAAAAGTTTTTTACAGTAAGGTAATCTATAAAACAAAACCGTACTCGGAGGAAAATCATGAAATTGTTCATCTGCAATGATGACGGCTACAAAGCCGAAGGCCTGCTTTTTTTGCTGAAATATTTTTCAGAACGAAACCATGAAATATACGTTATAGCACCGTATAAAGAACAAAGCGGAAAATCACACAGTATTACTTTCACCGAAAAAATGATGTTAATCGAAAAATCAGACCGTTTTTGGATTCTCGACGGAACACCCGCCGACTGCGTAAATGCGGGACTTTGCGGGCTGCTTCCCGTAAAACCGGATTTGATAATATCGGGAATAAATCTCGGCTATAACATAGGATTAGACACGCTTTATTCGGGTACGGTCAGTGCGGCAAAAGAAGCTGTTATACACGGATACCCGGCAATATCGTTATCTTCCGGAATTATGCATAACGGCGAAGACGCAATCGGTGCTTTGTCACGCCACATAAATTACGCCGAAATAGAAAGATTTCTCGACAGCCATTTCACTGTTCTGGTACAAGCGGCAAATTCACAGCCGAAAACAAACCGCCATCTTATAAATGTAAATTTTCCGGGCGGAACAAATAATTTTGCAGGAATAAAACACACAATTGCATCAAAAGAAATGCGCTATCAAGATGAAATAATAAGGCTCAAATCGCCCACAGGAGAAAGCTACATTCAAGTCAAGGGGACAATCCGCAATCACGACGATCCCGATTTGATAACAGATATAGCTGCCGTTCGCTCCGGCTACGTTTCGGTAAGCACGATAAACGTACTGCCGGAAGATTCAGGAATAACAATTGCATTCTAACAGTACAAAACGGATTTCCCGTTTTGGCTACCGTTTGCTTATAATAAAAAACTGCGGCGGAGAATTTTTCTGATTAACAAATAAACTTTTCATCACGGAAAATTCTTTCTGCGACAGCTGGGAAAAATATGTTTCAAGCAAAGCAGCTTCTTTTTGTCCGGGCAAATGTCCGGGATAGACAGTCACAAAAACCGCACCGCCGGGCAGTAAAACAGGAAACAAACTGCTTAACGAATCGATTATATCACCCGCATTCGTAGTTATATTTTTATTTCCGCCCGGCAAATAACCGAGATTAAACACTGCTAATTGCAAATCTTTGCCGTGCACATAAGAAGCCGCATTTACATGAGAATCGAGTACAAGCCGAACATTATCGAATTCCGCTTTTTCATCCAAAAGTTTTTTTGTATTAGCCAAAGCCATTTCCTGCACATCCATTGCAATAACACACCCGTTTTCACCGGAAAGTCGGCTCAGCTGCAATGTATCATGCCCATTTCCGGCTGTAGCATCTAAAGCGGTCATTCCGGGAAAAGAAAACATCGGCAAAAAGATTCGGTTTATTTCCAAAGCATTATTCAAAACCACTGCTGCATTCCTTACCGTATCTTTCTGTAAATAAGGAAATAATCATCCGCGAAAATTGTTTCGTATTCGGAATGAGATACAAATTCGGTTATGATATTGTATTTTTCCCCTTCACCGGTACTGAATGTAACTTTTGATTTCGACCAATCCGCATCACGTCCCGAGTATACGGAAAACAAAACATAGTCGGGACTTCGATTTTCCGCACGCAGCTGTGCAAGCTCATCTGCAACACTGCTGTCACTCATCTGCACAATCCATGGATCGGAAAGCAAAAATTTTTTATTTAACGCATAATAAAACATCGGAATACTGTTAAAACATAGAAATGTGTCGTCCTCTTTCATTTCCGAGCGAAGTATTTTCATTACTGTATCTACTTCCTTTGCACGCAATTCACCTGTTTTTATACCGGTAAAAAACGGGTCGTCGATTTTCGCCGTACAGCGGATTTTGTTTACATCGCGTAAATTAACGTCAAAAATTTTCGCATAACATGATAAGACAAAAAAACCGGTCATCGCAGCAAAAATCAACGCCGATTCCCGCTTCCGAAAAATCTTCCCGCTGTTTTCAAATTCATTTTGCATAGCCGCCATTACTGTCGGACAAAGCAGAAACGCCCCCATCAGCATTTGTTTTACACCGGTATTCGAGCCAAGCATAGAACATACGGCCCATACGATTCCCCAGAACAAAAAGAAAAATAATTTACCGCACGGCGACCGGCGTATTATCAGCAGAATATAGACGGACAAAATAAAGCCGTAAAAAAAGTAGTACCAAGTTGTTGCCAAAAACTTTCCGAATACAAGCAACTGCCCAAGCGCAAAAACGGCAAACAAGAAAAACATCTCGGGTTTCCCGCGCAGACCACACTTTTTTTCCACAAACACAAGTATTCTTCCGCCGAAAATCCATACGCAAAGCCACAATAACGACGACGCAATAATAATCGCAGCTCCTTTTAAATACAAAAGAATCAGAAACTGCAAATAAGTTACTTTTCCTTCACCCGCAAAATTCGCCGCCGGTCCCGCCGTAACTTTTTCCGCTCTGAAAATCATATCCCTTGCACTTTGAAGAAGCGTTATGCCGATTTCAGCCATTCCGTCGACAAAATACGAGAAAATCGCAAGCAATGCCGTCATTACCGCCATTCCGAAAATGAACCATATCATCTTACCGAAAAAAACGTTCGCGTCACGCCGGCAAAAAGCCATATAACCAAAGTAAAAAAACGCGAAAATTACAAGCGTAAACATCGGCAGACGCGAAAAGACAACAAGCAAAACCGTCAAGCCGGAAAAGAACGTATAAATATTGCTTTTTGATATTCCGAAATTTCTTATGGATAATTTTGCATTTTCTTTTTGATGATATGAATCTGCAAGATAAAGGAAATAAATAAATATTGTCGACAAAAACGCAGGCATCGAACTGTAATTCAATGCGATTTCCGCAGTTCCGCGAAGCCCTATCAACGTTCCCCACGCTGTCGCAATTCCCAGAAACACCGCAGCTGTGCTGTATTTGCGAAACATCTTATACACAAGCAAAAATTCTATGGTAATCATCAAAACCGCACCTAACCGATTCCAAAACAGCAGCGGCGGCGTATGCAGATTCAGCCAAATACCGTTCAAAATCGTAGAACCGATATAAAATCGATTTGAGTTGCCGCTCATTCCTTCATTAACAAAAAACCATGACACAGTGGAATTCAGTCCATCATCACCGAAATCAATTCCAAACTGTGCCCAAAAAAGCGTAACGGAAAAAACAAAAGCCGAAAGCAGCACTCCGGCATTTCTTTTACAATCTTCTTTGCCGTGTCCCAAAATATAAGCAATCGCACCAAAAAACAATGATGCCGCAAAAACTTCCGCCAGACGCACTCGCAGCAAAACAGTGCTATTTCGTGCCGGAAACAAAAAAAATACACAAACAAATATCAGTATGCCGCCAAAAACCGCATTGACCAGAATTCGCCTTTTATTCGCAAAGTAATTTTTTATATTCATGCTTTCTTCCTTATGATTGACAAATCAGTGACTGACAACGGCTTTTATGTCACCGTTTTTTACTTTTATGGATACAGCATCACCGGCACTGACTTTTGACGAATCGGAAATTACATTCCCGGCCGTATCATAAACCATGGCATAGCCTCGATTCAATATCTGCTGAGGATTCATCGAAATCACTTTTTCGGTAAATAATTGAATGCGGTTTCTTTTGCTTTCCAGCATATTTCTGAACAGCATTTCGATTCGTTCTTCAAGGTACGAATACTGCGCACAATCATTGCAAATGCGCCGCATTTTTTGATACAACACATCCGTTCTGTATGTTTGCCACCGACTCCTGACTAAAATAAGCTGATTTCGCATAAAACTTTCGATGCGCGCCGTCAATGCGGAAACTTGTTCTTCAAGTTCGCAGTTATTGGGGCTGACGATTTCGGCTGCTGCCGAAGGAGTGGGCGCGCGCAAATCCGCACAAAAATCGGTAATTGTAAAATCTATTTCGTGCCCTACTCCGCTGACTACGGGTACCTCACAGTCGGCAATACTGTAAGCGACCTCCGGTTCATTAAACGACCATAAGTCTTCCAAAGAGCCTCCCCCGCGAACAACCAAAAGCACATCGACTGCATATTTGCCTTTTTTTCTGTATTGGCTGTCAGCATATCGAATTGCTCTTGCTATTTGATATTTCGCGTCATTTCCTTGAACTGCCGTTGGAAACACAACCACTTTAGTCTGCGGACTGCGGCGTCTTAAAATATTCAAAACATCCTGAAGTGCCGCGCCTGTTGCCGCCGTTACCACACCAATGCACTCCGGATGTTCCGGTATTGCTTTTTTGCGTTTATTGTCGAATAGCCCCTGCGCTTCAAGCTTTTTTTTCAGCTGCTCGAATTTCTGATACAAAGACCCGATTCCTGCCGGAACCATTTTATCGACAACAATCGAATATGAACCGCCTTTTTTATACAAACTAAAGCTGCCTTCTACCAAAACCGATTGACCGTCCTTTATTGCATCAAGTCCATTTTCACGAAACGAAGACAATATCTGCGGTAATTTATAACGAAAAATCACTGCGCTGATTGTCGCTTCGGCATCTTTAAGAGTAAAATAACAATGCCCGGAAGATGACGGACGATACCCGGAAATTTCACCGCGCAAGCAAATACGGTCAAAAAATCGCTCCATTGTTATTTTCAATATATCTGTAAATTCACTTACACTGATATAATCTCTGTTATCCATAAAATTTTATCCCGATAATCAATACTGATTTTAATTCAACATTGCTGTTATACATACAATTTATACAAATGTCAAAATTGTTTAATTGCAGCATATATACCGCTTTGTAAAAATTGTTTACATAAAAAAATAAACATATTAGAATGCATTGTTCTTATTAACGAAAGTCGCATCAGGAGATTAATAAAATGACTAAAGGATACGCTACGATAATAAATTCCAAAGGAATACACGCTCGTCCATCCGCAGAACTTGCAGTTGCAGCAAAATCATTCAAATCAAAAATTACACTCAATTATAATAACAAAACCGCTAATCCGGAAAGCGTATTACAAACAATCATCCTCGAAATGTTTGAAGGTGCGAAAGTAGAAATCATCACGGAAGGAGAAGATGAAGTTGAAGCATTCAATAAAATCAAAGAACTTCTTGAAAAAGAGTTTGACTACAACTAAATTTTTTTCATTTGCACTGGCATTTATTTTTATACAAAATGCAGCCTTTTCACTGGAATTGAAATACAACTACATTCCCGGTTCCAAGTTTAAGGTAGAAACCAATATAGAAGGTTCACAGATTATCAATCGGGAAATGCCGTTTTTTTATACACAGTATTATAAAGTAAATACAAACATTCTGGAAATCGACGAGTCGGGAATCGCAAAAATACAAGACGACGGCTTTTATTATATAAACGATAATATCGACAAAAACGATATTCGGGAAATCAAAGAAAATATTCTGGTAAACTATTACAAAGATTCAAAAGGAACAGTTTTCATTCCTGCCGATTCGATTTTCCCTGTAATGAGAAATATTCCGCTGTTCCCCGAAGAAAATGTTATTCCGGGAACAACGTGGAAATCCGACGGTATGGAAGTTCATGATTTTTTTTCAAACGGAGCAATTTCGCAGCTCCCGGTAAAAGTCAATTACAAATTCATCGGGGTAAATTCCGACGATTTGCAGACTGCCGAAATATCGTATACATGCAATATCGATATTACAAATAACGGAAATAATTCCATTGACCCAAACATCTATAAAGTGACCGGAGTATCAGACAACACACTTTTTTTCAGTCTTAAAGAAAACAGACCGCTGAAAGAAACATACAAACGTGACTACACAATAATTACCGCATCAATGGATACATACCGATTTATTGATTCGGGCAATCGCGTTTGGACAAAAATCCAATCCGCAATCGATAAGAAAAAAGAATTGTCGAAAATCGAAAATGATATTAAAAAGCAGAAACTCGAAAATGTAAATATTACCGAAACAACCGACGGATTAAAATTATCACTTGAGAATGTCAGGTTTGAACCGGACAGCGCGGTACTTACAAAGCAGGAAGCTTTGCGCCTGAAAGAAATCGCCAAGATACTGGCAAAGCATAAGGACAAACACATAAGAATTGTAGGACATACAGCCGACCGCGGAACGCCCGAAGCGCAAATGAAATTATCTGCACAAAGAGCAAAATCGGTTTCCAAAGAACTGCTTCGCTACAATGCTATTGATCCGAAAAACACCGAAATACAAGGGAAAGGTGCAAGTGAGCCAATAGCTTCAAATAGTACGGAAGAAGATCGCAAAAAAAACAGGCGTGTCGAAATTTTCATTACCGAAGAATAACCGGTCTTTGCACAGCAAAAAAACTACTTCTGTAAACATTTTTCTCAGAATCGTGCAGCAAAAATGAAAAAAAAGTCTTTATAGTCAGTATGAGAAACTTTTTTTTAATCATTCTTTTTTTATCTTTATGCAGTTGTTTTCAAAAAACTCCGGCTGTAATCGATTTTGATGCTCCGGTATTCTGCGGAACTTTTTATTCTCCCGACGACAGAATAATTTTTCAATTCGATGAACCGTTGAAAGCACTAACTCTCATAACACCTAAGGAGGAAACTTTTTATTTTGAAAACAGCTTTCCTATTGCAAATATGTATGTGGAAAGCAAAATTTTCGAGAGTTACCAAAACGACCGCTGCATAAATGATACAGTGCAGTTAACTGCCGTTGATACATCTGATAATTCAAGTACTGCCGCCGTCGCGATTCCTTATCTAAACAGAAATCCAAGTGATTTGAATTTCTTGCAGATTCGTTTGCAGCATACAAAAAAGGCATCGCAAAAGTTGGAATTATACTGCGTTTCTGCCGGAAGCACTCATGGTTATGCACTTCATATTTTTCACCGTTCCACGTTTTTTACAATAGAACTGCCGTCGGTTTCATTAGCGGAAAAAGATGTTATTCGCTTTATTTTTAAACTTACGGAAGATGAAAATCCGGTTGTACAAAAATTAAGCAGCAAAAATTATTATGCGGTCTGTTGGAACAAAAGGCTGCCTAAAACTGCCGGTTTTATGTACATAACTTCGCATAAAGGTGAAACAGTGGATTCTTTTGCGTATTATGACGGCAACAAACATTCTCTTGAAGAGTATAAAGCCATTGCCTACCATAAAAAATTATTTACTGAGCTTAATGAAAGACAAGAAAAAGTATTTGATATACGGGGAAATACCTCCAATAAATGTATTTTTATCCATAAAGACAACACAAAATCGCGTGTTGTTACGATTAGAAACACAAAATAATTTTTGTAAAAAGAAAAGTTGTGTAATTCAGAAACACTTTTTCAGCTGTTTTTCCCAAGCGTTAATAAATTGTGCAATAATTACACAATTTGTAAATTTTACATTTTTGATCAATACGTGTAATTACTTATATATAAACAAGTTACACGATTATTTTTCTATTGGCATTCTCAATGCTAAAGCACGCATGAGGTATCAAAAAATGAGCGAAGCAAAACAAATTATTTATTCTGAAAACAAAGGAAGTTCTCCGCTGTCCTATTATCTAAACGAAATCAGTAAAATCCCTTTATTAACAAGAGAAGAAGAAGAAACTTTAGCTGTCGCAGCAAGAAACGGAGACCAAAAAGCAAAAGAAAAGTTAATCAGAGCAAATCTCCGTTTTGTCGTTACTGTTGCAAAAAAATACAAAAATCGCGGAATCCCTTTGTCAGATTTAATCAATGAAGGAAATATGGGATTAATTACAGCTATTGATAAATTTGAAGTCGAACGCGGTTTTCATTTCATCAGTTATGCGGTGTGGTGGATTCGTCAGTCAATTTTAAAAGCAATTTGTGAACGTTCCAGAGCAATAAGACTGCCGCTAAATCGTGCAAACGAGCTTGTACAAATTGAAAAGACAAAACGTCTTATGGAACTGCGCAACAACATAGAGCCGACTCCGGAAGAAATTGCAAAAGAACTTGCAATGGACAAGGAATTGGTAAAACATCTGCTGAATGTCTCAAGAGAAACGATCTCGCTGGAAACTCCGACTTACGAAGATAAAAAAACTTCATCCTGCATTTCGGATTTCATTACCGACGAAAAGTATGATACTCCGGAAAAAGAAGTGGAAAAACAAGCATTGCATGAAGCAATTAACAAAGTTTTGAATACATTGACCGAGAAAGAAAAACAAATTATTAAATATCGTTACGGGCTAAATGGTGATAAATCCATGAGCTTAAAACAAATAGGCGAAAAATACGATTTGACAAAGGAACGAATTCGTCAAATCGAAAAAAAAGCATTAGTCCGATTACGCCATTCATCTCGAAGTGATAAATTAAAAGTATTTATGGAGTCATAAAAGTCCTTCAGAAAAAATTTCTTAAACTCCGGCTTCTCCGATGTTTATTCGGAGAAGTTTTTTTTGTCCAAATATCAATTTCAATCAAAAAAAGAGCAAACGTTCACCTTTTTATTTCAAGATTGCTATTTTTTTCAAAAGCAATATAATTTTTTTTAGATATATAAGGAGGACACATGGTAAACAATAAAAAATATGTTTATTTCTTCGGGAACAAAATTGCCGAAGGAAATGGAGATTTGAAAAATCTATTGGGCGGTAAAGGTGCCGGACTTGCGGAAATGACTCGAATCGGTCTTCCCGTTCCCGGCGGTTTTACGATAACTACCGAAGTTTGCAATCTTTTCTTTAAAAACAACAGTCAATATCCGGACGGATTGGAAGAGCAGGTAGAAAGAAATTTAAAGAATCTGGAAAAAATTGTCGGTAAAAAACTCGGAGATCCTGAAGATCCGCTGCTGGTTTCAGTGCGTTCCGGTGCTCCGATTTCTATGCCCGGAATGATGGAAACTATTTTGAATCTCGGATTGAATGATAATTCCGTTCAAGGCTTGGCTAAAAAGACTCAAAACGAACGTTTTGCTTATGACGCATACAGGCGTTTTATATTAATGTACAGTTCGATTGCAAAAAATATTGCCAGAGAAAAATTCGATTCAATATTTGAAGAGACAAAAAATACAAAAACAAGAAATCGATTGAATATTCCCGACGATAAAAAAGTCGGAGATACCGATTTAAATACCGACGAATTAAAAGACATTGTGGAAAAATTTAAAGCGATTTATAAAAATGAGTTGGGAGAAGATTTTCCGCAGGATCCGATGAAGCAGCTTTGGGGTGCTATCGATGCGGTATTCCATTCTTGGATGGGTGAAAAAGCGGTCAAATACCGTGAAGTAGAAAAAATTTCAAATATCTATGGAACTGCCGTAAATGTTGTGCAGATGGTTTTCGGGAACATGGGCGAAACCAGCGGAACCGGCGTTTGTTTTACAAGGGATCCAAATACCGGAGAAAATATTTTCTACGGAGATTATCTTGTAAATGCCCAGGGAGAAGACGTCGTTGCCGGAATCAGAACTCCGATGAAACTGGATGAACTGCACAAAAAGAATGCCATTCTTTACGATCAACTTGTAAATGTAAGAAAAAAGCTCGAACATCATTATCGAGATATGCAGGATTTGGAATTTACCGTTGAAGACAACAAATTGTATATGCTGCAATGCCGCAGCGGCAAACGTTCTCCAAAAGCATCGTTTGTTATTGCGTATGATTTAGTTCAAGAAGGCTTGATTTCAAAAGAAGAAGCTGTAGAAAGAATAAAACCTAATGATATAGAAGGTATTTTTTACCCGGTTATCGATCCGTCACAAAAAGAGCAATTAAAAGAATGCTATATCGGTCACGGAATAGACGCTGTTCCCGGCGCGGCAACTGGAAAAGTTGTATTTTCTGCAAAAAAAGCGGAAGAATTAGCTGCAAAAAAAGAAAAAGTTATACTGGTAAGAAAAGAAACTTCCCCTGAAGATGTCGGCGGAATGCATGTAGCACAAGGAATTTTAACAGCAACCGGAGGTAAAACTTCGCACGCTGCGGTTGTTGCACGAGGTTGGGGAAAATGCTGCATTGTAGGCTGCGGAGTTTTGGAAATCGATTATGACAAAAAAGAATTCACTATCGGAAAACATACAATCAAAGAAGGCGACGAAATTACATTAGACGGTTCCCACGGCTATATTTACAAAACAAAGTTAAAGCTATGTATTCCCGAACTGCCTCAATCTTATTATGAAATCATGAAATGGGCTGATGAAATCAGAAAGATAAAAGTAAAAACCAATGCCGACAGTCCGGAAGATGCGGATGCTGCCAGAAAATTAGGAGCCGAAGGTATAGGTTTGTGCAGAACGGAACACATGTTTTTCGGTTCGGAAGAACGAAGAATGGCAATTCAGGAAATGATTGTAGCGGATAGTTTGGAAGAACGCAAAAACGCGTTGGCAAAATTGCTGCCATTCCAAACCGATGATTTCAAAGGTATTTTTACGTCAATGAATCATTATCCTGTTACCATTCGGTTAATTGATCCGCCTTTGCATGAATTTGCACCACAAACTTTAGAACAGCAGAAAAAACTTGCCGATGAGTTGCATATCAGTGTTGAAAAAATAACAGCTCGCGTTCATCAATTAAAAGAAACAAACCCAATGCTGGGACACCGCGGTTGCCGCTTGGCAATCACATACCCCGAAATTTTGGAAATGCAAGTTACTGCGATTATAACAGCTGCGTGTGAATGCGAAAAAAATGGCATAGAAGTTCATCCCGAAATAATGATCCCGTTAATAATCGATACCAAAGAATTCCACTTGCTGGAAAGTAAAGTCCGAACAGTCGCCGACAGCATATTAAAACAATACAATTCTTCTATTATATATAAAGTCGGTACAATGATTGAAATTCCGAGAGCTGCGTTACTCGCTGATGAAATTGCCGAATATGCGGAATTTTTCTCATTTGGAACAAATGATTTGACACAAATGACTCTGGGAATGTCTCGTGATGACTCAGGAAAATTTTTACCCGAATATATCGATGAAAAGAAAGCCGCAATTTTCCATGACGACCCATTCCAATCGATAGATCAAAAAGGTGTCGGCTCATTAGTAAAAATGGCAGTTCAAAAAGGTCGCTCAACAAGACCGGATATTAATCTGGGAGTCTGCGGTGAACACGGCGGCGAATCAGTTTCGGTAAAATTCTTTGCCTCCATAGGTTTAAATTACGTTTCATGTTCTCCGCTTAGAGTTCCTATCGCAAGACTGGCAGCAGCTCAGTACGAAATAGAAAAGAAAAAATTGAGAAAATCTTGATTTTAAATCCTAAAAAAAATATACTGCAAGTAAAATCTTAAATTGCAGTATATTTTTTGGAGAAAACAATGGGGAAATCTATTAATATAAAAGATTCATTAAAGTTAAATGCGGAAGAATTTACAGGTAATTCAAAAGTAATTATTCTCAAACTTGATGGATTAATTGATACATACAACTCCCCTGATCTTCAAAAAGAAGTTCTTAATATAATTTCTTCATATACAAAAATCATATTCGATTGCACAAAACTGACTTATGTTTCTTCTACCGGTGTAGGAACATTTATGGTCTTTTTAAAGTCTATAAAAGAAAAAAATGGAATCATTGTATTGGCAAATTTACAGCAAAAAGTTTTAGAGATTTTCCAGCTACTTGGTTTTTCCAAATTTTTTACTATTACCGACAATATGGATGAAAGTTTAAAAGTTTTAGGAATATCGCCAACCGAGACAAACTCATGTTTTCCTCAAATATTTGAATGCCCATCATGCAGAAAAAAATTAAAAGTAAGTAAACCAGGAAAATTCAAATGTATTCAATGCAGCTCAATAATCGGCATTTCTGCTGACGGGAAAATAAGTCTTATCTGATATTAACATTCTTCCTCTTTCCCAAAGAAATACTGCCGCCTATAGAAACCGCACTTTTGTTATTTTCCGAATAGAAAGAAATCAGTGGAATAAAATCTTTTTTCTCCAGAATATTTATATAATCAAAAAGAGAGTAGAATAACCAGCCAAGCGATAATACAGTATAAACTGCAACGCCTATGGATAAAAAACGCAATGACTCTGAAAGAGTATAAATTTTTTTCCCGTAGTCTGTTTCTATAAATGGAACTGCTAAGTAATCGGGATCCATCTCAAGTTTTGATTTAATATCATTTGTATAATATTCACTGGATAAAGAAGCTTTTTCATAATAATCGACTGCTATTATTACTAAAGGAATCATTGTAACTAAAGAAAATGTAAAATTCCAAAATGCCGAATAGTAGAGTCCTTTTTTCAATTTAAATTCTTTCGATAAATCTTTAGTCATTAAATGAAACGAAAAATTCAAATCTTCGTCTTTTATTTCCTCAATACTAAAAGAATATCGGTAATCTTGATGATAAGAATTTGTTTTTGTAGATAGAATATATTCACCTTCCGGCAGAGAATCCCAAAATGGCGTAATTCCCCTAAATTGAGAATTAACAAAAATTTTTGTACCGGCAGGTTCAATATTAAAAAAAACCGTCTGCAAATATTGGCGCAGTTCAGTTTTTACAAGAATTTTCTTTTCTTCATTTGGAAAAACTTCAATAATTTCTTTGTAAGGCGTACTTCCTTTTGTTAAAAAAGAAAATAAATATTTTCCAGGAACAATATAATCAAGTGTTACCTTTTGTTTTCCCAAATATGAATAATCAGCATAAATTTCGCATTCATCTTTCCTCGTGTCTACTTCCAAAGTAGCGTAATTAACTTTAAAAATTTTAGATGCATTTTGTTTAATGAAATTTGAAACGTCCTGAGCAATTGATTCTTTGTGGCAGACAAAAGCTCCTTTATAAAAAATTTTGTCTACAAGATAAGAATAAAATTCTATTGAAACTAAATATCCTTGCTCTATTTTCTCTATTTCTCCCGTTACAAGAAAATCTACAGAAGCGGAAGAATTTTCGCAAATATTTTTATAAGGAATTATTTGGCGCTCAATAAAATTTTGCACATTCAAAGAAAATACAGGTCTTTGATAATTTTCATACCATTTATTACTGATTGAAACGTAATCGGAAGATGTTTTCATTTTCGCTAAAACAATCTTGACAGCTTTCTTCTTTAAAAAAAGACTACTACTTTGGTAACGAATTTGATCCTCTAATACATTCTCAATATTTACCGAAGCAGAAGTTGAATCTTTTTTAAAAAGAGCCCATGCTTTTAAAAGAGCTTCTTCATCCGAAAGCTTAGCCGCTTGGATAAGTTCAAATTCATTTTTGAATGAATTCATAATTTCTTCGGAATCCAAAGGTTTAATATCATTAATATTTCCGTTTTTTTTAAACCTCATTATTCCTACATTTATAGTGAATAACTTATTTAAAAAATCAGATTCTTCTTTTTCCAAAAAAAAATTAGGCATCCTTTCTGGGAAAAGAAGGACATAAGAAAAACTTAACGATAAAAATAAAAAATATATTTTCTTTGCAAACATTAAGACATGTTTAATGCTTTTTTAATTGCACCTACAATTCTTTCTGGTTTAAAAGGTTTAACTATAAAGTCCTTCGCCCCTAATTGAATAGACTGAATAATCAACTTCTGCTGTCCTAAGGCTGAACACATAATAACCTTAGCTTGTGGATCTATTTTCACAATCTCTTGAAGAGCCTGAATTCCATCCATTTTAGGCATTGTTATATCCATTAAAACAATATCAGGTCTCAGTCTTTTGTATTGTTCAATTGCCTCCACACCGTTTGATGCTTCTCCAGCGACTTCAAACCCAGTCTTTTCAAGAGTATCCTTAATTATAAGTTTTATAAAAGCCAAATCATCAACAATAAGAACTCTAGATGCCATAATCCTATCCCATCCAAATTATTTAATTTATTCTAAACATAACTTAAACATTTTTCAAGTAAAAATATTTAAATTATTTATTTTAAACAGAACATTTTAAGCTCCGAATCAATAAAGCTCTCAATATCCCCGTCCATTACCGCCTGAATATTACCATTCTCGATTTTTGTTCTATGATCCTTTACCATAGTATATGGCTGGAATACATAGCTTCTGATCTGAGATCCCCATGCAATATCCTTCTTTTCCGGATTATTTTTTTCTTTCTCAGCTTCCTGCTCTTTTTTATAAAAATCATAAAGTCTTGCTTTTAAAATTTTCATTGCAGTGCTTTTATTTTTTAATTGAGAACGTTCGTTTTGACACTGAACAACAATTCCCGTCGGCAAATGAGTAAGCCGAACTGCCGAATCTGTTTTGTTGACATGCTGCCCGCCGGCACCGCCCGCTCTGTAAGTATCGATCCGCAAATCCTCTGGTTTTATTTCAATATCAATGTCATCTTCAATATCGGGAGTAACATAAACTGCGGCAAATGATGTATGACGGCGAGCGTTAGCATCAAACGGAGAAATTCTCACAAGTCTGTGAATTCCCGATTCGTATTTCAAAAAACCATAAGCGTAATCACCTTCGATTAATGCAGTCACATTTTTTACTCCCGCACCATCGCCATCCTGCCAATCGAGAACTTCAATCTTAAATCCACGCCTCTCAGCCCAACGAGTAAACATTCTGTACAACATATTTCCCCAATCGCAGGCTTCGGTTCCGCCTGCTCCCGGATGAATATTGATAATTGCATTGCAGCTGTCATTCTCATCGGATAATAATTCCATAAATTCCAGTTTATGCAACTCATCTGTCAAACTCTTTATATAATCCGATATTTCCGCTTCATACTCATTTGCATTGGCCTCAACCGCCATTTCATAAAGCGTATTCATATCATCTATTTCTTTAAAAAAATTATCCCAAGGTACAATTCTGTTCTGTAATTTAGTTATCTTTTTTAAAATTTTACCGGCTTCTTCCTGATCTTCCCAAAAATCATCTTTTTTAGATTTTTCCGTTAAATGCGTTAGATCTTCTCTTGCTCTGATCAAACCGGAAAAGCGACGATATTCTTCTGCTTTTTCCGTAAGCTCAGTTATTTCCATTTTATAATCCGACAACATATTACCACTTATCACCATAACCCTGTAAAAATTATCGTAGTTATTGCACAATTAACAGAATATATCAATTTTTTTCAAAAAAAGCTCATCAATTCAAAATATTTTAATCAACATAATCAAATAGCACTTAATCTTTTGACAGCTACATATTTTTTTAATTTTTTAGTACTTCGATTCCGTAAATAGAGAAGTATCAAAGATACTGCATTATGTTTTTT
>JAFLVQ010000140.1 GCA_022508205.1 Spirochaetales bacterium
CGAGATATGAAATGTCGGCTCCGCGCATTTCGAGTTTTGGCGATTGCGAAAAAAGTGTGCAGGACGCAAAAATAAGTGTCAAAAAAATAATTTTGCGCCGCATTAAGTTTGTTCGGTTTTTTTGTTCCGGGAAATATTGGCGAATTTCTGATGATTTTCTATGAAAATATCAGTCAATACAGGATCAAACGCTGTCCCTTTTTGGGAAACGATAATGTCGAATGCCTCTTTGTGGGTAAATGCCGGTTTGTATGAGCGGGTAATTCGCAATGCGTCATAAACATCGGCAATTGTTAAAATCCTTGCCGATAATGGGATTTCAAATCCTTTTTTTTCTGCCGGGTAACCGGTACCGTTCCATTTTTCATGATGATTTTTTGCCAATTTTGATGCTAATTTCAAGAATGAATGCTGTCCGCAGGCTTTTAGAATCAGTGAAAATTTTTCTTCGCCGTAAATTGTGTGATTTCTCATTATTTTGAATTCTTCATTGGTAAGTTTATTTGGATTTTTCAATATCGAATCGTTTATTCCTATTTTCCCCAAATCGTGAAGAGATGCCCCGTATAATAAATCGCGAATATACTCTTTGCTGATTAAAAAGTAGTCGGAAGCTGCCGGCAGATTATTTTTTTGAATAAGCTCGTCCAAAGAATGATTTTCTTTTTTATCAAGAAGTATAGTTGCCAATATTTGCGTATAAATAGAAACTCTGTCCTGATGCGATGCTGTATTAGGATCACGCAGATAAGAAATTTGCTGCAATGTAACAAAAATATTTTGCTGGAAATCCTGAAATGTATGTTCATTCAGCAGCAGAATTTCACATATTTTGTTTATCGAATTCAGAAACATTTTTATTATGAAATTCAATACTCCGTTTTTTTCGTAAATTTCTGCTATTGGGTCGGATATGATCAGATGTCCGATGCATGTTTGCTGGTTTTTTCTCAGTTGAAGCAAACTGCTTCTGAATTCAGCCGGTAAACTGCCGAGTGAGTCTTCGATTTCATCGACACTGCGATTCATGGAATATTGTTTTTCAAGTAAGTCTGCCTCGTTTTCGTATCCTAACGCGCGCAGCTGAAGTATCAATTTTTCGGTTTTGGCATTGTTATTCTCCTGAATAAAAATGGAACTTACGAAATATTCTTTTTCATTGAAAGTAATCTGCTGAAAATTATTTTCGCTATGGCTTTGCGAATCATTAAGTGCCAAAAGCGGCGATATGAAATTTTTTCTGTAAGATTCGGCTGTTTCCATATAGTCGTTGAATGATTCCTGCAAGGTAAGGCATGTGTTCATAGATGAAATATCATGAAGCGTTTTCCAGAACTTGCAGTATCTGTCGTCATCTTCTTCCTTATGTTCGAGAAGACATTTTCGGAAAGCGACTTTAATTTCACTGAAATTTCCGTCATCCAAAATATCATTGTACGTTTCGATAAGAGAATTCAGAACGTGAGACTCCATAGAGCAGCAGGTCAGAACTTTTCGTATATGATTTACGAATGAAATATCATTGCTGTAAATTGTATCAATCAGATTATCTGTTTTTGTGACAACGATTATTTTCGAGAAATAATTCGTTTTGCGGTAATCATCGATCATTTTCTTGATTTTTTCATGCAGCAGAAGTTCTATTTTTGAATTGTTTAAAATATTGCTTTCTATTTTTCCCAGAAAAGCGAGCATATATTCTGTAATTACTTTTTTTGTGGAAGTTTCTACATTTTTCTGCTTGAAACTTTCCATTTCGGTTGAAAGTCCGATAAGCTCCATTGAAACTTCATTCAGAATATCTATTGCAATATCTTCGCCCTTTTCAAAATCGACAGCTCTTATCAATGAGCCCAATAACGAAAGAATATCTGTACTTGTTTTGCCGGATTTGCAGTAATCTTCAAAATCTTTTCTCAGAAGGTCGGTATCCATAAACGTTCCTCATTTAGTAGGATATGAAGTATACAAAAAAATCTCGATATAGTATCTCTTTTTTTTAAAATTATAAAATTAAATCTGATAATGGAACAAATTCGATTTCAAGTTCGTCTTGTTTTGCTTTGTATTTTTCCAAAACAGGATAAAGTTTGTCACTTTGGACGTGACCGATTCCTATTCCGTAACCGCGTTTTTTTGCAATTTTGATAAGCTGCAGCATTGCTTTTTCCGCATACTCTTCGGTATTTTCATTGTCCAGAAAAACATCGCGCTCCAAATACGCAAGTTTTTTTCCTTGTGCAATCTTGTGTGAAACCGATGCCGGAGTAGTTTTTGAATCCAACCAAAAAATTTTGCGCTTTTTTGCAAAGTCTAAAACCGCATCCATAACTTGCGGATCTTTTACTGCGCGTGATCCCATGTGATTGTTCATTCCGGCTGCTTTGGGGAAGTGATTGAAAAAAAGTTCCAGTTTATTTGCAATTTCCTCACGGCTCATGGAAACAAGAATTGCTTGTTTCTCGACGAAATCAGCACCTTTTTCCGGTTCCATCGGAATGTGGAGAATCAAATTCATTCCGGCATTGCAAATTTTTTCATAATGCTCGTAACTGTTCGGTAAATCGGGAATCAATGCGAATGTAAGCGGAAGCTGCGACCTGTAAAAAATATCCGCCGAACTGTAATTATAACCGGCATCATCGAGGACGATTGCGATTTTTGTATCGTATTCCTTTTTTGAGATTTTGGTAGATTGAGTGGTTTTGGTTCTTTCTTCGATATTCAGTTCCGCAGCATCTTTTGCCCAGCTTAAGCAGACAGTGCCTGTATGTGTAAATTGAGAGTTGCCTTTGAAAAATTCGATAAAGCATTTTTCTTTGTTTTCAATGAAGATTGTTTCCAATCCGTAGTTATGCAGAAAATATTCGTAAACGATTTTCTGCATTGTTTTACTGGGTTTGCCTGTCAGTGTAAATAAAATTGCATTGTCTTCTTTCTTTATTGCAGTAGGAGCATACAGTTCTATGAGTTCCTTTTTAATTGCCGAGGAAATTTGAAACGGAACAATCACCGTACAGTAAACGCAGATACCGACGGATATGACAAATGAAATTATAAATAACGAAAACAGTACGATAACGGCGGGATTATTTTTTAATCCTTTGTAATTAATCAATTTCATAGACACCATCCCAATTTTCTTTTGGAGAAACTGTTGTAAATTTTTTGCAGCGCTGCAGATAGACAATCGACGGCATATCGTTCTTGTCTATTTTCAGGCAGCGGGAGAAATACTCTGCTGCATGTTTCCATTCGCGCTGTTCGCATAATTTCAGGCCGGCGTGAAACAATTCGATTAGACTTTCTTTTTGCTGAAAATCTTCTTCGGGAATAAGCTCAAAAAGTCGTTCGGAGAATGAAGTATCTTTTATTTTTATTCTATCCAACATTCTTATATGCGGTTTATCGCCACTTTGCGAAGATATAATTTTTACCATGCTTTCCGATACTACGGTTTTTATGTTGAACTTCTTTGCGATTTTTATCATTTTTTCGGTAAACAGCAATGAATTGCCAAGCGGCTTGTATTCATCAAATGATTTATTTTTGCCGCAGATATGTTTTGTATAGCCGAAGTATTCATTTTCGTGATGTACCGCAATTATCATATTTTTGCCGAAAGCTCTTTGACGGCATTGTTTTACTGTGTTTAACGGATTATAAATGTACTGCTTGTCATCGAATAGCTGGGAATAGTATCCGCTGAGTACAGAACAAACGATTCCGTTGTTTTCGCAGATACAGCTTTCAATGTCGTTTGCAATTTCGTTTTTATGAATCATGTATTCTTCCGAATCTGAAGGCAAGTCCGAAATTTCACATTGTATAAATACTGCATTTACTCGCTGCGAAGATAATTTCAGTTTGTTGGTTGCTATGTCGGACGCAATTTTTTTTTGTAAAGGCATGGCCGCCGAGTGAGTGAACAGCTTGAAAACTTCAAATTGCCAAAGTTTGTTTTTGCAGAATAAAACAGTTTCGGCACAGACAAAGCCGGTGGCTGCTGCAAGGATACAGCCGACAAGCGGATAATTGATATTCTGAAAATTAACAGTAAAAAAATAGAGTATGAAATTACTGAAAAAGCATGTGCAAAGTATCATAAACGACGGCAGAAATTGATTAATCCAAACGACTAAAAGAAATATCAGTACAAATATCATCAACGACAGCAAAAAGGAAATCCATTCCGGTGGAAAAAACATCGGGTCGGCATGTTCCAATAACCGAAGCTGTCCTAAAACAATCGAAATCCAATTAAACATGTCGGATTCCGAATATTTGTATTTTGGACTGGTGATGAAAACGAGTGAATCCGATACGTCGGCTTTTTCTTTATTCTCGATTGAGAATATTTCTGGTTTTTCGTGAGGCACAAAACCTCCCTTAAATGCGAAACGGGCTTGTGAATCATAATAGAATGTTTTGCCGCCGATTTTAATGCTGTTTTTTTCAAAGCGCAAATCCGAAATCTTCATGTCATACTTTGCTGCGTATAACGCGAACGGCAGTGTTACTACATACTTTTTATCGAGTCTGAAAAGAAAATCCTGCATTGTTCCCGTATTTTCCGTGTATGGGCAAAAAATGCGGACAGCGTATATGTTATCGGCGATTTTT
>JAFLVQ010000141.1 GCA_022508205.1 Spirochaetales bacterium
ATTGACCTTGCCGCGCTTGAGCAGAAATGCCAGACCTTCATGCAGAACCTGCCCAGCTACACATGCACGGTGCGAGGGCTTTCGATGGAGGATATGTGATTGCATTTAAATAAAAAAACTCTGCCGAATGACAGAGTTTGAATTAATTTTCGAGTAAATCTTACTTATGCAGCAGCTACAGTCAAATAACTAAAAAGCCCGAACTGCTCGAACAACGTAATTATGATACTTGTAGGCATTATTGTTTGTAGTGGCTCAATTACCATCGTTGAATCTTTGAGCGATAGCATAATAATTATAAAGATAATAGTTCTGCGATGAAGACCAATGCCAACTATCGCTGGTAATAATTGTTGTAAAGCAGAAAATCTTTTGCGTGTGATTCATCATTGATGGTGAGGCCACGAGAACGGAGGATTTCAATCTGTTCTTCGATTGTCTTGAAATTTTTATCTGCCATTTTATTACTTCTACTTCTCATAAACAAAACGCCCTCAAGTGTGCATGTGTTTCCACAGAGGCCTGAGGGAGATGTTGTCACTATTGATAACACAAAGCAAAAAAATACCAAAAAGGAAGTTGTTTTTTTATAAAAAATTGCGCAGATACGGCAGGGGAGATGCAATAAAAAAGCCCCGCCTTGCGTCGGACGGAGCTTTTTTAAGCTATTTCAATTTTTGCAATATTGCAATAAATGCTTGATTTACCGCTTTTTGTATAACTTGTTCTCTTTTCATGCCGCTGAACTGCACGGAGAATTCTTCTGTCGTGCCGTCAATGTCAAGTCCAAACCAAACAAGTCCCGCCGGATTTCCTTCTGCGTCGCTGCCCGGCCCGGCAGTTCCGGAAACGGAAAGTGCTATATTACTTCCCGTGATGTTTTTTATTCCGCGTGCCATTTCTTTTACCGTTTGAGCCGAAACAACGCCGTATTGAGCAATTGTGTCTTTTGTTACACCGAGAATTTTTTGTTTCATTTCTACGGTGTACGATACCACACCTCCCGCATATACTTGCGAAACTCCGGCAGTTTTTACAAATGTGGAAGAAATTTTTCCGCCGGTGCAAGATTCAGCAAACGAAACAGTTTTCTTTTTTTCCAGCAGAGCTTCATACACAATTTGTTCAATCGGTTTATCTTCCGTAAAAAAAACAGCGTTGTCGGTCAGCAGTTTTTTGCAAGCTTTTACGTTTTTATCGAAATCGGAAGGTTTTGTGCCGTCTTCCGAAAAGCGTCTGAAATGCAGTTCGGTATATCCGTCATTTGAAAAGTAGTAGCCTATATCAAAATATCCGTCGTCTTGCTTTGCGAATAAATCTGCGATTCCGCTTTCGCCTATTCTGTAAACACGCACAACATCGGTAAAAAATTTCCCCTGAATAAGTTTGTATTTTTCGAGGCGCGGCAAAAGCTGATTTTCTGCCATAATTCTGTTTTCGTTTGGCGGTCCGGGGAGCAATGCAACAATTTGCCGATTTTTTTTATAGAAAAGTCCGGGTGCGGTTCCGCAGCTGTTATCCATTACTTCGACACCGTCCCATAAATACGCCTGTTGTTTGTTTGATTCATAATGCGGGTACTTTTTTGTTTTTAAATATGCCTCGATTTTTTTCCACAGCATAGGAAAAAACACAAGCTCTTTTCCCGCATATTCGGCTGCGGCGATTCTTGTCAAATCGTCTTTTGTTGGTCCCAGTCCGCCGGTAGTAATCAAAATATCGGCATCATGGCAATAGCGCATTGCCGATACGATTTCCGAACCGATATCTGCGACATTCACACGGTATTTCACTTTTATTCCCAATTTTTCAAACCATCGCGTAAAAAAAGTAGAATTGGTATCATCTATTTTCCCGCGCATTAATTCCGACCCTACTGCAATAATTGCTGCTGTTATCATCTATTTCCCTTACACTTTGTTTTTACAATCCGATTTTTTCCGCAATAGCTTTCATTGATTCAAGCGCGATTGTTACAAACTCTTCCAGTGACAGCCCGATTTTCGAGCATAAAAGAATGGAATCTCTGTTTACATTGGAAGCAAACGATTTTTCTTTCATTCTTTTTGTCACGCTTGAAACTTTCACCGACGAAACTTTTTTGTCGGGATAAATTTTCGCAACAGCTGTGATAAATCCGGAAATTGTTTCGCTTGCAGTTAAAGCGTAATCCATAAATGTTTCGCGTTTCGTTCCGTTTTCTTCATTATGCGCCATAATTGCGTGAATAATTGCTTCGTTTACGCCGCACTTTTTAAGCCATTCGGCGGCAACAAGTCCGTGTTTGTTCATCTGCGAACCTTCCGCATCCTCGAAATCGACATCGTGCAGAAGCCCGGTGTAATAATAAGCTTCTTGATTTAATCCGAATTTTGCGGCAATTCCCCGCATAATCGCAGCACTTGCCAAACTGTGATTTTTCAGATTTTCCTTGCTCAGTTTTTCCGCAAATAAAGCATCCAATTTTGCTTTATCGGCTCCCAAATCGGCAATATTCTGAGGCGCCGGAACCGAGCTGTCGGTAGAATCCTGTTTTTCTTCAATCGGTTCCCCGTCGTTTGTGTAATCAAGCGGTTTCATCAATGGGAACAGTACGACTTCGCGTAGATTTTCCTGATCGGTAAGCAACGCGGTGAATCGGTCGATTCCCATTCCCCAGCCCGAAATCGGCGGCATCCCGTATTCCATACAGTTTATGAAATCTTCTTCCATGATCATAGCTTCGTCATCGCCGTTTTCACGCGCTCTTGCCTGAGCCAAAAGGCGTTCGCGCTGTTCTATCGGGTCGACAAGTTCCGAATAGGCATTTACGATTTCCCAACTGTTCACAACGAGCTGAAATCTGTCCGTAATGCTCGGATCGTCATCATTTTTACGTGCGAGCGGCGACAAATCGGTCGGATGTTTGATAAGAAACTGCGGGTTAATCATCGAAGGGCGTGCTACCTTCTTATAAAGTTGGTCAATCAGATTTCCGCGCCCGATTTTATCGAAATCAACATCTTCGAGCGTTATATTTTTTGCTTTAATGGCAGCAATAAGTTCTTCCTTAGTAGGGCAGCGGTCTATATCGATTCCCGCGTGATTTATGATTAATTCCCGGAAGCTGTACTTAGGCCAATCGCCCGAAAAATCGATTTTTGTTCCCTGATATTCCAGCTGCAAACTGCCGTTTACTTCCATCAGAATTTTTTTAATTAATTCTTGAGTGAAACGCATATTGTCTTCGTAGTTCCAATATGATGCGTAAAATTCCAGCAGCGTAAAGTCCTGCAAATGGCTTGGATCCATTCCCTCGTTTCTGAAACTTCGCGCGAATTCGTAAACCCGCTCGATTCCGCCGGCAATGCATCGCTTTAAATATGTTTCGGGAGCAATTCTTAGATACATATCAATATCCAAAGCGTTGTGATGAGTTTTGAACGGCTTTGCCAATGCGCCGGAAGGTTTGGTTAAGATAATCGGCGTTTCTACTTCTACAAAATCGTGGTCATTCAAAAAGTTTCTGATAGTGTTGATAATTTTAAAACGTTTTTTAAACCGTTCGCGGGTCAATGGATTCATTATCAAATCGAGATAACGCTGACGTGAACGTGTTTCCAAATCCGTAATGCCGTGAAATTTTTCAGGCAGCGGACGAATTGCTTTGGATAAAAGCTGAAATGCTTCGACTTTCAAAGTAAGTTCGCCTTTTTCGGTTTTGTAGATTTCGCCTTTTACCCAAACAAAATCTCCGGTATCTATCATTTTCTCGAAAAATTTAAATTGCTCTCGGTCTACTACACTCATATTTACGGCAATCTGGATTCTTGCATCGTAATCTTGAATTGTAGCAAACAATAATTTGCCGAATGAGCGTTTCAACATCACGCGGCCGCACAGTTCGACATCTTTTGTCCCTTCGGCAAGCTCCCGTGCCTGTGATAACGAATGCGTTTTGTTACAACGTTCCACATAAGGATTTATGCCGCTTTCTCTTAATTTTTGAACCTTTGCAATTCTGATACTTCTTTCGTCGCTAACGTTTGCCATTTATCTTTCCTTCGGTTTAAAAAAATCTTTTCCATTATTATAATGTAAATACAGGAAGTGATTTATATACGAAATCCGTTGTTTCTGCAAGGTTTCCGTATGTTTTTAGATTGCCGGATATTACTTCGATAACATCAAATCGCATGTTTTACGCCGGGAATTTTGTTTAATTCCGTGTATAGATTTTTCAGTGTGTCATGGTTTCGTACCATAACTGTAACCGAATAGCTTGTATATTTTGCTTCGCTGCTTCGGCGATGGTTCCAGTTTCTGTGCGGAATGCGCAGTTGTTCAAGCACGGTTTGTATTGCTTTGATATTGATTTCATCATTTTCGATTGTTTCCATTATTACGCGCATTTCGTATGAAACCGGAAATTTTAATTTATTGTCGACTTTTGACATAGTAATCTCCTGATTTTTTGTTGGAACTTAACGGCTTATCGGTATCAATTCTTTTCAAAAAAAGCAAGTTATTCGGGATGAGACCCGAAAATACAACAAGAGGTGTACATTATGAAAAATTGGATTCTGATTTTTCTTTTTTTGACATGTGTTTTTT
>JAFLVQ010000142.1 GCA_022508205.1 Spirochaetales bacterium
TAAACAAAGTTTAACCACAGCGCCGAGTTTACTCGGCAAATTGTTCCTAACCCAGTGCAAGCCTAACACGCTTAAAGCCCAGCTTCCGTCTACTGCCAGTTCAAGAAAGGGGACAGACCTATATTCTAATTTAGTATTAGGGTCTGTTCCTTATTTAAACAAAACTAATCGGTGTCAGACCTATATTCCAATTCAGAATCGAGGTCTGTCCCCAACTATCATACTCTGGCAGAAAGTCTGCAAACTGATGAATGGGGGAATTTTTCAACCATAATACTTGTAAAAATTGATTTATATGTTATATTCCGTTTCTATCTTTTCAAACTGATTCAAATTACATATAGGAGTAAATTTTTTATGAAATCAAAAAATTGTTTGTACCCCCCCAGTCAACATTTTTTATTAGTAAAATTTTTGGGGAAATAGAAAAAATTATGAAAATGAAATTTTATTTATTTACTTTTGTTTTATTAATAATGATTACCGCATGTCAGGTCACAGTACAGGAAACGGTTATTACCACAAAATCATCGGATGCGCTGTTGTCAAAATTGGAAGTAAGCTGCGGTGAAACTAAATTAGATATAGATTTTTTCAGTACCAAATATGAGTATATATATTTTTTACCGAACAGCGAAGGAAAAGAAGTGACTTTGAAATACGAACCGTCGAATTCCAATGCCAAAGTTTTCGTGAATGCAGATAAACTGACGTTAAAAAACAATTCCAGTAATTATTTTAATTTGACTGTTATTTCGGAAGATTCCAAATATATGAATACGTACAAAGTCAACATTTTCTGTTATGACTCGACAACATGCGTGCTGAAGGAATTTTCGGTAAACGAGCAGACTCCCGACGGTTTTGAACCTAATTACTACAGTTATACAATCGATATAACAGGCGATTCTTTTATTCCACGTTTCGCTGCGGTTTCCGATGATGCCGAGATTGAATGTACCGATTCTGACGGCACTGTCTTCAAATCGGGAGAAGCGCATAACTGGGGCGAACGCACATCTTTAACACTTACCGTCAAAGTTACTTTGGGGACGGAGTCGGCAAGTTACACATTTACCTTAAACAAGATTCAGATCGATGTAGTTTCCAATATTTTCTACAATTTTTCCGACTTGTCCGCACAATTTGCAACGGACGGTTACACAACCGTAATTACAGGCGACAGTTTATCTGTTGGATACGGTTTTTTCGGATCGGGTTTTACCGATGCATGGAATACTTATTCGGGGATTTTGTCGTGGGGGCACATGATTCGGGATGCGGTTCATCGCAACGACAGCGGTTTTATGTATGCGGATGAGTTATTGGACAATGGTAAGATAGAAAAAAGCGGTAATGTAAAAACTACGCGCTGGTGGAGTAGCGGACGGACCAATCCGACAGATTCATATTGGATGCCTTTTAATAATCGCAATGTGTATTTTTACGATATTTCCGGTACGGATGAAGTATCTTTTCCTTTTAACAACAGCAATGCAGGAACAAACAAAGCCGTTCTTTATTTTGCAAGAAATCCGAACGATACGGCGTGCAGTTTCAAAATCAAGCTGAATGGCAATGATGTAAATGTAAAAGTTAATGATTCGACGTGTCGGTCGCTTGAAGTCGAACGTGTCGATTTAACGGGACATAAAGCTTTTGAGAAAGATTCTTCGTATTTGGCGAAAACGTATAAAGGCAGCAATTTTTATGCGGGGTACGAACTTGTTGCCGTTGAAATTTCAAATTTGGAGAAAGGTACAAACACAATTACTCTGCATTCATTTGAAAATACGAAAAATAAAGATTCATGCGGATTCTTTTTTCTCGGCTGCGGAACGAAATATTCGCCTGTTTACCTAAACGGCAGAAGCGGCGCGACAAGTGACTTTTTTATTGATACAGCTGTTGCCAACGGTGCTTTTAATCAACGATTATGCGTGCCGAAGGATGAAACAAACGAACGCATTGCACCCGACTGTTTGATTTGGATAATAGGTGCCAATGACAGTGTAAACGGCGGCGGAGCGGGAAATAACGGTACAGATGATAAAGGGGTAGGCAAAGGCACTGTAGCTGTGGAAAAATATAAAAATAATTTGGATACCGTTTTATCATCATTAAGAAAGAAGAATCCTAAATTACAGATTATTCTGGTTTCTTCGCCTGTTTGGGGTACGAAAGCATCAAACGACGATCCGGGGTACGACACGAGAAGAACGCTGCTTATGCAGTATGCCAATACTATGGAAGGAATTGCAGTAAATTATAACGCTGCGTTTTTAAATACCATTTATTTATTTGACAGTTTGCCCGTAAATGAAAATTCGGAAACAGATGCAGCGGTTTATTGGAGAACAGACAGTATTCATTTCAGCCGATTCGGTCATACGGTTTTAGCTAAAAATTTACTTTCAAAAATCATGGCTATAGGGATTTACCCGAAAGAAATGATTGACTCGGAAAAAATATATTGCGAAGGAACTGTCTACTAAGGAGATGTAAAAAATTGTATGAAAAAAAAGTTAGTCCTCTTGTTTTTATTAATAAACATGTATGTTTTTGCCAAAGTCGATACTGTTTTAAACTTTGATGATATTCGCAGGCTTGCATCGATTCAAATGCAGCAGCAAGACGGAAGCATTGTATTTGACGGAAAAAGAGATTATTTGAAAATGGATAATCCTGCATTAAATAGCAATGAAATGGCTGTCTATATGAAATTCAAACTAACATCCTCCGATTTCTTCAACAGAACCTGCGAGATTATAAACATTGCGGATAGTGAAGTCGAATCGTATGGTAAATGGGGACTTTCGGTCAATTATACAAAAGATGGTTTATGGGCACTTACATGCGATCCCGTAATGTTTAGCGTTAATAATTATACGAAATTCAAATTCGCAGTCGGAAGCGAATACGAGTTATATATTTATCTGGACGATAAAAATATTCGTGTATATATCGACGGAAAATGCATAGCGGAAAACCACCTGCCTTACGGCTATTATAAAGCCGAAAAATTGTATATCGGTGCCGGAATTTTGAGGAATTCTTATTCGGGAATGCAGCTTTACGATTTTGAAATCCTTACTGGAAAGCAGTCAAAAGAAGAATCTGAAAAACGTGCATTTAAAGGAAATGCGGATATTGAAAAAAAGACTGTTCTGACTATCGAGGATCTGCGGACTTTTGTACGCGGAAAGCGGAAATTGGAAAAAGATATTGAAATCAAAAGCGGTGAGTGCGTAACGCTTATCAACCCGATGAAAAAATCCGATTCTTTCGGTGCGTACCTTGATTTTACATTCAACTGCAAAACTCAAATTTTGCGAAATACACTTGAATTTTTTAATACGGCAGACAGTATACCTGAAATTCGGGGGAAATGGGGGATTTCTCTCAATTACGACAGAAGCGGACTGTCTTTATTGATTGACGGAACGAAAACTCAAACAGTAAAAACAGGAGTATTTTTTCGCGAAAATGAAAGGTATTCCCTGTTTGTTTACATTGATTCCAACGACATTTTTATATATGTAAACGGGAAATGTATAAAACGCAGCACAAACACCAATGCACTTTATAAGAATGCTTCGTATCTGCATATCGGTGCCGGAATTTTGGCAAATTCTTATACGCCAATGATACTGCATGACTTCAAATTGACAAATAAAACCGCAAAAAACAAAAAAGAACTCGATACATTGCTGCTGTCTTTGACAGATGAGACTTCAGATTATACAGAGATTGCAAGTTCGGAAAAAAAACATGATTTTTCACTTCAGCTGCAAAATAAGGAGAATTATTTTCTCGCCGGAGCAATTGCATCTTATGCAACATCTGCCGTGTCATTGGCATTTATTCCGGTTTGTTTCGGTATTTACGGTTATAACAGTCTGGTGTATGAAGAAAATGCAGGCAGATATAATAAAGCGGTATATCAGGAGCAATTGGATTTGTATT
This sequence comes from Spirochaetales bacterium, assembly GCA_022508205.1. Classification (GTDB taxonomy): domain Bacteria; phylum Spirochaetota; class GWE2-31-10; order GWE2-31-10; family GWE2-31-10; genus RGIG8597. The sequence continues at coordinate 3,967 of JAFLVQ010000142.1, forward strand.
ATAAGGAAATGCAGAAAAGTTACTTATATGCAAATGCAGCTCTTACATCGGGAATTGTCCTTATTCCGATTTGCACAGCAACATTGGTGACTGGGGTAATTTTTACGGTAATTTATCAAAAATTGAAAATCGAACATCTGCCGAGTATTGCTTTCGGTTATGTGCCAAGTCAAAGCTGTATGATTCAATTTTCCATACCTCTGTAATCGAGATAACTATGAAAAATAGAGTATTTATTGTTGCTTTAACAGTTTTATTGTCATCATGTAATTTATATAAAGAATTGCCCGAAAAAACGGTTCTTCTGCTTACGGAAGTTCCGGATGTTACCGTCAATATAAAACCGGAAAATTATAAGTACGGTCAGCGTATCTGCCTTACATGTGAAGATTCCGATGCTGTAATTTTTTATACCAGAAACGGAAGTATTCCTGATGAGAACAACTACTGCGGAGCAGGCAAAGGCGCAGTTTATATAAGCGATGTCAGTGATTCCGTAATAAAAGCTGTTGCAAAAAAGAACGGCTATTCCGGCAATATGCTGGAGCTGCATTACATTTTGAATGC
>JAFLVQ010000143.1 GCA_022508205.1 Spirochaetales bacterium
TTTTATTTTATTGTTATAACGTTTTCTTAAACGATCTGTGAGCAAAAGAAATGATGGCAAAATGAATAACGATGCAAATGTACAGTTCACCATAGATATTGCAATTAACAGTCCAAAATAATAAATCGGTCTGAATGTTGATAGTAAAAATACCAAAAATCCGGCAACCATCGAAACTGTCGTAAAGAATATAGGACGGCTTGCCACCGAGAACGTATGCATTATAGCGTCCTTACTGCTTAGACCTGATTTTAAAGCATTTTTATATGTCAAAAGGAAATGAATGGAGTCATCTATTCCTATTCCCATAACAATTGATGATATTAATATAGTAGCTATATCAAGCGGAATACCTATAACCGACATGATTATAAAATTCATCAATATACCAAATACCAACGGAATCAAAGAATGCGCGGCAAAATAAATTGATCTGAATACAATCATTACAGAAATAAATATCAATACCAAAGTAAAAAATATGGAACTGATTTGGTCTTGCAGTAAATATTTGGAAAGTTTCGACAACTGGATTGTTTCTCCCCAAAGCTCAAATTTTACTTTGCCATTCAATTCTTTCTCTATTTCATCGAATACTTTATTCAAATTTTCGGTAAGTGCGGAAACATCATGCTCGGTTACCGTAAATCCTTCTGCTTTATTATCGGAATATGTTCTTATCTGGAAATTTATCATAGACAAGTCTTGGTTTATAAAACCATTTATTGCCGGATTCGTTTTTATTGAAATTTGCAACAGTCTAAACAGTCGATTTATAAGATTTTCATCTTCCGGAATCTTCTTCAGCTCGTTTTCATCATAATTGTGTATCATTGCATTAATTTCACGAAGCATTTTTGTTGTAGACATCGACCAGCCTATCACTTTTTTTCCGTTGCCATTGACACCGTTTTTTTCAAGGTCATCAAGCATGTATTGAATCCTTTGCGCAATCTCAAGACCTTCTTTTGTACGGAAAAAACCTTTAATCTGTGTCTTCAGTGTGATATTAAATGCAATTGTTCCGTGATAATTTTCCTGAAGATAAATCATGCTGTTTTTTACTTTGTCATTCTTTTTGAAGAATCCCAATGTATTTGTCTCGACTTTTAAATTTTCTGCGGTCATTCCGAATAAAATTATGATGACTGCAAAAAAAGCAATCCATATTTTGTTATACGGCGGCATTAAAAACGTAGTCAAATTGATCAGGAACTTAGAAATTTTATCATTTTCGATATTTGAAAGATTTGAATCTTCCGGCGGTACAAGAGCATATAATAATTTACTTAAAAGGAAGAAAGTAAAAAATACGCTTAACAGGATACCGATGATAATCCAGAACCCAAACGTTCTCATTGCTTTCATTTGAGACGTAAAAAATGACGCAAAACCAATAGCCGTTGTCAAAGCGGCAAGTCCTATTGTCGGAAAAATGGCTTTGTTTGTTTCAAAAATAAGTTTCCTCTTATCTTTTTCTTTCGCATGAAGATAATATGCATTTAAATAATGAAGTGTATACGAACTTCCCACCGTTAGTATCAGCAGCGGAATAACAATTCCCACTACAGTTAGTTTTGTACCGCTCCAAGACATTGCCCCCATAGTCCAAAGCAAACTTAGAATAATTCCCGTCAAAGGCAGCAGCGTTCCTCTTTTTGAGCGAAAGTTTAAAAAAAGAACAATAATAATCATCAAAATCGCCGGAGCAATCAAAACAACAACATCTTTAACAATGTATTGTTCCGATTTTTCTTCATAAATTCCCACACCGGCAACATAAATATCAAAAACAGTACGATATTCATCAAGCACCGAATTTACAGCTTTACAAAATTGAGTTCTTTTCAAGGGGGCATCTTCATAATTTTTGCGGAAAAATGTTTCGCCTATATAATGGTAAAAAGTCTTTCTGTCTGTTTTTTTTACCATCGCATTATCATTCATATTTACAAGCATCGCTACACTTTTTTTATTGTATGAAAGAACTGCTCCAGTAATGATTTCGCTTTTTCCGGCTTCATCCAACACTTTTTGAAAGTTCTCAAACGACTGCGCCGTCAAAAAATTTTTTACGGTAAAAGTATTGCCTGTTTTTTTGAAATAAATCGAGTTAAACGGAGAAAGTATTGATGAAACATATTTCACTCCGTCGACTTCCAGATTTTCAAGTCTGTCATTTAATTCCTTTAATTTATCAAACTTCTCCTGTGTCATTTCTCCGAAATCAACAGCAAGAAAAACCGAATTATCGGACGAAGGAAATTCTTTTTTGTACTCCGCAATTTTTCTGGCATCTTCAATTGTTACTTTATTACGAGGCAAAAGACCGACAATATTACTATCAGTTTCAAGATACAAAAGTCCAAGCAGCATACAAAGGTTTATAAATATAATTATCCCGAAAAATAAAACCGAATATATTTTTTTTTGTGGAATAAAAATATTATTTAATTTATTCATAAAAAATTGCCTCCGATTTCCGCCCGTAAAAAAGCAAAATAGAAATAATTTCAGGTTTATATAACTCAAAAAAAGTTTATTAACAAGTTTTTTCAAATAGAAACGAAATAAAATTTCTTTGATTGCATGAAAACATTTTGCTATTGAAAATTTATGCAAATAGTAAGTAAATTTGACGCTATGAAATAAAGCATTATAATATCACCTTTATTAAATGAGAGGTAGAATAATGACAAACGAAGAATTACGTCAGCAGCTTATTGAAAAAATAGAAGAAGAGCGCGCCAGTCAGGAAAAAAGATTTGCCGCTGCCGTGATTTTTTATTTCTTGATTTTATTGTCAACTCAATTTTGCATTCAACGACTTTTTCCTATCTTCTACAAAGGAATACTTTTTCGTTCGATTTTTCTAATTATACTTGCCGCTACTCTAATTATGTATTTTGTTTTGAAAAAAACAGTTCTCATGAAAAATAACGGTTATAAAAACGCATTGAAAAATACTTTTTATAACGCAGGATTTACAGATTTCGATTTCAATGTAAAAAAAGATGAAATAATCGACTTATTGGAAGCCAACACTTCAATAATTAAAGATAGAAATATCGATATTCTTCACAAAAATCTAAAATCATTTTAATGGAGTTTATATGAACATTGCTATTTTCTCGGATGCTTATATTCCTGTAAAAAATGGAGTTACCACATCAGTAGTTCAATTGAAAGAAGGTTTGGAAAAAAAAGGTCACAATGTTATTGTTATAACGGTAGATGTGCCTGATTATGAAGAAAAAGACCCTAATGTTTACAGACTCCCATCAATAAATACATCGTTTGGAAGCGGAACCGACGCACGGCTTGGCTTTTTACTTAATTATTTGCCGATAATCAGATTTCTGAAAAAAAAGAAAATCGATATAATCCATACACATACGGAATTTACAATAGCTCTTTACGGAAAGAGAGTCGCCAAAAAATTGAAACTGCCTTTGGTCCAGTCAACACACACAATGTGGGAAGAATATCGCCACTATATTTTAAACGGGAAAATTTTCACTCGCGGCATGGTACGCAAAATGATGTCAACATTTATGAAAAACGCGTACTGTCTGGTATGTCCCTCGATAAAAGCCGAAAAGTATTACAAAGGTCTTCTGCCTACTATTTCCACAGTTGTTATAAATAATGGTATTGATGTTGATAAGTTTAAATCTTCAGTTATTACCGAAAACGAAATAGTTTCATTGCGTAAAACATTTGGTTTTAAAAAGAATGAAAAGATTCTTCTGTTCGTCGGTCGAATCGGTAATGAAAAAAGAGTTCTTGAACTTTTCAATATTGTAGTTCCTATTTTAAAGGAAAATAATCAAATTAAAATGATTTTTACCGGAGCCGGTCCTTTAACAGAACATATTTCGGACAGTGCAGAACGACTCGGAATCGAAAAGCAAGTTATCTTTACCGGTTTTGTAAATTGGGATTTAGTATATCGACTATATTCGATTTCGGATTTGTTTATCACTGCATCGCTTAGCGAAGTTCAGCCGATGACACTGATTGAGGCCAGTATGTGCGGAATGCCGATGATTGTAAGACGCGATGACAGTTATCTTGATTTGGTTCATGATGGAAAAAACGGTTATGTGGTAGATTCGGACGAAAAAATGACATCGAAAATTCGTTCTTTAATTTACGATGATGAAAAACTAAAACAATTCTCGGAATACAGTTTAAAGAATTCATCTAAATTTACAGCAGAAAATCATGTTGTGCGAATGGAAAAATTTTATCGGGAAGTTTTAAAAACGTATCCAAATAAATTCGACGGTAAATTATTTATGGAAAAAATTATGCCAAATTAATATAATCTTTCTGCAATCTTTTATACAAAAAATTGCAGACAATACCGTTTATAATGCCGGTCAATATACCCAGCAGAAGCATTATTGGCATAATAAAACAGAGAACACTCAGCGGAATAAAAAATAATGGCGCAATAGATTGTCCGAT
>JAFLVQ010000144.1 GCA_022508205.1 Spirochaetales bacterium
TTGCTTTCGTTTAATTCAAGGCTGTTAAACCTATCACGAGAAGAGTAGTAATAGTGTTTGCGGCCGTTTTCGTCCATAGGTAAAAACAGGAATTGCATTTCCGTTAGTTTGGCAATTAGCTCATTAACATTATTTTTGATAGCGTTATAAGCATTGATTAGCTCGGCGTTAATGTCACTTATATAAATCTGTTTAAAATCAAATTTTGAAAGCACATAGAAAAGAAGTGCGCCGCCGCCGACCATAGGCTCAATATACTTTGTTAAAACCTTTTCGCCGTCAAGTGGTATCATTTTCTCAAGCTCATTCACAAGCTGACTTTTGCCGCCAACCCATTTAACAAATGGCTTTAACTGTATAGCATTATCAATAGGTTTTCCTCCCGACGCTCTGCAACACACGAGCCGTATAGTAAAGACAGATTGACAGCATCCGAGAATTGATAACGATTGCCAAGCCGGAAACCGTCTGAACAAACTTCCCCCATTAATGCCTCGCAAAACACGGACATCAGTTTGACCATGCTCTGACACCGTCAATCTGTTCAATACTTCGGCTTTTTTTGGTTTAATTTAAGCGTTTTCCTATTTGCAGATTGCTCCGCAGTGATTGTGATTTCACCGTGCAAACGGTTTGTTGAAAGAGCCGATTTCTATCAAATTGCCCTCCGGATCGGCGACATAACAAGTACGCTGTCCCCATGGTTCGGTAGTCGGTTCCAATACGGGAACAGCACCTTTGCCTGTTACTTCCTTAAACTGTTTATCGACCTCGTCAAATGTATCTACATACAACGCTATTTCAAAATGTCCGTTAAATCCGTTGATATACTCATACTTTCTGCTTGTCATTGTTTCAAAATTCTTTCTTTCGTACAGCATAAACAACGTGCCGTCTTTTATAAGGCAGACATTTATCGCATCCTCGCTTTCTTTGATTTCAAAGCCCAGCACATCGCGATAAAAACGTATCATTGCTGCCATATCGTTTACAAAAAGCCCGATACCGTCGAGTTTCATAGCAAATCTCCTGTAAATGAGGGGATACTACATAAATTTTTTCTATAAATAAAGTGGCGAAATAGACGAAAGTATGAACTATTACGTGGAGAAAAGCATGAATTTTACTATTAGCAACGAAGAACTTCAATCTTTTAATGAAAGCAAAAACGCTATCTTTCCTAAATATACTTCGCAACTGATAAATTGGGCGAATCAAAATGCGCAAGGAACCCGACCGAAAGTAGTCGGCCAATTATCTGACTTGTTCCCGCAATATCAAGATGAGGTAAAAGCTGTATCTATTTCGAGTTGGAAAGAATGGTATTTAGAAAAATATCCCCATGCAATCGAAACTGCAACAAACAAGATTTTTGAACAAGTTGAGAATCTTAAAACAGCAATCCAGCAAATAGATAAAAAAATGGTTCGACGTTGGGTTGAAGATTTGATAATTGCCAAAACCTATAATGGCATGTATATGCAAAAGGCGATTCTTGCAAAATTAGCGAGTATAAAGGAGGCAGCTTATCGCGTTGCTCGTCCTGAAGAAGAATCAAAAGGTATAGATGGTTATGTCGGAAATATTGCATATTCTATTAAACCCGATACGTATAAAACGATGAGTAGATTAGCTGAAGAAATTGAAGTTAAAATGATTTATTATACTAAAACAAAATCCTGCTTAAAAATTGAAGTAGAAGATTAAAAAAACTGCTTTATAACGGTGAAGATTCTAAAAACTTCTTTTTACATGTATATTCTATGCTGGTGTCAACTTGTACATATCCCGTACGAACCAAATGATTGTTTACAAAAGTTTTGTTGTCAAGGTACACATAGCATAACAGTGTATTATTGTCGTCGTACATTATTTTGTCATACTTCAAAAAAACTTTGCGTTTTTGAAACTTTTCCTTCAAATATTCTATAGCTTGTACAGAATATTCCATGCGTTCTTGTATCCCAAGAAGGCGTACAATCAGTCCAGTATTAAGTTGAATTTTATCCGGAGCAAGAATTTCTCTGACTGAAAAAAGTTCTTCTCTTTTAGTTTCGGAATTGTCTATTCTCGATCCGAACTGAAGTGTTTTAATGTCTATTTTTTTGTTCATTTTATGTGGATCGTGAAATAAATACGGAAGTGTATCGTACGTATATTCCCTTGCTGTATCTTCCGAAAAGTTTATTACAGCACTATTTTCACGAATGTTTTTATCAGAGCAGAGTTTTTCTTTGATTACGGGGATAAAACTTTCATTGATTTCGTAGCCGATGGAATTTCTGCCTAAATGCATGGCAGCCAATGAAGTTGTTCCGCTTCCTGCGAAAGGATCAAGAATTGTTTCGCCGTAGAAGGAGAACATCTTAATTAATCTTTTAGGCAGTTCTTCCGGAAACATAGCAATATGTTCTGATTGTTTCACGCCGCTGAAGGTCCAATGAGAAGAGAAGTATTCGCTCCATTCTTCTTTTGTTAAGATGGATTTTTCTTTTTGCTCTTTGGTTGGTTTTTGTGCATTTCCTAATTTTTTAAAAATTAGAATAAACTCATAATCTATCTTTAATATACCGTTTCGAGGATACGGGAAACTTCCCATGATTGCACCACCGCCGGAGGTGTTCATTGTTGTAGCTTTTTGCCATATTATAGCCCCCATATAATCCATGCCTAAAGTCTCACAGAAACGAATAATTTCTGTTCTGATTGGAATAACTTTATATCGCCCGTAATAAACAGAACGAGCAAACTGATCGCCGATATTTATACATAGGCGACATCCATCATCTAAAACGCGGTAACATTCCTGCCAAACTAAATTTAAATTGTTGATGTATTCTTCGTAATTGTCATTAAATCCAATTTGATTGTCTGCTCCATAATCTTTTAATTGCCAGTAAGGAGGTGAAGTAATAATCAATTGTACGGATTTGTCTTTTATTTCTTTTAAAGAGCGGCTGTCACCAAATATAATCTTATGCGTTGTCATTTTTATATCCTGTATAGCTTCCTCGCTGTTACTGAAACTGCTCTAATTCATTTTGAATCTTTCAGTTTTATACTAAAGTTTTGCGAAGACTGCTGATTTATTCTTGAAGGTTTTTTATTTTTCCGAAGCGGAATTTACACTGATTCGATTTATTTTGCAATTTGTAAATCTATTTTTGCGCAAGAAGCTGCCGCTGTAGTTGCTGTAATCTAAAATCGAAAGGTTACGTTTGAATTACTCCCAAACGTCCAATTTTTCGTTCTTGAAAAAGTAGACGCTGTCCTTCTCGTTAATCTCCCGAATAACTCTGCACGGTACGCCGTATGCAATGACATTTTCGGGAATATCATTTGTAACGACACTGCCTGCACCGATTACGGAGTTATCGCCAATCGTAACGCCGGGCAGCACCAACACTCCGGCACCAATCCAAACATTTTTGCCGACGGAAATAGAGCGGGAATAAACGTAATTGTTCTTGCGTAATATCGGAAGAATAGGATGAGCGGCAGTGCAAAAAACAACGTTCGGCGCAATCAATGCATCGTCTCCGATGTAAATATCGCCGTCATCGACAAAAGTAACATTGGAATTGCAGTAAATATTATTTCCGAAGTGAACATTTTTTCCGCCCCAATTTGCATTGAACGGAGCTTCTATATGGCAGTTTTGCCCAACCTCCGCCAACATCTGCTTCAGCAAATCCTGCCTTTTTTGGACGTCTGTCGGATGGCTGTGATTATATTCATACAGCAGCTCCTGATATTCAAATTGTTTGTCCTGTATTGACGGGTCGTCATAATGGTAAATTAACCCCGATTCTTTGCGTTCTTTATTTGTCATAGAAAATTTCCGTTTTTCTAAAAAAATATTGCCGCAATTCAAAATAGTCAAATAGTACTTTCCGCATTTGACTTGACGATGCGTCATATCAAATTTTTGCAGCTAATCAGAATATGGCTTACCGAAAAAACAACGGCAAATACAATCAGCGGAATATTTGCCAAAAGTACTGCGCTGAATAAAAAGATGCATGACGGAATTACGGAAAGGGACAACGCTTTCAGTTTGCCGCTTCTGTTTCGGCAGATTATCCAAAACAGTAAGTACGCAAAACATAATGCGCCGTTTATCGCCACGTAAACGATGAGCGCATTGTCAAACCAAAAATCGAAGTATGTATACGGAATATTGAAAATCATTGAAATCATGCAGCCGTATCTTCCGATTTGCTCGGCAATGACCGCCGCTTTGTTTTTGTACGAATCGGGCTCGCCGCTTTTGTTCGTAACGGCGTAAATGATATTCGGTATCATAATTATTGCCATAACGGCAAGCCCGTAATAATTGAACCAATCCATAATTTTATTTTAAATCAATTGGTCGAATGAAGCAAGGTGACAGACATTAATTCCAAAGCGGAATAAGGGTCTGTCCCTTTGTCAAATTGTCGTTAAATAGGCTTATTACGGTGT
>JAFLVQ010000145.1 GCA_022508205.1 Spirochaetales bacterium
GTCGATAAAATTCATCGCTATCATGCGGTACTTGTTCTTGTAATGTATGATGCCGTAGGATCTCGCAACAATCTCATCGTAGATTGCTTCATATTTTGGGTCGCCGAAAATATAAATGCTCAGCCTGTCGAACAATCGGTTCTGCACCGGCTCATCGGCGGGGATTTTTTTGCAAACATGCCAGCCTAATCGCATGTTCGTCTCGTCATTCTCAGTGTTGATTATGAACGTTATTTTGTTGTCTCTGCTCTTTATCCTTTCAAATATGCTGTCAATGACATCATCAAAATCCCGGCAGGAGATAAAGTCGATTTTATTGATGTACATCGACGTGCATTTATCGGCGGGAATCTTGTCCACTATGATACGATTATGGGTTTCATCGCTCTTATATATTGCGAGGTTGTTTTCATTATATCCCAAAATATAAAGCAAATCTTTTGATGTGAATTTAGCAACCAGTAATTGCCTCCATTGCCATAGTCGTTGCCCCAATAGAGATAAAGTGAACAAGGCGGCATTGATTATGACAAGAATGCAGCAATAATAGACCGTTATTTTGTAAAAGATATTGGTGTCTAATAATCCCGAAACCTTATTAAGATTGAACTTTAATACAACAAGGTCGACAACATGAGAGATTGCAGATAAAAAAGATCCGAATATGTTGTCACTTGAATCCAAATAACCTAAAAGAAAGAGTGGCAGTGCTATGAGGAAAATGGCGATACATTTTCCCTTTTTGAAACTCCGAATAAATCCGATTTTCTCAGGACGCTTTTTTGCAAGCGTATTTGCAATAACATAAATGACTTCTGCTGTCAGAAGCACAAAGCAAATTGCAGTTATAATGTTTATCGCAGTGAACATCGAAGATTTCCTCAATTCATTGTATAGATTCCGCACATAATATCATAAAATATTTGATTTGGACAGAGTTTTGCAGTATCTTTTAACGACTACAATTCGTGAAAATTTTCCCTGCACCGATTACGAACAAGTTGAAATAACAGGAAATACATGAAAGCGAATAAGATTATATGTAAAGAAGGAAGAAATTATGGAAAACATTGAAGAACTTATCGAAAAAGCGAAACAGGGAGACGCAGATGCTCAATGCAGACTCGGAGTTCTGTATAACAATGGTGAAAGTGTGAAACAAGATTACGACAAGGCATTTGAATGGCATGAAAAAACCGCTAAACAGGAATATGCGCCGGCTCAATACAACTCGGACTCATGTATGTAAATGGCGAAGGTGTAGAACAAAATTATAGCAAAGCATTTGAATGGTGGGAAAAGGCTGCCGAGCGAGGGAATCTCGAAGATCTGTATAATCTCGCGGCTACTTATGCAAATAAACAAAGTGTAGAGCAAGATTATATTAAGACATTTGAATGGTTAATGAAAGCTGCCGAGTCAGGAAACGCAGAAGCCAGAAAAATTTTTGAAAGTCTGTTGCAAAAAACGTGTGAATGACAGTCTTTGTTGGTTCACTTCGCGTTCCATGTCACCCGGCTGTAATTCCCTTGTTCTTATTTTGCCGCATTTTGGACAAGCTGCATTATTTTTATAGGTGTTATATACGATTCCACAGCTATCGCAAATACTATGAAAAGATAAAAGGCTTCTTTGTTTTGCTTTTTCTGTAAAATCTATCAACAATTTGTTATTTACAAGTTTATCTGTCTTCATTACGAATAACAAGAAATGAATTGACAATTATCAGCATATCCGCTATATTCACGCGACGGAGTACCAATCCATAAAAGGGGACGGAATAGAAATCACGATTACAAAATGATTCGGTTCTGTAAGAACAGTATTTCCAATAAGGTTTGAAAATGTTGAATATGAGAAAATTTGTTATTTCTATTATTTGCAGTCTAATTTCAATTCTTTTATCTGTAACAGCTATTTTCTTTTTGCAGGCACCGCTTGCAAGCCTTGCGTACTGCGGTTTCTTTGCCGGTAATAATCCGCTTGTTTTTGTTCAAAACATCATTACTACCCCCCCCCCCCCACTCCACATCAACTTCCAATATTGATGCCATAACAATTATTGTAATAATTATTCACATTGCGCTTTCTCTCGGCTTTATAATTGCGTTATTCATATTTATCTGCAAGATAATCCGCGTTTTCTTAAAAGACGAGAAACAGATAAGACCTTACTATATATTTTTCTTTTCTATGACCTCCGTAGTGCCGGTTGTTATTGTCTATATTTCAATACTTTTCAAGGTCAAACTCCTTTCTATCCTGACTTTAATCATCACTGGCGTGTTTACAATATTAGATATTACACTAACAATTTTCAGTAAAAAGATTTTTCCGGAGACAACCGGTCATGAATACAGAAAATATCTTTTCAGTGAGGTTTCGGAAGATGAAAACAATTAAACAATTAGCAATCGTTTGTGCGGTTTTATTTCTTTGTTTGAACACGGTTTTTGCGCAGGGGGCAAATGTAACGGGAAAAGGAAAGATTATCATTGTTGTTCTTGATATATCGGGCAGCATCAGAAACCAGTTTCCCCACATTATAAAAATTATAGACAGATCCGTAGTAAAAGACAGACTTACTATCGGCGATTATTTTGTCCTTATTCCGTTCGGCAACACAGCATTGCCCATGTATTCGGGGCAATTACTGCGAGAGGAAGACAAGAATTCCATCTCAAACACACTGAAAGCAATGAAAGCGGACAATGATTTTACGGACACGGGAACGGCAATAAAAACGGCACTCAACTACATCGTCGATTTAAAAGGCGACGACTACAATCTGTACGAGCCGCTGGTGCTGTTCATCACCGACGGCGATATTACACCTTCGGAAGCGAGTGCTTTTCACGGACAGGATGTGAATCAAATTTTCGAGGATCCCGTAATCGGAAATACCTATTTATACAACGGGTGGTATTATGTGGGAATCGGCCGGAATTTGCACGATCTCCCGCTTATTGCACAGAAGTCCGGGCGTGAAGATTACCTGCTTTGCATTGAGGATTTGACCCAACTTGAATTCATGCTTGACGATTGGATTTCAAAAATTCCGGAGCCGCAGCCTATTGAACAAGGTGAGATTCTGCTCGACAATTATATGCTGAAATCTTACAGACTCAGCAAAAATAAGAGTGTCAAAGTATTGTCGAATGCGAAAGAATTTTCCTTCGATATTTTTAATACCTATAAACGGACTCCTGTTTCTGTTGAATTCAAAAATATGCGGGCGACGTTCCAGACGAATGACCGAACCGCGACTATTCCGGTGAAACTCAATTCGGAAGCAGGCATTATCCAAATCCCTAATTTGTACTTAAAACGGACGGTTTGTGGGTTTGTGCCCGAATCCGAAATCAAGGGAAAAGGCACCCTCAAAGTTCAGATTGTCGCCTCTGTGAACGGCATTGACAAACAGTTTAACGAAGTGTTTGACATCGAAGGAAAAACCGCATCCGAATTTCTGTTCGGAAAAATTTTCTGGCCGCTGCTGGTGCTTGCCGTCATTATTCTTGTGATTATTGCCTGCATCATAATCAAAAAGTTTATGCCGGTAAAAATCACCATGGAAGTTGTCGGAAGCCGTACCGAAAAAATCAGACCTGTCGCAATGAAAATAAAGAAGCACGTTGAATTCGGGGCAAAGGCGGGGCTTGCGTTCAAGCTGAACGGGGAACTGTTCGCTCCCGTGGTCGGTCAGATTCAGCGGACAGGCGCAAATAAATGGCAGATTATTCCGCGCGATGCCAGTGCGTTTGAGAATAACAATAAAAAAATCGATTATGTACTCGGCACTGCATTGAAACTGAAAACAAAAGATAATTCGCCGATTTCAATAAAATTCAAAAAGGCAAAAAAATAAGGGCAGCGTAATGGTAGATACTACAAGAGGCTTTATTGCATGGGGAATTACGGTTTTTGTTACTTGCATTCTTTCTTTTTGTGTTTATATGTGGCTTTCTAATGTCGCACGATTTGAGAACAGGAAGAAAGAAATTGCTGCGGGAATCTTTGTATGCGCATTGGCAGTGGCAAGCCTTATGTTTCTTCCGATTCTTTTTTGTGGATTCAATTTGAACTCTCTCGGAAAGCAGCTTGTTGATTCGATTCCTTTTGAGCAATTCGACGGTGCAGAGAACTTCGACATAAAATCGGCATTAGCCCCATTTATCGCACCGCTTGCAACTTCACTTGCGGCACTTTCGCTAAGATATGTGAAGATTATCGTAATCGGAGTGCCTGCGCTTGCCTCGCTTTTGATAATCGTCCTGACTGGGGTGATATTTAAAATAATCCGCGAGCCAAAAAAACAGCAAAAAACCGAATACAGCAGGAAACACCTGTTTGAATACAACGGCGAAATCGTAAGTA
>JAFLVQ010000146.1 GCA_022508205.1 Spirochaetales bacterium
GATTATCATAATAATAATAAAGTGCAGTTAAACCGAAACAAAAAATAACTGTTATCAAAATAACAGAAAGATATTTGAAGATAAGTCCTAACTGAAACGGTTTATCAATTAAATAATTTTTTCTTTTAGACTTATACACAAGCTGCTCCTGAACCTTTATATTTTTTTTTATTATAATTAACTACATTAAAAATTCAATCTTTTTCAAAGAAAAAATCATATTTGTATAAATAAATCACTTAAAAAAAACTTCCGAGATTTTTTTTGGCTGAGGCTGCTTATTTTCATTTTCAAGCTTTCTCAATTTTTCAAGTAAATTTTTTTCTTCCTTAGTGGTTTTTGATGGGACTTCGATTATCAGTTGCAAATATAAATCGCCTTTTCTGCCTGTACTGCCTAAAATTTCCACACCTTCGTTTCTTACCCGTAAAATTTTCCCGTTTTCACAATTTTCGGGAATTTTTACGTCTAAACTTTTACCATTCAGCAATTTTATATTTATCTTATCCCCAAGAACTGCCTGCGTGTATGTTATCGGTATGAATAATTTTAAATCATTTCCGTTCCGTTGATAATATTGATGCGGTTTAACATTAAACTTTATAATCAAATCACCCGCACTTCCATTGTTAGCACCTTCGTCGCCTTCTCCGCGCAAAATCATTTTCTTACCGTTATCAATACCTGCCGGAATTTTTATGGTTTTACTGATTTTCTTTTTCCCAATTCCAGTACCTCGGCATCCCGGACACGGATCTTCTATAATACTTCCGGCTCCAAAACAAGTAGGACAATTTGTCGCCATAGAGAAAAAGCCCTGTGTTCTTCTTATCTGTCCTGCGCCATGACATGTCGGGCATGTTTTTTTGCCCTTTCCGCTTCTTGAGCCGGAGCCATTACACTTTTCGCATTTGCAGTCTTTTTCAAAAGAAATGTCCGTAGTTTTTCCCAGAACAGCATCTTCCAAAGTTATTTCCATTGTATAAAGCAAGTCATTACCGCGCTGAGCCTGAGAACCATGATGCCCGCCGCCAAAACCTCCTTTAAAGAAAGAGCCGAACAAATCCTCAAAACCGCCGCCGCCAAATCCACCGCCGAAAATATCTTCAAAACCGCTAAATGGATTACCGGAACCACCGCCGCTGTCTTCTACTCCGCGATAGCCGTACTGATCATACATTTTTCTTTTATTTTCATCAGAAAGAATCGCATAAGCATCCGAAGCCTCTTTAAATTTTTCTTCGGCAGTTTTATCTCCGGGATTTCTGTCGGGATGATATTGCATCGCCAATTTACGATACGCTTTTTTTATTTCATCGGCACTTGCTGTCTTGGAAATGCCTAATATTTCATAACAATCTCTTTTTGCCATATTATTCTCTCTTTATTTAAAGGAAATATCGGAGTCAGCAAAACTGCTTAAATTAGTCTTTATGACTAAAAAACTCCGATATTCATTTTTCTAATCGATAATTTTTCAAAAAATTATTTACTTATCATCAACAACTTCGTAATCGGCGTCTTCTGCCGTTCCTTTATCGGCATTATTATTTGCAGCCGATGATGCATTATTCTGCGCACCTTGCTGAGCTTCAGCTGTGTTTTTATACATTTCTTCCGCCAATTTATAAGAAGCCTTTTGAAGTTCTTCCGTTTTGGCTTTGATTACAGTTACATCGGCATTAGGATCTTCAAGCACTTTCTTTAAATCGGCAATTGCAGTATTGATTGTATTTTTATCATTATCGCTGATTTTATCGCCGTATTCCGTCAATGATTTTTCAGTCTGATAAACCATTGAATCGGCATGATTTCTGGCTTCAATAGTTTCTTTCAGTTTTTCATCCTCTGCGGCATGAAGTTCTGCATCTTGAACCATTTTCTTAATTTCATCTTCATTCAGTCCCGAAGAAGCTTCGATTTTGATTTTCTGCTCTTTACCGGTTCCCAAATCTTTGGCACTTACATGAAGAATACCATTAGCATCAATATCAAAAGTTACTTCTATTTGAGGAACTCCTCGCGGTGCAGGAGGAATACCGACAAGGTCGAAATTTCCGATGGAACGGTTTTGTCCTGCCATTTTTCTTTCACCTTGAAGAACATGAATTGATACAGCTGTCTGGCTGTCTGCCGCTGTAGAGAAAATCTGTTTTTCGGTCTTGGGAATTGTTGTATTTTTCGGAATCAATACAGTCATTACTCCGCCCAAAGTTTCGATTCCAAGAGATAATGGAGTTACATCAAGCAGCAAAATATCTTTTACATTTCCCGATAAAATTCCACCTTGTATAGCTGCACCAACAGCTACGGCTTCATCCGGATTAACACCTTTTGAAGGTTCTTTTCCAAATACATCTTTAACCAATTGTTGAACCAGAGGAATTCGTGTCGAACCGCCTACAAGAATTACTTCGTCGATTTCACTGGCACTCAAATTTGCATCTTTCAGTGCTGTTTGGCACGGACCTTCTGTCTTTTTCACCAAATCACCGATAAGTTGTTCAAACTTAGCACGTGTAATATTCAGAACGAGATGCTTAGCACCGGATGCATCAGCTGTTATAAAAGGAAGATTAATATCCGCATTTTGTTTGTTGGATAATTCGATTTTTGTCTTTTCGGCAGCTTCTTTCAAACGTTGCAGTGCCATTGTATCGGTAGACAAATCGATTCCCGATTGAGACTTAAATTCTGCAATCATCCATTTAATCAAAGCCTGGTCAAAATTATCTCCGCCCAAGTGAGTGTCTCCGTTGGTAGATTTTACTTCAAAAACACCGTCACCGATTTCGAGAATAGAAATATCGAATGTACCGCCTCCGAGGTCATATACGGCGATTTTTCCTTCTTTCTTTTTATCCATACCGAAAGCCAAAGAAGCAGCTGTCGGTTCATTAATAATTCTTTTTACTTCAAGCCCCGCAATTCTACCGGCATCTTTAGTTGCCTGTCTTTGAGAATCATTAAAATAAGCAGGAACCGTAATAACAGCTTCTGTTACTTTTTCACCGAGAAATTCTTCTGCGGTAACTTTCATTTTCTGAAGAATCGCAGCACTGATTTCCGGCGGTGAAAATTCTTTATCGTCAATTTTTACCCTTGCATCGCCATTTGAACCGGAAACAACTTCATAAGGCAACAAATGAATTTCATCACCGACTTCGCTGAATCTGCGTCCCATGAATCTTTTTACTGAAAAAATTGTGCTCTTTGGATTTGTTATCATCTGATTTTTTGCAGATTGTCCGACTAAACGTTCACCTTTTGCCGTATATGCAACGATAGAAGGTGTTGTTCTCTGACCTTCCGAATTTACGATAACGGTGGCTTCCGAGCCATCCATTACTGCCACACATGAATTTGTTGTTCCAAGGTCAATACCTATAATCTTGCTCATACTCTTTCTCCTTAATATATAAATAAATTTTTATTCATAAATAATTTTTATTCGGGTTTCCCAACTTTCACTTGTGCCGGGCGGATAACCCTTTCATGTAAAGCATATCCGCTTCTGAATACCTCTACAACTGTTTCTTCTTTATAATCTCCGACTTCCATCATAACAGCCTGATGACGTTCGGGATTAAATTCTTCACCTGATTCGCCATACTTTTCCACTCCGTATTTTTTAAACAGCAGATCTTCAAACTGCTTCTGAATCATTTCGACACCTTCAATGATTACTTCTTTTGCCGTATTTTCCTGCTTCCCGGAAGTCAAAGCTCTGTCAAAATCATCCAAAATAACCAAAAGATCCGATACTATATTGAAGTTACCGAATTTCAAAACTTCCTGCTTTTCATTTGCACTTCTTTTTCTAATATTTTCCACATCTGCCAAAGCTCTTTTATAAAGATCGAAATTCTTATTTGCCTCTTCGGTTTTATCTGCAAGATTTTTTTTCAATTCATCAATTTGCGCATTTTCTGCCTGAAGTTTTTTTAATTCATCCAAAAGTTCATCTTTTGAAACTTCCTCCCAATTTATTTCAGCAGTTCCCGCTACTGTTTCTTTATCTTCGCTTTCTGCTGTCAAGTCAGTTTCTTCTTTATCCATACAAACCCCTTTTTTCATTGGAACGAAATCGTTTATACCTCTTATTTTATTTTTTCCAATTATTGTAGGGGAAAATAATAAATATAAATAACACCGTCAACTTTTTTTATTACTTTAGTGCAGAAAATTGCATTGAATGTTAAAAGCGTTTTTGCAGTAAAAAAACATGTAATTTTGATAATTTGCAGAACAAAATACGGGAAGAGATAAAAAAACTGCCCCTGAAATCAGGAGCAGTCTGTTTACAGCGGGTGATCAGAATCGAACTGACGTAACAAGCTTGGAAGGCTTGTGTTCTA
>JAFLVQ010000147.1 GCA_022508205.1 Spirochaetales bacterium
TGACTGAAATATGGTTTTATTATATAAGAGCGATGGGTCTTTAGCTCAGTTGGTTAGAGCAGCGGACTCATAACCCGCCGGTCGTCAGTTCAAGTCTGACAGGACCCAATAAGGCTACTGCGAAAGTAGCCTTTTTTTATGCTTACCGCAAAATTTTGCACAAACTGAATAATTTCAAGCATAATAAGGAAGCGTCATGGAAATACTGGATAAAGTAAAATTTACATCGGATGGACTTGTTCCCGTAATTACGCAGGATTTTGAAACCAAAGAAGTTTTGATGATGGCATGGGCAAATAAGCAAGCACTGGAACACACAATAAAAACAAACAAAGCCACATATTTCAGCAGGTCACGTCAAAAACTTTGGTGCAAAGGTGAAGAATCGGGCAATTATCAGGAAATAAAAGAAATCAGAATTGACTGCGATATGGATACTGTTTTGTTTTTAGTAGAGCAGAAAGGCTGCAAAGCGGCATGTCATACGGGACACAGAAGCTGCTTTTTCCGCACATTCACAGATACTGATTGGCAGGAAAACGATACTCCGATGATGTTTGATCCTGAGCGAATTTACCAAAATAAATAATATTTTTTTTGACAAATAAACGTTTGTTCTATAAACTCACAAGCATTTTACAGATTTTTTTTCGGAGGAAAGATGAAATTCTTAGATAAAACAAAAGAACGGTTTGGAATAATCAATTCTGTTTTATGTATGGGATTGGATCCTGTTTGGGACAATTTGCCGCAGGAAGTAAAAAGCGATGATACGGAAAAAACGCTGACATCGTTTTTTTATTCTCTGCTCGAAAATTTCGGAAATAAAGCACTTGCGGTAAAACCCAATATCGCTTTTTTCGAACCGTTTGGAACAGCAGGACACACAGCATTAAAAAAGATTATTTCCTATGCACAGGAAAAGAACATTCCGGTAATTTTGGATGCAAAACGTGCGGACATAGGAAATACTTCAAAAGCTTACGCTAAAGCAGTGTTTGAAGAATTGAATGCCGATGCCGTAACATTAGCGCCTTATATGGGAACGGATTCCTTATCGCCTTTTTTTCAGTATAAAGATAAAGGTTTTTTTGTACTTGCAAGGACGTCGAATCCGGGAAGCAGCGATTTCCAAATGCTGAAGCTGGAAAACGGTCAGTATGTATATGAAGCTGTAATTACCAAACTTATAGATTGGTCTAAAGAATTCGACGTGCCGATAGGTGCAGTTGCCGGTGCTACTCATATCGAAGAATTGGACAGAATTACTTCACTGTTTAAAAATGCCGGAAATTTGCCGCTGTTGATTCCCGGTGTAGGAAAACAAGGCGCACATTTCGATGATATTGTGGCTGTACTGAAAAAATATGATTTTGATTTGAGCAGCGTATTCATTAATTCATCTTCTAAAATTTTGTACGCACACAAAGAACATGCGGGGCTTTCATACTTGGAGGCTTCCGAAATAGAAATTAACAAAATGATGTTGAAATAAGGAGAAATTATGCTGAAAAAAGAAGATTTACTTGTGGAAACTTTGGGTGAACCGAGATTTAATTCGCCATTGGACGGTTTTACAAATACAAAAGAACATAAAATCAAATATGTAAGCGATGATGACAGATTTCTGTTTCTTTCTTCCGAGAAAAAATTGAATGAATATATCGAAAGACTGAAAGACAAAAAAGAAGCTGATGAAGAAATCATTCCGTCGTTTGAAAAAGCCGGTCCGCGCCAAAAGATTTATTTTGAACCGGGCGACACAATTTCCGCAGTGGTAACATGCGGCGGGCTTTGTCCCGGATTGAATTCGGTAATCCGCGCACTCGTGTATATGAATTACTATCGATACAACAACCGTCTTATGTACGGAATCAGATACGGTTACGAAGGTTTTATCGATAAATACGATCATTCGATTATCAACCTTACTCCCGATGTTGTGGAAAATATCCATAAACTCGGAGGTACGATTTTAGGTTCGTCGCGCGGCCCTCAAGATGCAGATGCAATCGTAGACAAACTCGTAAAACTTAAAGTTAATATTTTGTACGTTATAGGCGGTGACGGTACACTGCGCGGTGCTTCCAAAATTGTGGAATCCATAAAAAGCCGAAACCTGAAAATCGCGGTTATCGGCATTCCGAAAACAATCGACAACGACATTGCCTATATCGATAAATCTTTCGGTTCCGAAACCGCATTCAGTGAAGCATGTACGGCAATAGAATCTGCGCATACCGAAGCAAAAGGCGCGATGAACGGTATAGGCATTGTCAAAGTAATGGGAAGACACTCCGGTTTTATTGCGGCGAATGCAACGCTTGCCACAAATGACGTGAATTTTGTTCTTGTCCCGGAAATAAAATTTGAACTCGACGGAGAAAAAGGATTTCTTGCCGCCTTGAAAAAGCGTTTCCAACATTCCAACCATGCGGTTATTCTTGTTGCGGAAGGTGCAGGGCAGGAATATTTTGAAAATATGGAAAAGAAATACGACCCATCCGGAAACGAAAAACTTAATGACATCGGATTGTTTCTGAAAGACAAAATAAAAGAATATCTTGCCAATGAGGGGATTTCCACATCGGTAAAATATATCGATCCAAGTTATATTATTCGTTCCACTCCGCCGACACCGAATGATTCCATCTTTTGCCTGCAATTGGCACAGCGTGCCGTTCATGCGGGAATGAGCGGAAAAACAAATATCGTAATCGGTTATTTGGGCGGTGAATATGTTCATCTGCCTATAAAATTGGCTATTTCGCAAAGGAAAAAACTCGAACCCGAAAGTGAACTGTGGCTGTCGGTTCTTGATTCTACGGGTCAGCCGATTTCTTTCATTAACGATACCGAATGATTCTTCCCGTATAAAACAGAAGCAAAGGAGAAAACAATTATGGATAAAAAATTATTAAGTATTAGGAATTATTTTCAAAAAGGGATCAAAGTCGGGGCGTTGGCGACGGCCGTGTTGATGAACGCGGGTTGCGACCCCATGGCCAAAGACAACCAAGACACTTACCAGGCCGTGGATTACGACCAAGGTTTGTACCAATATATTTTCTTACGCCACCGCTTCGTGGAACAAGACGGGGAAATTCATTTTGACGATAAAGACAAAGACAAAATCGCGTGGGCAAACCGCCATTTTAACGACGCCGTGGCGTACATGCGCGAAAAAATCGCGGATTTGCAACACAAAATTTACGATTTGGAACCGGCCGGCAATTTTTTGCAACCCATTTGCGACGAAATTTTTAAGGACTACAAAGGTGACCCGGATGATGGCTTAAATTTTGACGATCTTGAAAATATTTTGGGTCAAAGCGATTATAAATACTCCAATTTGGTTGGTGCCACCATTGCCAAGGCCGAGGTGCCAAGTTATTATATGTTCCAAGCTTGCTATGCCATGTTAGGGTTACGCGCCTATAACGATTCGTTAGGTTATTTGCACGACTCCCCCACCTTACCGTTTAACCAGGAACGCAACCGAATTTTGCAAAACATGGACAGTTACAACCTGGGTATGAACGACACCGCCGCGGAAGCTTGCATCAGCCAAATGATCCAAGCGGCCGCCGCCAACACCGGGGTTAGCGAAGAAACCCTACGCGATGTCATTAACCTTGGTTTATTAAATGCCGGCTTATGGGGCGCCCGCGACCTGGGGGCGACCGCCGGCTTCCTACTCACCAGCGAAAATAAACTTTACCGTCCGGCATGGGCCAACCTTGATACACAAAAACTAGACGGTAACTTATATGTAAGTTGGGGTCACTATACAGCAATTAATTACGAAAAGCAAACGGCACCAGAACAAACTCGTTAAACACTACCCGATATTTCGGAAATAAAAAAATGGCTGTCGGATGACAGCCATTATATTTTTACAGTGTTTATGTACTGTGGATTATGGAAGCGAGCTCTTTTTTCCCTTCTTCATCTTGACCGAAAAAGCCCGACCCGGCAACAATTACGTCGCAGCCTAAATCAAGCACTTTGCGCACATTCGTTTTGGATATTCCGCCGTCGATTTCGATTTTGTAATTGTAACCGTTCTTTTTTCTCAGTTCATCGAGTACGGCAACTTTTTCAAATGTATAATCCAAACATGATTGCCCCGAAAAACCGGGATTGACACTCATAACAAGAACCAAATCGACAAAAGGCAAATACCATTTTATTGCGTTTACGTCTGTCATCGGATTTATTGTTACGCCGGCAAGTATTCCGTTTTCGTGAATTTGGGCAATCATTCTGTCTGCGTGAACGGCGGCCTCGTAATGA
>JAFLVQ010000148.1 GCA_022508205.1 Spirochaetales bacterium
CGACTTTGGCTAAGATTGCAGCTAATGTGAAAATGAAAGAAAAAAGAAGCGTTGAGTTTGTGACGATGGACGGTTATCGTATCGGTGCCAGAGAACAGATTGAAAGGTATGCAAAATTAATCGGAATTAAATGCACGTATACGGATACAAGTGAAGAATTGAATAAAACAATACTGATGTCAAAAGAATCATTGATATTAATAGATACAACGGGACGCAGTCAGCAAGATGGCATTAAACTGGCGGAAATGAGAGATTTTTTGCGCTTGAATATTAATGCCAATATTCGTCCGAATTTTGTTTTGGCTGTAAGTGCGACAACAAAACCTAAAGAAGTTCGTAATA
Organism: Spirochaetales bacterium; assembly: GCA_022508205.1. Classification (GTDB taxonomy): domain Bacteria; phylum Spirochaetota; class GWE2-31-10; order GWE2-31-10; family GWE2-31-10; genus RGIG8597. The sequence continues at coordinate 346 of JAFLVQ010000148.1, forward strand.
TTTTTAAAAACTTTTCTATTTTCGATTATGACCAGATTATCATTACGAAAAACGATGAATCAGATACAGTCGGCAGTATTTTAAGTTGTGCGGTGGAATTTAAAAAGAAAATAATGTTTTGCACAAACGGTCAGAAAGTTCCGTCAAACATAGAAAAAGTATCCAAAAACAGCTTGATGCAGAAAATTACTGGATTTGTGCCGGAAGTTTATTTGGAAAATTTGGAATTTTAATTAAAAAAGTTAAAAAAATATAGGTTTTATTTTAGATGATGAATTAGGGAAACGATAATAAACGGGAGACTTATCTGGAATAGGGGTATGGTATGATGGATCAAGCCGAAGATTTGGTAAAAATGATGGGAGATACTCGCAGAAATTCAGATCATAAAACGAGAATTATTACGGTATCCAGCGGAAAAGGCGGTGTAGGTAAAACAAATATTGCAGTAAATTTGGGGATTGCTTTCGCTCAATTGGGCAAAAAAGTTGTTGTAATGGATGCCGATTTAGGATTGGCAAATGTTAATGTTTGTTTAGGTATTATTCCTAAGTTTAATTTGTATCAATTAATAAAGAAACAAAAAACGATGGAGGAGATCATTGTTGATACGGATTACGGTATTCAAATCGTTGCAGGTGCTTCCGGTTTTTCTAAATTGGCTAATTTGAGCGAAAGAGAACGTTCTGATTTTATCAGTGAACTTGATGTTTTATCATATGCGGATATTTTAATTATTGATACAGGTGCAGGTGTAAGTCAAAATGTGCTTGATTTCATAATTGCTGCCGATGAGGCGATTATCGTAACAACTCCGGAACCAACGGCAATTACCGATGCTTATGGTATTATAAAAATTATAGCTACTGAAATGGCAACGCAGAATATGGAATTAAAGTTAGTTGTCAACCGAGTTTCTTCTATTACAGAAGGACGAAAAGTTGCCGAACGTGTGATTAATATCGCCGGACAGTTTTTAAGTGTCAAAGTAGAAAATTTGGGAATGATTTACGATGATCCTATTGTCGGACAAGCCGCAAAAAAGCAAATTCCATTTTTGCATCTTGACCCTAAGAGCAAAGCTGCCATTAGTTTAAAACATATTGTATCGCGTCTTGAGGGAATTGATTTTAAAGAAGGCGGCGGTGGAGTAAGAAAGTTTGTTATGAAACTTGTCGGTGCTCAATAGTTTGATATGATACAGGAAGGATATTTGTGAAAATTATTGTAAGTGGTGTTTTTTCTTTTATAGGATTACTTTTAATTTTTATTATTAACCTTTCCAAAAGTAAAGGCGTTGCGGGCATACTGATTTCTCCTATTGTGGGAGCAGCTATTATTTTCGGAGTGGTTTTCGGTGTATTGATACTTTTGTCGAAAATATTAAATGTAGATTCTATATTGGCGGAAAAACAAGAAAATGAAGCCTCTACTACTGAAGCGGCAAACAAAAATCCTTCAACTGGTAATACTGTTAATCTTACAATCAGTGACGAAGATAATGATGCAAATGATAAGAGCGAAACTGCATCTTCAACGAATGATGTAAACAATGATTTGCCTGATATAGATGCGGATAAATCTTTACATGTTTTGGAATCCGAAGGCGATTCAGAAACTGCTGCAGAATCGGATTTAACAAATAAATCAATTGATTTGGATTCTCCTATTGAAGATTTCGGCAGAAAAAAAATAACGCCCGGTATGCCAACGGAAGAAATTATAAAAGATAAATTGGGCATTGCAGCAACTCCCGAAGATATAGCAAAAGGCATCAAAACAATTTTAAAACGTCAGGGCGGATTATCAGACGATAAATAACAGTAATGTAAGAGACGAAGGTCTCTTTTTTTATTTTAAGTATGTACGGATTAAATGTTTTTTAAAATTATTCTGGATTATTAATTGACTTTTAGGTACAATGCATTCCTATTTCTAAAATAGAAGATAATTTTTTTTGTTATTAGCTTATTGGAGAGGTGTTTTTTAATGGATAGTTTTGTAGATATTCCAGAGGAAGAACTATGGATTGATTATAAAAAGACAAGAAATATAAAAATAAGGGACTATCTTATTCAGAAGTATTCTCCTTTAGTTCATTATGTAGTCAGAAAAATTAATTTAGGAAAAACCGGTACTTTGGAGATCGATGATTTAATAGGGTTCGGTTCTTTCGGATTAATGGATGCAATCGATAAATTTGACCCAGCAAAAAATGTAAAATTCAAAACGTATGCTGTTACCAGAATACGGGGCTCTATTTATGATGAACTGCGTTCTATAGATTGGGTTCCGCGTTCGGTTCGTCAGAAGGCAAAGGCTGTAGAACAAGCAATTAATGCCGTAGAGGCAAGAACGGGACGAACAGCGGAAGATCAGGAAATTGCGGATGAAATGGGAATCGACATTAGGGAATTTTATACAACAATGACGAAAATCTCCGGAACTACAATGCTGTCACTTGATAATAATCCTTATCCCGGTACGGATGATAAAATTTCAATGATTGATACTATTGAAAGTCCTTCCAGTATAAACCCTGATGTTTCTGTAGAGCGCGAGGCTGTAAAGGAACTTGTTATAAAAGGAATTAACGAACTACCGGAAAAAGAAAAAAAAGTGCTTATATTGTATTACTATGAAGATTTGACATTAAAAGAAATCGGTGAAGTGCTAAATGTTACAGAATCGAGAGTAAGTCAGCTTCATACAAAAGCAATTATCAGATTACGTGCAAAATTGGCTGAGATAAAAGAAGAAATTTCCTGATTTTTTATTGATAGTTTGGGGAGTATAATGGAAATACTAAGGTTAATGCTTAACAAAATCATCGAAGACGATTCCAATCTGGAAAGTATCGAAATAGAGAGCGAATCTTTAGATTCTGCTTTGGAAGAAGCTTGTTTAAAACTAAATGTCTCTTTATCCGAACTGGATTATGAGATTTTGGAATCTGGAGATAGCGGAATTTTTGGTTTTGGAAAAAAGAAATATAAAATTAGAGTTTATAAAGCCAGAAATACCTTAGATATTTTAAGTATGAGCAAACAATCAGGTGCAGGTGACATTGATATTAGTCTGGAAGATACAATTCAAAGTAAAGACGGCGAGGCTTTTGTCAGAATTACCGAAGGAGGAGTTGTACTGAAAGTAACAGCTCCGGTAAAAGATGGACTTCCTGTGGATATTCAGAAAGTATGTCACAAGCTTAAGGCTCGTGGATTTACCGAATATGATGAAAATGTATTAAAAGAAATTATCGACAAGGCTGAAGGCGAGTATATTAAAATAGGTACAATGCCTATGAATTTTACCAATGATTCTACAGCCGATATTCAGATAAGTGAAACTAAAATGTCCGCTTATATCATTATCAGAGCTCCGGGTCCCGGAGGATATGATTTGGATATGGAGCAGATCCGCAGTATACTAAAAAATCATGATGTTATTGTCGGTATAAAGGAAGATGTTATAACAAAAATTTTGGATTATCCCGAATATGATACTCCGGTACTAATTGCGGAAGGAATCAAAGCAGTAAACGGAACAGATGCATCAATAACTTACCATTTTAGAACTTCTAAAAAGAGAGAATTTCAAGAACAGAATAACGGTCAAATAGATTTCAAGAGTATGAATAATATTCAAAATGTTACAGCGGGGCAAATTTTGGCAACGAAGAATCAAGCTACGAATGGAGAGCTTGGCCGAACCGTAACGGGAGAAATTATTTACAATAAACCGGGCAAAGACCTTGTTTTACAGGAAGGAAAAAATACAAAAGTTTCGGAAGACGGACTTAATATCATTGCATTAATAAACGGGCAAGTAAATTTTACCGCAGGAAAAGTGAATGTTGATGAAGTTTACATTGTTCAGTGTGATGTGAACTTG
>JAFLVQ010000149.1 GCA_022508205.1 Spirochaetales bacterium
TGACACTCGCTCGGCAATGACGGCGTGCTGTCAATTCGGGGCAAAAATCAGCAGCGATGATGAAGGAAATTACATTATCGACGGTTTCGGCGGAAAACCGATGATTCCCGATGATGTTATTAATGTCGGAAATTCGGGTACTACGCTGCGTATTGCGCTGTCTACAGCGGCACTTTTGGATGGAAGCGCGGTTTTTACCGGAGATAAACAGATTCGCAGCAGACCGGTTGCGCCGGTTATAGATGCTCTTAACAATTTAGGTGCACAGGCGTTTACGACAAAAAATAACGGTAAGGCTCCGGCGGTGGTAAGAGGGCGCGCAAGAGGCGGATTTACGGAGCTCGACGGCTTGAGTTCGCAGTTTTTATCGTCACTTTTGATAAATGCGCCGTTATTTCCCGAAGATACCGAAATACAAATGACGCGCTTGAATGAACTGCCTTATGTCGACATTACTACGTGGTGGCTTGATAAGCTGAATATAAAATATCGAAATGACAATTATAAACATTTCTGGGTAAAAGGCGGTCAGCAGTTTAAACCTTTTGATATTACAATACCGGCAGATTTTTCCAGTGCGACATTTTTTGCTGTGCTTGCGGCAGTAAGCGGCGGTACGATTACCATGAAAAATCTTGATATGACAGATCCGCAGGGAGATAAGAACGTTTTATTTCTGCTTGAAAAAATGGGATGTACCGTAAAAATCGATACAAACAGTGTGACTGTAACAGGCGGAAAATTGAAGGGAATCGATATTGACATGAATGCGATTCCGGATGCATTGCCGGCAATGGCCGTTGCCGCATGTTTTGCGGAAGGCGAAACAAAACTGTACAATGTAATGCAGGCAAGATATAAAGAAACCGACAGAATCGCATGTATGCACAAAGAATTGGCTGCAATGGGAGCGGATATTGAAGAATCGGAAGATGGGCTTATTATCAGAAAAAGCAGGCTGAAAGCGAATGCCGATTTGCATGGGTGTTCGGATCATCGCATTGTTATGGCATTGTCTGTTGCCGGATTATGCTGTGAAGGCGAAACAATTGTGGATACTGCGGAAGCTGCTTCCGTAACATTTCCCAATTTTCAGGATTTGATAAAGCAGTGCGGCGGAGTTATTGAAAGTGTAGAATAGCGACATTACTATGGTGTATTTTGAAGCTCATTTTTTATAAATGGGCTTTTTTTATTATGCTGCATGATTCGGGATGGTTACTTGTTGATGTATGCTCCCCCTGCGTAAGTAAAGTTTAACTCTATCGCGGACTTGCTCGCAATTTGTTTTTAAACTCAGCGCAAGTCGAATGCACTTTGCCCCCAGTTTTACTCTTGTTATTCTGCACTCATTTTCCTAATGAAAAATTCTTCTGTTTAAAAATGGTTTTTTTGATAAATAAAAAACCCGGACGCGACCATCCGGGTAAGTTTAGGAGAATTTTATGAAATAGACAAACAACAACAAGGATTGCTCTTTTTATGAACAAGGATTGCTCTTTAATGTCCGTCTGATAGACAATATAGTAAAAAGCAATTTAATAAGGAAGATGAAAAAAAACTTTTTTACAAAAAAAAATAATTTGGAATCAAAAGGTTTTTATTTGGAATATGAATTGTAATCAGTCATATCAACCATCAAACAAAATAGTATTATATTCCATATTCGTCTTGTGAAAACAGTTTTAGATTAAAGGATTTAATATGGATGCGCAGAAAAATAGCAAAGGAAAACGGAAAAAGAACAAATTGCTTTTCACGAGATTGATGCTTGTTTTGGTGTGGATCGTTATTTTTTATTTCCCGTCTTTATTTTTACCGTTTCGCTGGATTACATGGCTGTATCCTTTGGCAATAAACTTTTATATATGGGCTAATGGCGTGAGAATGCACGATTTAACTGCGCCCGGCTGCAAGAAGAGCCGGGGAATGATTTATGCATCAAATCATAAATGTTTTTCGGATCCCGTATTTATTTCAAAATTTGTCCCCCGCCCATTTGCTTATACTATGGATCAGCACGTTGCCGATATGATTCCTCCATTTAAAATTATCATTGCCAAAATGCGTTTTGTTCCGATTGATCACCGTACAGTTTCCGGACTGCTGCATTCTTACAACACAATAAGAAAGAGACTCAAAGACGGCATTTCGCTGATTTTCTTTCCGGAAGGAAAATATGTGATTGATGAACCGGTGGGACAGCTTCGCGGCGGAATTGCTAAAATCGCAAAAAATACCGGAGCCAAAGTTATTCCTGTTGCATTGTACGGAATTGACCAAAATTTTCTGTATGACAAAAAATTTGTTTGGCACGATGTATATGTGAAATTCGGCGAACCATTGGACTTTGAAGATTTCAATGGTGATGAAAGGCTTTTCGTCAATACACTTCGTTCTAAAATAGCGCAGCTTTATGCCGAAATAGATGCGCAGGTAAAACACAGCTAATCCGATTTCCCAAATCTTTCTTTAGAAAGAGTTGATTTTTGTATTGAGAAAACAGATTTTTTTTCCGATAGTTAAAAAGATATGCGCTGTACATCTGTATTGCATAGAATATTACTTCAAATTTACAGGCAGTAAGAGAGAAGAACTATGAGTAAAAAAAGCAATAAAAAAAAGAAAAATAAAAAGATGCATAATTTTCGTGCAACTGTAGCACGTAACTATATGAAATTTTGCGAGCGAGTAAAAAAGTGGAGTGATTCTTTTTTTAAAAGTAAAATTTTTTCTTTTTTGTTCCGCAGAAGAATCAGTATAAAATTGAAAATATCACTCCTTCTGTATGCGACAATTTTTTTGCTTATTGTTTTATTCAGTGTTGTCGGAATTTCCAGTGTTTTAAGAGTTTCGTCACAGGAAACTAAAAAGATGTTTCAAACGGCTGAAAATTATTTTTCGTCCGAGTTAAAAGGTGCGGACTTATCGTTTTTATTGAAAAATACCAGCGTAACTAATAGTGAATTTTCCGATTTGTGGGATATTTTTGATAAATCATTGAAAGTGCTTCCGATAAAATCGGCTTCGATTATAGGGTTTGACAACAGTAATTCGGACAGCAACAAAGGATACGGGGATGCGGTCTTTTTTATAAGAACAGACAAAAAAGAAAGTACCATTAAAAATCAGTTTGAAAGAAATTACTTCGGTCATACGTGGAGCAATGAGGCTGCCGAAGCGAAGAAAGTCGGGCTGATTTGTCTGCCGGATGAAATTCAGAAAATTTTGACTGACGCCGACGGTGAAATTATCCATTCAAAAGATTACAAAGATATAACCGAAAAGCGAGGATATTCAAACTTTTCGATTACACCGATTCTGCAGAACGGCAGAGTTTCAATGTGTCAAATAATAGAGCTTGATTCATCTGATTTTGTCAACATAAGAAGAAGAATATATCTAATAAACGGAATTTCGGTATTAATCACGATTTTGATGGGATTATTTATTATTTCGTTTTTACAGCGAAGAATTATCAATCCCGTAGTGCTGATTAGGGATACGGCGGATGTCGTAATAACAAAAGGCGATTTGACTATGAAAGACATACATATAACCGCAAAAGATGAAATCAGCGAATTGTCATGGTCATTTTTTAAAATGATTAAGGTTTTGAAAGACCTTGTTAAAAATATTTTCGGCTCGATTCTTATTATCGCGAAAAATCTGCGAATATTGTTTTTGTCTTCCAAAACGGTGGAAAATTCCGCGATGGAACAGGCGGGAACCGTAGAAAATATAATTCGTGATTTTTCCGGACTTGATAATCTTGTGGGAATGATAGCGTCTGAGTCCGAAAAGGCGAATGAATATGTTAAGACTGCGTTGGAACGCGTAAATTCCGGAATGGATTCAATGGGACTGCTGAAAAATGAAATGGGAGAAATCGAAAAATCATCGGTTCATATTACCGAAATAATTTCGATGATTAATGATATTGCTGAACAGACGAATCTTTTGTCATTAAATGCGTCTATAGAATCGGCACGTGCCGGAGAGGCGGGAAAAGGTTTTACTATAGTTGCATCCGAAATTCGTAAATTGGCTGAAAAATCAGGACAAGCGGCAGCTGAAATTCAGCGGCTGATTACTCATAATAATGAAATTATCCGCGTAGGTGTACAGCATTCAAATAAAACCGTTGAAATATTCAGTGATATTTCTACGCAGAACAAATTGATTTCCGGATTAGTAAAAAATATTTCGGAAG
>JAFLVQ010000015.1 GCA_022508205.1 Spirochaetales bacterium
TCCGATAAATAATCAACATGAACTCTGTCTATTTTACGAGAAATACAGCAAAGATTTTGCTGATTTGGCACTTTATTACAACATCAATAATTTTGCGGCACTATCAACCAAAGATAAAATCTTTGCGCTTGCAGATGAATTAAAAAAAGAACGACGTTTTAGTTTCGCAAGTTTCCTTTTTGAAAAATTATTCACGACTTTTATGTCAATCGATGCATTGATAAATAAAATAGAATGTTTAGTTTCAATGAATAAATTTGAAAATGCACTGCATCTCAACAACATTGCTTTTGAACTTTTTTTGGAAACTGAAAACACCGACAATACAGATAACATGGAAAAAACACTTGCTTATCAAAAAGCTAAAATCTGTTTTTTGTCATCGCATTTCATCCAATGTTCATCTATCTGTGAAAATTATATTGTTAAATCAAAACAAAAATGTTTTTTCTCACTTTTTTGTGCCGCATTAATTGTTATGGAAAATTTTGAAGATGCAAAAAAACTGCTTAAACGTTTCCATAATCAGTCATATAATTTTCTTTCTGAAATAGTAGTTCATCTGCATTCGATAAATCAGACCAATACTTTTATAAATTTTATCAAATCCATAGAAACTTTGAAAATTAGCAACGAACAATTTCTAATTGCAAATATTGAGGCACTGATTTACGAACAAAACGGAATTGAAGCAATAGAAAAATTATTGAAACAGGAAATTATTTTTCTCGGCAATACAAACAAACCGACTCTCATTACCGAAACAGTTCGGTGCACAGAATAGAGTTTTTTTAAAACTTACGATATGGAGTTTTTATTGTGAAAAACGCGGTCAATTTAGATGAAGCATATCTTATTTATGAAGAAAGATATAATCTGACAAAACTGGCGGAAGAATCAGGTTTAGATATGAAGCAATTCCAATCTTTTTCTTCAAAAGAAAAATTCTTTACATTGGCATACAATCTGAAAGATACAGAACATTTTCATCTTGCAAGCTTTTTTTTCAATAAACTGTTTGAAATTCTCCAATCAATGGAAGCGCTTCTCAATAAAATCGACTGCTTAATAATACTTGGAGAATTTGAAGAAGCTTTTCGTTTTAATTGCTTAGGCTTTGAATTATTTTTGGAATTAGATGAAGATAACCCGTTTATTGATGATATAGAAAAAACGTTATCATACCAAAAAGCAATTATACTGTTTTCTTCATCACGATATGCGGAATGCAATACGATATGCGAAAATAATATAATAAATTTCAAACAAAAAACTTTTTTCCCGCTTCTGTGCGCCTCATTAATCACCAATAAAAATATCGACAGCGCAATAAAACTATTTAAACGCTTCAAAAACGACAGACCGTATAACTTTCTGGCCGAAGTTACGATTTTGCTGCTGTCCATTAATAAGGCATCATCATGTATACATTTTCTTTCTGCTATAAGCGGGGAAAAAATTCAGAAAAATGTTGAATTGAATCTCGTCAATCTATACAAAACATCTAAAAGCAAATCAACATTAGAAAATTTCTTAAAAGAGGAAATTAAAAATTTTAACACAGTGGAACCACATACAACACAAAATAACAAAGATAACTTAAAACATTTTACAAACAATATGCAGATAATTTCCATAGAAAACACTTTTGCAAAGCAATAATTGTAATAATTAATGTAAAAACTGCTTTTTATTAAAGAACAGTTTTTACATTATAAACCAAAAAATCAAAAAGAATTGTAAACAGTCCAATTCAATCTATCAATGTATTATTTATCGCTATCGTAATTTGCCAATTCTTCATCAAACTTTTGGACAAACTCTATCAAACTTATATCAAGTGAATCGCAAATATCTTTAATTTCAAAAATATCTAATTTTCTTTGTCCGGATTCATATTTACTGATATAAGATTGAGCTTTTCTGATTTTTTCAGCCAATTCTATCTGAGTCAAATTGTTATCAACACGAAGACTTTTAATTAAATTAGTCAAAACCATATATCTTTTGTCTTTATACATATTTATTTTCCTCTCTAAGTTAGAAAAAGTTGTATGAATTAAGTTTTATTCGTATATCATAATTCAAGAAATGAAATCAATTTAAAATTATGCAATATGGAATATTTTACACAAAAAAAACAATAATAGATTAAAATGAAAATATTTTTACCGGAAAAGCTTTTTTTGTTAAGTTTCCTAATCCACAATTTTAATGTATACTAAAAAGTATCTGAAAATGCCTTTCAAATATACTAAAGACAGAACAAACAAGGAGCTTTGCATGGCGAAAATACCAATGAGAACAAGGATTCTAGCTGTAAGCTTACCAGTTGCAATATTACCAGTCATTATAATTACCTTAATATTCTCAATAACACTTTTTAACAAACTGGAAGAGCAAAGCAAAACTTTTAACACTACAATTTTAGAGCAGGTAGCAAATAATATCGACTTTATTTACCGACAATATTCCATGTCATTTACCGACATTGTCCAAATGGATAACTTCAAAAAACTTACAAGTCCGCAAAAATTTTCTTCAGCAGCGGAAGAAGCCAAGTTTATCGAAGATTTAGGCGAAATTTCGTCAACCCCCTCCCCCAGCAGCATAACAAGAAATGCCACATCAAAATTTCAAGGAAGTTTCTTTATCGCCGAACTTGATAAAGTTTCACTTTTGAAAAATACAGACTATACGCTGTATTCTTTTTTTATTACAAATAACAACATAGATATTAAAAAACTTGTAACAAGCCGTTTGTTTGACGAGGCTTTTAACAGCGGCAGTAATTTGATATTCGGCAAACCGGAAGAAGGCATCATTACCGGATACGACTTTGAAAATCTTCAAATGTTTCTTTATCTGTATAAACCCGATGAAAATATGAAAAAAGAGGATATAACAAAGCTGCTTTTTTTAGTAACGAACAAGAATTTTCTTCCCGATTTATACAAAGACATAAGCAATTTAAAGTACGGAACTCTTTACATCTTAGACCAATTTAACAATATTTTATCTTACAACCACCCTTCTTCCAAAGACGACTATGATTATGACGAAGGGAAAAAATCATACGTCATGCACAAAGACGATCCTTTCTACATAAAGGAAGATAAAATCGGTTTTAACGATTATAAACTTTTGAATACAGACCCGAAAATTCTCAATACGCCGCGTTCCAAAGAAATTCTGGCACAGCTGGATACGGATGACGTCGAAACAAACCTCACTCATTCTATCCGTTATAGAGGAATAAATTATCTTGTATGTTCGGGATACGCATCATTTGCAAAAACAAAATTGGTTTACTTTCACCCGAAAAAACAAATCCACGGTCCAATTTACAACGTTCTGCTCTGGATTATTATAAGCAGTCTGATAATCGTTATAGTAATTACCATTATCAGTATATTTTTCAGCCAAATATTGACAAATCCTATCAACAAACTTGCGGAAACCACAAAAAGAATAAGCAAAGGAAATTATAAGCTGCAGATAAAAACAAAAGGATTTTTCGGTGAATTTACGGAACTGGCGCAATCATTTAACGACATGGTAAAAATGATTGATGACTACAATGAAAATCTGGAAGAACAAGTGCGTACCAGAACAGAAGAACTGAATAATAAAAATATTGAATTGGAAAGAGCATACGAAGAAAATGTAAAAGAACTCGCGATGGCGCAGAAAATACAGACGTCGTTAATACCAAATGTCTTTCCCAAAACAAGGAAACTTTCATTTCATGGGCTTTATTTACCAATGGAAACTATCGGCGGCGACTTGTACGATGTGCACAAAATAAGTGAAAATAAATGGAGTGTTGTTATTCTCGATGTCTGCGGACACGGAGTTCCGGCGGCACTGATTACTACAATGGCAAAAATATCATTTAATACAAATTCAAAGAAATATTTGAAAGCATCGGAGGTTATTGCTGCAGTAAATAACGAACTTTGCGAAGCGATTCAAGATGTCGGCGATTATTTTACAGCTTTTTACTGCATTATAGACACAAACACTCATTCTATTGACTATGTCAATGCGGCACACAATGATTTATACATACTGCGTTCGGATTATTCGTCGCTGGAAACTATGTCACAAACCGGTCCGGTTGTAGGTGTAATCAAAAATCTGGAATATCCGTCAAAAACAATCGATTTTTTAATCGGAGACAGACTTATAATGTACACAGACGGCGTTATAGAAGCAAGAAACGAACATCGTGAATTATACGACAGCGGCAGATTAAAAGAGATGATAATAGCAAACAAGGATAAAAATCTGCGTGACTTTGTAACTATAATCTATAATGACATTATAAAATTCAAAAATAATACGCCAAATGATGATGATATTGCAATGCTGGCAATAGATATGAATAAATAATTAAAAAATATTATAAAAACTACTTGCCTTATTGGAAATTAACTTTTATCTTGCAGAAGAGAAGTTTTATAATAGTTTTTTCCTTTTTACCCATCGATCGTTGATTTAATATCAAATTGGTCGGTGGGTATTTTTTTGTTTCCAAAACAAATCAATCCGCAATAAAAAAACACGCTTCCAATAACCAAGATAATCTTAGAATTGCACCAATTTCTGCATTTAGGTTTCATATAAGTATTTGTAAAAACTTACATTAAAAAATCAAATATGATAATTTACGAGTATTTAAAAAAATTGCGTTAAATGTATTTCTGTATTACACTATGAAATAATCTGCATAAAACGTATCAAATCGGGAGCGACAATATGATTATGAACGAAATAAAAGCTTTAAAAAAAGAATTAGGCAATAAAATCGTAATTCCTGCACATCATTATCAAGCAAAAGAAATTATTGATGTAGCCGATTTTGTCGGAGATTCCTATATGCTCGCCGTAAACTGCAGCAAAACAAACGCACAATTTGTAGTGTTCTGCGGCGTACTGTTTATGGCACAATGTGCGGATATTTTAGGTTTCCCCGGACAACACGTTACTATTCCAGCACCGCATTCCGATTGTCCTATGGCAAATATGGCGGATTTAAATACGGTAGAACGCGTTTTTGCTGCTTTACCGAACAACGAAAATATTGCCCCGATTGTTTACATGAATTCGTATGCGGATTTAAAAAGTTTCTGCGGCAAACATAACGGCAGTGTTTGTACATCATCAAATGCCGAAAAAATAATGAAATATTATCTGGATCAAGGCAAGAAAGTTTTATTCTTCCCCGACAGAAACCTCGGCATAAATACAGCGATGAAACTCGGTTTCACGGAAAAAGATACAATCAACAGCAAAGATATAGGTCAATATAATGACGAAAAAATTATTCTATGGGACGGGTTTTGCCCGATTCATCTGAATTTTACGGTTTCCGATGTAACTCAAATGCGCCGAAATTATCCGAATGCAAAAGTCATCGTTCATCCGGAATCTACAAAAGAAGTTGTCAAAAACGCAGATGATAGCGGTTCTACCGAATACATTTTGAAAAAAATAGCAGCCGCAGACGACGGAAGCACGTGGATTGTAGGAACCGAAAGTACTTTTGTTAATCGTTTGGCGCATCAATTTCCAACAAAAAATATTTATCCGCTGAAAGAATCACGCTGCGTAAATATGGCAAAAACCACGCCAGAGCTTTTACTGAAAACTTTGCTCAACATAAAACAGCATATTGAAAGCGGAATTCCGCTGGAAAATGTCGTAACCGTAGAACCGCAGTACAAGAAATTTGCAGCTCAATCATTAAAACAAATGATTACCATAGCAAATAAATAGGATAAATAATGAAAGTCTCGGCAAAAGTTCGTTACGGATTTCGGTTCATGATAAATCTTGCATTAAATTATCCGAATCAGCTTGTGCAAATAAAAGAAGTAGCTGACAAGGAACAAATTTCTCCAAAATATCTGGAACAAATAGCTGCATCATTGAAAAAAGCCGATTTGGTAAAAGTTTCACGCGGAGCAAAAGGCGGTTATTTGCTGCCTCACGCTCCGCAGGAAATCACCCTGCTGGATATTTACCATGCTCTTGACGGCAGCATACAACTAACAGACTGCAATAACAATTTATGTCCCAACGGCGATGAATGTATAATGAATACGCTGTGGAAAGGACTTTCAAGCAATATAGAAGCATACTTTGCACAGCGCACGCTTGCCAGCCTTATCTGCCAAAAATAAAGCCGCTATTCTATAAAACGTTCACAGCAGTCAACTCTCCTTTGTAATTGAAACGTTGTATCACTCCGGTGTCATCAAGACTGAATTTTACTTCGCAGGAACCTCCGTCCGAAAATGCCAAAACTTCGCCAGTACCAACAAGCTCTGTTTTAAAATCCGTTCCGTAAACTGTAAGCAGTTCAATGCGCGAACGCTCAATCTACAAATTAAGTCTGTTGTTTAAAATATCATTCATAGAAATTGTATTGGGTTCTTTTATTTCCGCAATAAACGGTGCTTTTTTATAAATCTGCGCAGTGCAGTATTTTGTCCGTCATAAGACCATTTAGTAACAATACCTTTTTCTATAGTAAAAGAAATGCGGCAGCTATAATTCTCGTATACCGCAGGATGATAAATACTGCGGGCTCTGTAATGAAAAGGCTGAATTTGAAATTTCCGAATTTCAAAACTCCTTCTTTCATACGACGGTGCAGCCATTTTGCCGTTAGGTCTGTTCCCGGATGATTTAGTATTCGGGTGACGTCCTTCATTTGACGGAGGATTCATTTTTTTGGGGGGGGTCGTATTTAGGCGGTCGCGGTCTGGTGTCAGGATGATGATTCGGAGGAGGCGGTGGCGGCGTTCTGTCTTCCCACCATCCGTCACGGATTTTTTCTGTATATTCATAAATATACGTCAATACCTTAGTTCCATCAGGATACATAACCGACTTTGACGGAGTACCCCAAATTTCATACAGCATCGACTCATTATGCGCAAGCCATGTATTCATTTTCTCTGAAAAATTTTTTTCATCAAAAGAATCAAACAACAAACATGACGTCAAATGTAAAAGCAGCCAACAAACCGCAAAAAATTTCAATGTCAATTTCTTCATTTTTTCACCTATCAAAATAAATCACTGAATACCCTATTTTAACAGAATCGTTATGCCAAATTACCGAAAATATCATTCATGGCTTTTCATTGTATTTTCTGTAATTTTATGTAAAATGCTCTCTTTTTCATATAAGATATTTTCCATCATTGACAGAGGAGATTACATGAAGCTTTCTGAATATTTATTTAAGACAACAAAAGAAACACCAAAGGATACTGAACTGAAAAGCCATAAATTACTGCTGCGCGGCGGTTATGTAAAGCAAGTCGGTGCAGGAATCTTTACATATCTTCCGATTGCATGGCGTTCACTAAAGAAAATAGAAAATATAATTCGCGAAGAAATGGACGCTACAGGCTGCCAAGAAATCAATATGCCGGTAACAGTTCCTGCTTCACTATGGGCAGAATCGGGACGTTACGAAAGCGTCGGAGAAGAATTGCTCCGATTTGATGACAGAGTCGGACGAAAAATGGTATTGAGCATGACGCATGAAGAGGTAGTTACCGACCTAATTCGCTATGCCGTAACATCTTATAAACAACTGCCCGTAAAAGTGTACCAATTACAAACTAAATTCCGCGACGAACCGAGAGTACGCGGCGGACTGATACGGGTACGTGAGTTTGTTATGAAAGATGCGTACTCTTACCACGATTCCTACGAAGATTTGGATAAATATTATCAGGAAATGTACAATGCATATCATACAATTTTCAAACGATGCGGAATCAATGCACTTGCAGTATCTTCCGATACCGGAATGATGGGCGGGTCAGGAGCCGATGAGTTCATGGCCGTAACTAAAGCCGGCGAAGACACACTGATAATCTGTTCTTCATGCAATTATCGTGCAAACAAAGAAGTTGCCAAAGCAAAACGCAGCTATGCAAAAGAAAATATGCTGCCGATGGAAGAAGTTGCTACTCCTGACCAACAAACAATCAGCGATGTTGCTGCATTTTTAGGGACAACAGCCGATCGCACTCTAAAAGCTGTTGTGTACTCTACAGGTGAAGAATTGGCATTCTGCGCTATTCGCGGAGATTTGGAGATCAACGAAACAAAACTGCGCAACTATTTGAAAGCAAAAACAATTTTTCTTGCCACAGACGAAGAACTTGAAGCTGCCGGAATCGTAAAAGGATTTGCATCACCTATCGGGCAAACTTTTTCCGGTAAAAAAGTACGAATAATTGCAGATGTATCGGCTGCCGAATCATGCAATCTTATTGCCGGAGGAAATAAAATCGATGTTCATATTAAAAATACAAACTTCGGAAGAGACTGGAAAACATCCGAAATTGCAGATATTTCCAATGTAAACGAGGGCGAAGCCTGCCCGTGCTGCGAAAAACCTTTAACCGTAAAACGCGGTATCGAAATAGGCAACATTTTTAAATTGGGAACAAAATATACCGAATCAATGAAGTGCGTGTATTTAAATAAAGAAGGAAAAGAAGTTCCCATGATTATGGGCTGCTACGGAATCGGAGTAGGACGCCTGCTCGCAAGTGTTTTGGAAGTACGGGCAGATGAAGATAAAATAGTGTGGCCTATTTCAATTGCTCCGTTTGAGGTTGAGCTTATCGGGCTGCATAAAGATAATCAAAACAACGTCCGGGAAATTTGTGCAGAAGTTTATAACAAGCTGAAAAATGCCGGCATTGACGTTTTATATGATGACAGAAACGCTTCACCGGGTTTTAAATTCAAAGATGCTGATCTGATAGGTTCACCGATAAAAATTGCACTCGGAGAAAAATCGCTTCAAAACGGCGGCGCCGAAGTTACCATTGCAGATAATGAAAAAACGATTGTTGCACTTGATAATTTAGTCGATGCCGTAATCAATGCAAAATCAGTGCTTTACAGCGAACTAAATCAATAATCACAATTTTACAGCGGCTGCGGTAACAGTGTATAACTATGTCTATGCCGATAGCTGCTGTTTATGACTCAAATTTTTATACAGACATAAAAAAACAGCTCCCTGTTAGGAAAGCTGTTTTTTCATTTATTAACAGCAGGTTACAATGTTTTGTTTACTGTAATCTACTTTTGTTGGAAAGCACAAAAAGACTTTCACTAATCAACTTTATTCAAAGTTCTCAAACATCTCATGCAAATTTTTACTTTTCTCATTTCTCCATCAACATTAAGAGACTTATCTACTAAATTTGCCTTAAATGTTCTTTTTGTTCTTACACCAACTTTAGAACCTGTACCGCCTTTTTTCTTACACAACCCTTTTCTTGGTACATTATATCCAACGCCGGTTCCTTTTCCGCATACTTCACAACATCTTCCCATCGTTACTTGTCCTCCACTTTTATGTAAACCGATAAATCGGCATATAATTTCTGTTTTTTCTTATCACTATTTCACCGGATAAGTTGCGTGCAACATATAATCTTTTTTTCTTTCAATGTCAACCTGTTTTATTTATTCACCGTTACGCAAATAAATCAGTTGATTTCAACCATTCGGCAACGTCTGTAGCTTCTTTATCTAAAACTCTGTCATCAAGTACAAATGAACTGATTTTTCTGATTTCAGTGTAAACCTTCTGTGTAAACGGGCTGAAATCTTCTTCCCCGCAAAGGTCAACAGCCTGCATTGCCGCCAAAAGATGAACAGCAAACTGCAAATAGACCAAATCAATTTGTTCCGCAAACTTTCGTGCGGAAATTGTTCCCATAGAAACTTTATCCTGATTCAACGCTTCCGTCGGATGTGAAGTAATGCTGATCGGATAACAATAGCTTTGAACTTCTCCGCGAATTGCCGAAATTGTAATCTGCGCTGCTTTGAAACCGAATCGCAATCCGGCACAAGGGTCATCGTCCGGTGTGAAAGGAATAAGATTTTCAGTTAAACCATTAAATTTTCCATCAATAATAACTTCTGCCTGCTTATCAGCCAAATCGCTTATATTAGCCAAAGCAGTACGCATATAATCACAAGCTGCACATATATGGCCGCCATAGAAATTGCCGGTATTAAACAAACTTTCGCTTTCTATATCAACAAGCGGATTATCATTTGCGGAATTCAGCTCCTGCTCTATCCAATCACGAGCAATTTTCAATGTATCTCGATAAACTCCGGTAACCTGCGGTGCGCAGCGAAGGGAATACCGGTCTTGAATTTTTTTATCCTGCTTTTTATATCCTTTGCCGTCAAGCGAATCAATCTCTTCATTTAAAAAATCTTCATATTTATATACGCGTTTTGAATCCTTTATAATGTTATAGACATAAGCTGCACTTTCGCATTGTCCCGGATGATTTTTTATCTCACTTACTTTCTTGCGAAACGGAACATCTTTACCGCGCATGATTTCCGATGTTGCGGCAGTTAAAAAATCCGATATGTTTGCAAGACGTTCTGCTTTTTTCCACGCAAGCGACGCTACGGCAGTCATTACCGATGTTCCGTTCATTATCGCAAGTCCTTCTTTAGCAGCCAAAGAAAGCGGCTTTATACCTTCTGCATTGAACGCTTCCATTGCAGGAACAATTTTTCCTTTATAATAAACTTCGCGCTGTCCCATAATAACGGCCCCTAAATACGAGAGCGGCGTTAAATCCCCCGATGCACCGACAGAACCAAGCTCAGGAATCACAGGGATAATATCTTTATTCAAAAGTGTTCTCATCATTTGCGCAAGCTCGACTCTGATTGCAGAATGCCCGTCTTTTACATTGGAATTCAAGCGGCACAGAACTACTGCACGACCAACTTCATGATTAAACTTCTTCCCCAGCCCAATTCCATGATAAGTAACGATGGAATGCTGCAATTTCTCCGCTTTTTCCACACTTATTTGGTTTGCGCATGAATCGCCGAACCCCGTAGTTACTCCGTAGGTCGGTGCTCCGGTTGCAATGTATTTCATTAAGAAATCACGTGACTTCTTTAATGTTTCCAAAAATGTATCGTCATTCGGAAATATTACTTCCTTATTTTTATAAGCCACCTCACATACATCTTCAATTTTTAAATCATCTCCATTAACTGTTACCGCATTCATTTTTTTGTCCTCAAAGTATATAGATAATTGAAAATGACTTTATCACAAAAAAATATTTTTTTGTATTTAAAGAAAACAATTTTACTACAAACTAATATCCGTAAGTATGCCTCCTTTCCCGTTAAGATTTTTTTTTAAAATACGATAGTTTCTATGATTTGTCTTTTGATTTTAGCAGGAGGAAAACATGATAAGAGGGATTCACACAAGTGCAGCAGGTATGTCTGTTATGCAGGGTAAGATGGACGTAATTTCCAATAATATGGCAAACGCTGATCTTTCGGCATACAAGAAAGATGTTGCCGTAATGAAAGCCTTTCCAGATATACAGATTCGCAGAGGAAGCGACGATGGTTTAATGGCATTTCCTTTAGGAAGTTACGATACGATGCCTGTAGTCGGCAAGCTCGGAACCGGAGTCGAATTGAACGAAAGTTTTACCATCTGGGAACAAGGTAATCTAAAGGAAACCAGTAACGATTTTGATTTTGCACTCGACGGAAAAGGTTTTATAGCAATTGAAACGGAACTCGGAGAACGTTATACGCGCAACGGAGCTTTTACGCTTAACAAAGACGGTTTCCTTGTAACAAAAGAAGGTTACAAAGTTCTTTCCGAAACAGGATACATCCAAATTAAAGAAAATAATTTTGCAGTTGATAAAGAAGGAAATATTTACATCAACAAAGAGTATGACAATGAACCGAATCGTCTTGTAAAAAAGGATGAAAACGAATGGAAAGAACGAGAACTGATAGGTACATTAAAAATCGTAAGGTTTCCGAGAGAGAGAGAACTTAGAAAAGAAGGAAATTCGCTTTACTACTCAACGGAATTTTCAGGAAACGCTCAAATTGCAGAAGGCAATAATCGCCCCCAAGTTTTGCAGGGATTCCGAGAAGGTTCCAATGTAAATATTGTTTCCGAGATGGTGCAAATGATCGAGGTGCAGCGTTTGTATGAGGCAAATCAAAAATCAATCCAAAGCCATGATAATTTACTCGGAAAAGCAATTAATCAAGCGGGAATTGCACGGGGTTAAAATAAACTCTTTGCTCCTATAAACCGAACTTCCTCACAATCAACAATTGATTTCGGGAAGTTTTTTTATGTTCCGAAAACCAATTCTTGCAATAAAAAAGCACATTCCTGCAGATAAACTGAAAGGAATGTGCTTTTATTAAATAAGCGTCTAATCTTTATTAAAGATTAACCTTTTACAGAACCACCGGTTAAACCAGATATAATCTGATTTTGCAGTGACAGCCACAATACTACAATAGGCAATGACCCAATAAAAGCGGCGGCACTGAAAATACCGAATCTTGTATTCATAGCACCTTGACCGGCAACAAAGGCCTGCAAACCTACTGCCAAAGTATAATTTTCCTGAGATGTCAGCATTACAGACGCCAAAACGTATTCGTTATACTGACCTACAAACTGCAAAATTGTTACAACAGCTAAAATCGGACGAACCAAAGGCAAAATAATTGTTGTAAACGCCTGCCATGGAGTAGCACCGTCAATCATTGCCGATTCTTCAAGTGCTTTAGGAACCGAGTCAAAGTATCCTTTTACCATCCAAATGTTAAACGGAATACCGCCTCCGAGATAAATCAGAACCAATCCAACCAAACTGTTCAATCCGAATATCGGATGAATTTTTCCCAAATACAGTAATAATAAATACAATGCAACCATTGCCATTGTACCGGGGAATACCTGTATTGTCAGAATTGTCATTAACCCGATTTTTTTACCTTTAAAATTAAAGCGGCTGAATGCATATCCTGCAAGTGCAACGATAACCAACTGTATTATCGCTACGGACAATGAAACGATTATTGAATTCAAGAACCATTTCAACATAGGGAATTTAGCTGTCGGAGAATCAGGTACTCCAATACCGGTAAAGAAAACTTTATAGTTGTCGAAGGTGAAACGGACATCATAAACGAATCTCATTTCCATTTCCCCTTTCTCATCTTCCGAGAAAAACATATTTTCAACAGTATCGACAACTTCGGAATTTGTTGCTGGATCAAACTTCCAGGTATCAAATGCTACCTTAAAACGATCAACTAATTCATTTTTGCCATTTCCTTTTACCATTTTGATAAAAGTATTTTTTAATTCCTGCGCCTTATCATTATCCGACTTCAGAGTTGCCTTTAATTTACCGGTAACTTCTCTATCCATAATTTCAAGTTTCGACATACCGTCTACGGCATTTGTAAAACGAGCTATCAAAACATTTTTCTTTACTATATTTGCACGTCTGTCAGATTCTTTTGTATCAGTCCAAGTATTTGTATCAATAATAGGAATCAACCCAAAATGAGGTCCATAAACCGCCTGATTCTTACGAAGACCTGCAAAAACTACTTCTATAATCGGAACCAACACTATAAAAGCAATGAATATAAGAACTATATGCTGGCAAATTTCTCCGATTACAGAACCAACTGTTTTCTTCTTAAGCATTGTCTACCTCCTTGAAAGCTCCTGTATACTTGAACTGTAAGAATGTAATAGTACCAATGATAAAGAATACGATAATACCGATTGCAGAAGCTAAACCATAATCTGTTTCATTAGAACCAAATGCCAGTTTATATGTATAAGAAATCAAAATATCTGTTTGTCCCGGAAGAACACCCGGATCCATTACCGGACCTCCGCCTGTCAAAAGATAAATTCCACCGAAGTTATTAAATGCAAATGCAAAAGAACCTACTAACATCGGACCTAAAGTTGCCAACAATAACGGCAGTGTAATTCTCCAGAACTGCTGTGGTTTTGAAGCACCGTCAACATCTGCAGCTTCGTACATACTTGCATCAATTGACTGCAAAGCCCCCAAACTTATAATCATCTGATAAGGGAAACTCAACCATAAGTTTACTATAACACAACTTATTTTAGGTAAAATACCACTTGCATCACTCAACCATGGAATCGTAAATCCAGTTGCAAGGTTGATAATACCGAAATCTTGATTTAAGAACCCGCCCCACATCAATATTGTTACAAATGAAGGGATCGCATACGGTAAAATAAACAAAGTTCGGTAGAAATATCGACCTTTTAAGTCACCGGCATTCAATACCAAAGCGAGTGCCAAACCTGCCGCAAATGAAGTCAATACAGAGAACAAAGACCATAAAACAGTCCAAATAAATACACGAAGGAACGGCGATGTGATATTTCTTGTTGTAAAGATTTTAGTGAAGTTTCTTAATCCGATTGTTACCATATAACCGGGTTCGATTTTTTTATCTTCGGAAAAATCTATATTTGAATTTTCTTCAAATGAAAGTTTGATATTCTTCAATTTAGGGAAATCGACAGATTTCAACTGAACCAAACGACCTTTATGGTCTATTTTCAAACGTCGAATATCATCATTCAATCTTTTAATCTGCTTGTTATTTTCCTTAATCTGATCAACTATCAAAGACGGATGTTCGGTAGCATTCAGAGGTTGCTTTTTCATTTCTCTGATTTCTTGCTTCAACGATGCAATCTCTACCCTTTTAGCTTCCATTTCTTCTTCGGCTTTTTTATTTTCTTCCTCAGTTTTATTTCTTTTCAATTTAATGAATTCTTTCTTCATTGCAGGGATTTCGCGATTAAATTCTTTGATTTTTTTATTAACTTCATCAATTTCTCCGCGAATAACTGCTAAATCATCATTGGAAACTTCGCTTTTTTTCTTTCCCGCAATTTTTGCAAAAGACGGAACATAATCTTTATCTAATTCATACTTGGAGAAATTGCCTTTAAGGAATTCCTCTACTTCGCTGTCGCTTGACAGCTTAAACATCGAGTAAGCATATTCCAATTTTGACAAATCGTACTCTTTCCAAAACGTAGGAGCATTCCCGTCTTTGGTAAGAACAAAAATACCATTTCTGTTCTCTTCATAGACAAGAGTTTTATAGTCGAATTGACCGTTTCCTAAATCTGTCAATCTATAAATATTTCCGTCTTTAACAGTGAAAAGTTTTTCTTTTCTCATGAATTCGTTAGTTCGGCTGTTCAGAAATTTCTTTTCTACCTTATCAGCTTCATCGTATAATATAAAAGGGAGTTTTTCCAGTGCGGACTTCAAAACGGTCACATCATTTAATGCAACAAAGTAAGAATCATCATCGTAATCGTCTTCTTCGTCAGGGTTAATTCTAACCTGATCGGAAACTAAATACATTTCTTCTGTTATTTCACTCAACTGATCAAAAGCAACCGGCTCTAAACGGAACTCCTCGACCGAACCTTCTTTAAAATATTTTGCCTGATACGCTTTTGGATAAACGACATCATTGCTGCTGTCATCTAAGGTTTCACTATTTAAAGGAAGATAATCCGCTCCGACTTCAATTTCTCCAGTCTCAAAAAACAATGCCACAACTTCGGATAATTTTAAGTTATGCAAACTGTCATTTACGATAGAAATTTCTTTTTCATTCCAATTATCTTCAATCAGCTTTTTTTGAGATTCATTTTTTGCACTATCAAGCTGTTTCTGATACTTATCATATTCTCCTTTCCACTTTTCATTAAGGGTTGTTACATATTGTTTTGGAATAAAGAATTCTGCATACAGCGGAGCGTCATTTTCATGAACAAACCATTTACTGTTTAACAGTTCGTTTTTTGCGCTTTCTTTCACCAATAAATGACCAGTCCCATAATTAGTAAAAGCAATAAATATAGTGTAGAATATCGGATATACAGTAAATACACCGATAATAATAATTGCCGGATACAAGTATCTATAAATATACAGACCTTTCATCCAAATTGTAAGAAGAAGGAAACCACCCGCTAAGATAACAAGTGAAGGAATTAACAGTTTCCCAAACTTACAGAAAATAGATACACACAGAAAAAGCGTAATTCCTGTCACAATCAAAGTGGCAATAACTTTTCCCAAAGGATTGTTTTTTTGCTTATTTTCTGGTGCAAATTTATCTTTTTCACCATTCATTATTATATTCCTCATTTATATTCAGTTAATAATTATTTTCTGCATCAAAACTCAATTTAAAAAAATTGTCCAACTGTAGTATATATAATAGCTTCTCTCATATACAAAAAACAGGTGTAAACCTCTTACGAGATTTACACCATTTAAATAAAATCAGATATTATTCATATCTACCTTGTTTATCAGAAAGTTCTCCTCTGATTGTACTTACAGCAGTTTTAACTGCATTTTCTACTGATTGTTCACCAGTTTTAAATTTATCAATCATTCCCGCAGCATAGTTGAAAATAACAGCCATAGCTTTTACGTTTGGCATCGGAACTCCATCCATTACTGAATCGATTACAGTACCAACACTAGGGTCTAATTTCTTAGCTTCATCACATGCTTTAACATGTGCAGGTGGTCTTCCGCCGGCTTTGAACATTGCAACTTGTCCGTCTTTTTCTCCGGCAAAACTAATCATAAAGTCAAGAGCATCTTTCTGAACATTTGAAGCACTGTTCAGCATAAAACCTCTGGCACCGACAAAAGGAACTGTTTTCTTTCCGTTTAATGTAGGAAGTTTTGAAATACCAACGACATCAGCCCCCATATTGTCTACATAGTCTTTAGTATTCCAAGGACCATCCATAATCATGGCAACTTTACCGTCTTTAAAGCTGGAAATTACAACACCGTTATTTGTTGATGGAGGAACAACACCTTCTTGAACCAATTTATAGATAAAATTACAAGCGTCGATTGATCCCGGAGTGTCCAAACCAACATCTAAGATGTCAAAACGACCTTTATCTGATTCCCATTTAAATATATATCCGCCCTGAGAACCGATAAATGGGAAATTGTTATAGAAATTGTTATCAATTCCGTAGAGGAATCCGTACTTTCCGTTTCCGTCAGTCATTTTCTTTGCTGTTTCCAACAAATCTTCCCATGTTGCTGGAGGAGTAGAAATTAATTTTTTGTTATAAAATAAAACTTCTGCTTCTACGCAATAAGGGACTCCATACAGTTTTCCATTGTAAGTGAAACCTTCTACCGCAACAGGAAAATATTTTTGCTTGTCATTGTTAGATAAGTTTACTTCACCAATAACACCATTTTTTGCCAATTCTCCAACCCAGTCGTGAGCGCCGACAACAATATCCGGTCCTGTTTTTGCAATAGCAGCTTGTTTGTACTTAGAACGAACTTCTGCTTGAACAACGATTTCGATTTCAACCTTGTTCTTCTTTTTGAATTCTCTTGCTACAGGTTCAAGTCCCGCAACTTCTTTGTCTGTACACCAAACTTCTATTTTCTTTCTAGCACCAAAAGAAGGAACTATAGCCAATAGAGTCATTAGGGCAGTAACAAACAACATTCCTAATTTTCGCATTCTTTTCTCCTTAATAATAAAGTATTTAAAGTATTTTCATAATAACTAATAAAAATCCTATGTCAATTATTTTTCAATAAAATCGATTTTTTTTCTTTTTTAAGAAATCTCAAGTTATTACATTTAAATATCGCGTAAAAAAGGTCACGCATTTGAATAAATATCAGGCAAATCATTTTCAAACAAAACAACATCTCCAACGGTTAATATCTTAGCCAATACATTCTGAGCTTCAGCCAGACTGTCAACATTAAAAATATGTTCATAATCAAAACCGCTGTTTAAAAGCCCGTCACGAATGGACAAACTTTTCCCGCCGCCGACAAGAACGGCATAATCAATTTTCGATGCCATATAACTGCCGAAATTACGATTTTGAGCTTCTTCCATATCCCCCAGCTCTACAAATCCCGGAGTAACGACAATTTTTTTATGCTCTGCAATTTCATTTAATACATTTACGGCTTCAATTGCACCGTTATAATTGGAATTAAACGCATCATCCAAAACCAAAATACCATTGCCCGAATCAATGCGCTTCAATCTGTGTTCCACAGCTTCAACATTCCTCATCCCGAATTCGATTTCTTTGTCACTCAAACCCATTTTCCACGCGGCAAGAATTACAGCTAAAATATTCTGTACATTATGCCGTCCCAACAATTTCGTTTCTATATTCAAAATTCTTCCATCTGCAAACACAGCGGAAAAAGACAGTCCCTTACAGGTCTGAACAATATCTTTAGCATAAAGGTTCACATCGGGAAAATTCTGCGGCTCAACACTGTATGAGTACAAAGGAAACTTGTAGGAACGTTTGGAAATTGCATCACGCAGAATGTCACAGTCATAATTATAAATACCGAATCCGGAATCGGGGATTGCATCGAAAAGTTCGAGCTTCGTGCGCAAAATGTTTTCCGGAGTTCCGAATGTTTCGAGATGCTGAATCCCGACTGCCGTAATAATTCCGGCCTGCGGCTGCACCAGATTGCAAAGTTCTGTAATATCGCCGACGTGATCCGCACCCATTTCCGAAACAAAATATCGATAATCATCCAATGGCTCTCCATTCAAAACTTTGGAAATCCCCATTGGAGTATTAAATGACGACGGAGTCGTAAGTGTTTTATATTTGGAATTCAATACTTCCGACAAAAAAAATTTTGTCGATGTCTTGCCAAAACTTCCCGTGATTCCGATTGAACAAACAGACGACTTCCTCAATCTTTTCTTTGCTTTTATAAAATATGTACAGCAAATAAATTTTTCTATGGGAGCGTTAATTAAACTGGCAATCAATATAAAAATAGGCGTCAAAACGCTGTAGAGTAAAATAAATGCGTTATAACGAAAAAAATACCAAGAACTGAGCGAGAATTTATTTAATGGATAAACAACGTAAATAAAAGTGACGGTCAATACTGCAAAGGCTAAAAGGCATAATGTAAACAAAAGACGTTTAACTCGTGCCGTATAAACCAATGGTTTTTTATAATTAGCTTTTTTTCCCATCCACCCGGCAACAAACGGGTGAATTATTTTCCAAATAAAGACACTCACTATTATAATAGAAGTTATCCATTTATACAGTGACAGCTGCCCTTTACTGACAAAGTACAATATCAGAATCAACAGCAGCGGCACAAACAATTCAAACAGGTTCCAAACTAAAACTTTTCTGTAAGTACCGCCTTCCAACCACGTCAGCATTTTGGCATTGCTATACCCCAGCTGCTGCAGTTTATGAATCAAATAAATTCCCTGAATAATAATTTTGGCAAAACATAAACCGGTCAAAAAAAGAACAAACATCAGCGTAAACATAACTTCCTCAATTCAAAATAAAAGTTTTAATTATAGAAACAATTCTCATATCCTGCAAAAAAGGATAATGAGTCCCATTGTTTACAATAAATATTCCACTGTCGGGCAGCATACGTTTCAGTTTATTTGCCATCCAAATCGGCGTTTCGGCATCCTTTTCTCCCCAGTATAAAAACACCGGAACTTCAATTTGCCGCAGCAAAGATGAAAAATCTTCATTCACTTCTTTCACCAAAATGTCGCGCATTCCTTCCGAATTCTTATAATCTTCGGAACCGAAATGTTTTTTCCATTTCTCAATTTTTTCAGCAGAACAAAAAGTGTTCATAAAAAATTTAGTCAGTTTATAGCAGCCAACTTTTAAATACCAATCGAAACCATGACGATTACGCAAAACATTTGCCGACATTAAAATCAGTTTTTCTACATTATGCGGATATACATAAGCAATCAGAAAAGCAATTTTTCCACCGAATGAATGCCCGAACAAGCTGTATTTTTCCACACCGCAGCTTTTCAAAAAAGCAGCAATATCTTTCGCATATTCAAGACTTCCCCATGTTTCTTTCGGCCGTTCACTTTCACCGAATCCCGGCAAATCCACCGAAATAATGCGCAAATCATCGCACAACGGCAGATAAACGCCTCTGAGATTTTCTTTATTACAACCCCAGCCATGAAGAAAAACTATCGTTTTTTTCTCAAAAGCTTCATTATCGCAATAAGACAATGTACGTCCGTCAGGTGTCACATATTTTTTTTCAACCATCGATATTTATTCCGATTTTATATAGATTCTTGATGTTCCACCGGCTGTATACCGGAAACGTAACGTGCCGCCATCAATGTATAAATTCCCGTAGTAAACACATTTATAAATACAGCAATACGCGAAAACAACGGAGCCAGTCCAATAAACAGCAAATAGCTTGATTCCTCAAGATGAAGTTCGGGAACTTTACATATCATCGCAATCAACACTAAAAACGTAAATTCCGTGCTGCCGTCCAATCTGAAAGAAAACAATATCACAAGCAAAAAAATTTTAAGCTGAAGTTCCAACGTAAGAATATTCAGCGAATATCCTATTATTATGAATATAAGAACCACCGTAGAAACAATCACTGTACCGGTTTGATTCAAAATACTTCCCATCGGAACAAGAATATCGACTATATCGCGATTCAACTTCACATTGCGTTTTAAATGCAGATTCAGCGGAACAATTGCAGAAATAACGTTGCCCGTCGCAGCACCCACAAGTGCAGCCCCCAAAATATTACGATAGTAATACATCGGACTTATTTTGAAAAATACATGGAAAAAAACCGAAATTACGGAAATTGTCACCAAACACACAATAACAATTATTCCTACCGGATAAAGAATTATCGCAGCGTTGGAAATATCGGAAAAGCCGTAACGAATAAAAGTCGCAATAATAAAAAACGAAAATATCGGAGTAAATTCCAGTATGTAAAACTCGATTGTATCGAGAATTTCTGCAAAAGAATCCATAATGTCATAAAAAAATTCGCCTTTTCTGCCGGTTTTTACGGTTCCAGCAGCCAATATCAATGCAAAAATAAGCAGCGGCAGTAAAAAAGACGTACTTTCGCCCAAAATCGTTACTGCATTATCCGGAAAAATGTTTTGAAGCAAATCGGAAAATGTAAACAACCGCATTTTATATGTAGATTGCTGATTAAAATTGAAAAACGACTCTTTGGGTGATGAAAAAATATTCATTGCAAAAACAGAAATTGCCACAGTAAAAATCAGCGAGGCAAAAATACATAAAAAGAAAATCGCAACCGGTTTCTTAACGGATCGCTTTGCTTTTTTCATATTGACAAAACCGACAAAAAATCTGACAAACGTGTGCAGTACGGTAAAATAAAGCAGTACATTCAAAGATATTTTTGCCAACAGCGAAAACACATGTTTCACCGATACACTATCAGCCGGCAAAAAAATCGCCAATACAAATCCGAATATCATTGCAATAAGCATTTTTATCCATATTTTCACATATTCCTCCGACAAAATAAAATTTCCATCGCTACTTTCAGTTATTCAATCTCAAAAAAACCTGCGCATATTAGAATTAAAATACGTTTTAAGCAAGCCTTTATTAAATTAACTTGCCGAATCGGCCATTTATATTGATTTTTTTCATAAGTAATGATACTTCAACTGATTATTTTTATAAAACCAAAAGAGGACAAATTATGCCACATTATTTTCCATCATGGCTTAAACCGGAAGTGTTCGCCGGTGTAAACTTCCCTCCGGCACTGTCATTTCTCGGAGTCATACGCTGGTACGGAGTTATGTACATTGTAGGTCTGCTGATTTTTCTCTGCCTTGCGCATTACCAAATTCGCTATTACAAAGGCAAACTGAAAACTCTCAACGACGAACGACTCGACAATATGTTTTTTGTCGGAGTAATCGGTTTGATTCTGGGCGGAAGAATATTTTACTGCTTGGTTTACGATTGGCCTTATTTTTCAAAGCATTTAAACGAAATACTGATTCCCGTTTCAAACGGACAATTTACGGGCTTTGCGGGGATGGCATATCACGGAGCCGTAATCGGAATATTTGTATCCTTGGCAATATACGCAACCATTAAAAAAATAGACTGGCGTGAAGCCATCGACGTTATTTTCCCGTCAACCGCACTCGGTTACGCATTCGGTCGTTTGGGAAATTTCATCAATGCCGAACTTTACGGAAGAATTACGGCAAGCAGTGTAGGAATGATTTTTCCCAATGCGGAAAAACTGCCGCTGAATCTTCCCGATGTACAGCGGGTACTCGAAAAACTTCAATGGCAGGTAAACGAAGCAACCGGGACAGTAACTACTGCGGCAGGCAATGTAATAAACGGTTTGGTAGGTAAAATGATGTTAAATGATTCCGTTGTCACTGCAATAAACTTACCACGTCATCCGTCGCAGCTGTACGAAATATTTTTGGAAGGAATTTTATTGTTCCTCGTAATGTGGTTTATCACCAGAAAGTATAAACCGCTGCAGGGGTATCAGGGAACATTTTATATCTGCGGATACGCAATTGCACGTTTTATAGTGGAATTTTTCCGTCAGCCGGACTACCAATTTGCGGATTTTGCTTCGGGCAAATATGTCGGAACGGTGGCCGGAATATTTTCAATGGGGCAAATTCTTTCAATACTGATGTTTGCCGCCGGAATTTTGCTTGCAGTATTTATAAAATATCTCTACAAACCAAAAGAACTTTCATCCATCAGCAGCGAAAAGCAAAAAAAATAATCCGCAATTAAGCGGTGTTTTGCCTTACTGCATAAAAAAACCTTTGATTAAGAAATACATCTTCAATCAAAGGTTTTATTTTTTTTCGAGAACTCAATCACTAAATTGCTCTGAGACAATTTTATTAAATTGCTCCGGGTCAATTCTCACGCATACCCCGTTTTCTTCCATTACATGGATACAATTTCTGCCGCCTTCTTTTGAAGCATAAAGTGCCGTATCCGCCTGAGTAATCAAATCATCCATTGTAACGCCGCTTTTATAATGAGATAAACCGATACTCAATGTAATTTCATGTTCTTTCGGTATTTGCACATTATCGAGTCCCAAAATTTCATGAATTACTTCTTTTATCCGCAATTTTTCCGTAACCGCATTTTTTACACGCAGACATGCTTGAATACTCTCTTCATACGTAATTTCCGGAAACAAAATAATAAACTCGTCTCCGCCGTATCGAGCGACAAAGTCGGTACGTTTCACAGACGAAGTCAACAGACGCCCTATTCCTTTAATTACTTCATCGCCAATTTGGTGCCCGAATGTATCATTGTAATACTTAAAATGATCTGCATCAATCATCATCACAGAAAGGTATTTTCCGTTATCATGATCTTTTTTACTGTTATAAATTTCAATTTGGGAAGTCAGTATTTCTCTGAATTTTCTGATATTCAATAAATCCGTCAATACATCGCGAGTTGCAAGACGTTCGAGGATTTCATTCTTCTTTTGCAGCTCCTGTGTTTTTTCATCTACAAGTCTTTCCAAATTCTCGGTAATTTTAAAAAGCTCTTGTTCAAAAAATTTACGCTTTGTAATATCACGCAGAATCAGCAGAAAATGCTCTTTGCCATTGTAGATCAATTTTCTGGCTTGAAAATTTACCATCATAATTTTCAGGCATGTATCTTTGCTTATCAAAACCAAATCCTGAAATCCCATATTTTCTTTAATATTGGCAAAATTTACTTCACCCACATTTTCGTCCGAAGCATTTTCATGTTCCGACATTGTAATAATACGATTGAGAATTTCGACAAACTTTTCCGCTTCAAACATTACATCGCTGATATTCATACTCAAGAATTCTTCCTGTGTATAAAACAAATTCTGTTCAGCAGCCAAATTCGCAAATTGAATATTTCCGCTTTTATCAATGACAAAAACCATATCATACGTAAGATTTATCAAATCTATTTTTTCTGAAATCAAAAGGAACATCTCCTCAACGATAAAGAATGATTGAATCAGACTATTAAAAAATCAAAAAGAAATCAATCTAAAAAAATATCTTTATCAATTCAAAATCAATTGTAATTTATAGTTAATTTATATTCGATTTTTTGCAAAATTGCATATTCTTTATCCACAAGAAATCGTTATACACAATCGGACACATTCAGGAGCAAATCAACTACATGAATTCCCGAAAATCTTTTTTTCCGCGACATTTATTCAATATATCGTACATGCTGAAAAAAGAACTTTTCAGAAAAACAATTCACATGATGTCCTCTTTTGTTCCCTTTTTCTATTACCTATATCCGCAGACGGTATTGATTTCGCTGCTGTTTATGAGCATTTTTTATCTTGCATCCGAAGTTCTGCGCCAAAACAATATAAACATACCGCTGATTTCAAAAGTTACCGAATTGGCATCAAGAACACGCGACAATGGAAAAATTGTTTTGGGACCGATAACTTTGTGCGCCGGAATTTTTATGGCTTTTACGTTCTTTGAATACAGAACGGCGACTATTGCCGTTTTTGCGTTATCGTTCGGCGACGGAGTTGCGAGTTTAATCGGGAAAGCCATTCAAGGACCGAAAATCCCGTTTACTTTCGGAAAAACGTTCAGCGGTTCCATCGGCTGCTTTTTATTTCTGGTATTAATCTACAGCTCGTGCGGATTGAGATTTTCTCAGGCATTGACACTTGCATTTTGCGCTTCACTGATTGAGCTTTTCCCCACAGGCGACTACGACAATCTCCTCATTCCAATCGGAGTTGGAACTATAGCGCAGACCTTTATAATCTGATTTTCGGAAATCAAAAATTCACTTAATGCGCGCCGTTAATTATAATGAAATCTATCTTGACAAAAGAAGTCTTAAAAAATATAGTCTTCGTTATTAATAAAAAAAAGCTACATTATATATTTATTAATGTAACTTTTTCATTACAAAATTAAAGGAGTTTTAAAGTATGGATATCATTGACATCAAAGCAAGAGAAATCCTTGACAGCAGAGGGAACCCAACCGTAGAAGTAGATGTTACATTGGAAGACGGTTCTTTCGGCAGAGCGGCAGTTCCATCCGGAGCTTCAACCGGAGAATGGGAAGCTGTAGAATTGAGAGACGGAGACAAATCAAGATACCTTGGAAAAGGTGTGGCAAAAGCCGTTGCTCATGTAAATGATGATATTGCTCCGGAAATCGAAGGATACGATGCATTGGATCAAGTTTCAGTTGACAAAAGAATGATTGAACTTGACGGTACGGAAAACAAAGGTAAATTCGGTGCCAACGCAATTTTGGGCGTCAGCTTAGCTACTGCAAAAGCTGCTGCCAATTCCGTAGGTCTTCCTCTTTATTCTTATTTAGGCGGTCCTTTGGCAAATACACTTCCGGTACCTATGGCAAATATATTAAACGGAGGAAAACATGCGGATAACAAAGTTGACTTCCAAGAATTTATGGTAATGCCGGTCGGAGCTCCTTCATTCAAAGAAGCATTAAGATATACAGCCGAAGTATTTCATTCATTGAAATCAATTTTAAAAGCCAAAGGATTGGCTACATCGGTAGGTGACGAAGGCGGTTTTGCTCCAAACGTAGAAAATGAACAAGCGGTGGAATATATTTTGGAAGCTATCAATAAAGCCGGCTTCAAAGCCGGAATCGACGGAGATTTCATGTTGGCTCTTGACGTTGCGTCAAGTGAATTATTCAACGAAGGCGACAAAAAAGGTTATAAATTCTGGAAATCCAATCCCGGCAAACTTTTCTCTGCCGACGAAATGATTGAATTCTATACAAATTGGGTAAATAAATATCCTATCATTTCCATCGAAGACGGTTTGGATGAAAACGACTGGGATGGCTGGGCAAAATTAAATGCCAGCTTAGGTTCCAAAGTTCAATTGGTAGGAGACGATTTATTCGTTACCAATCCAAAAAGATTAGCAAAAGGTATCGAAAACAAATCCGCAAATGCAATTCTTATCAAAGTTAATCAAATCGGAACATTGACCGAAACTATCGAAGCAATCAACTTGGCTACAAGATCAAAAATGACAAGCATTGTTTCTCACAGATCAGGTGAAACCGAAGATACTACAATTGCAGATTTGTGTGTTGCATTAAATACCGCTCAAATCAAAACAGGTTCTGCTTCAAGAACAGACCGTATCGCAAAATACAATCAGCTGCTGAGAATCGAAGAAGAACTTGGTTCCAATGCAAAATATTTAGGAAAGAAAAGTTTTTTCAATTTATTCTAAAAACCGACTTTTTTAAACGCGAAAAATATTTATTTTAATAAAAATGAAATACACTTGCTTTATAGCAAGTGTATTTTTATATACAAATACGCAAAGGTTCCGATATGAAAAAATATTTGACAATATGTTTTTTGTTGTTGCTTGCAGTCTCTTGCATGAAGGAAGAGAAGAAAAAGGCAAATATAAATATTCCGCTTCCGGATACCGTACGGCCGAGCAACCTCAATTTGTGGGGTGTTTCGCGTTATTCAAATATAAAACTCAGAGCTAAACCGGAAGATAATTCCGAAGTTTTGAAATACATAACGCAAGGTTCGATTTTAGAATTGATAAAGCAGTCGCATTCCACATTCTTATTCGACGGAAGAAACGATTACTGGTATTACGCTCGGTACAACGGACTTTACGGGTGGATTTTCGGTTCTTACATTGATATTTATATAACAAAAAGCGAAGCAGAAAAAAAATGCGAGGAAATCCTTTTCAGTGACGATTTGGAAAATACCGAATAATTTTTTCTCTTGTATTTAAAATTATTTTATGTATATTTTTCAAAGTTTTATCCTTTTAACTGAGTAAACAGAGGAACATAATGGCAAAAGAAAAAAATCAAAAACACGAAGTCGAACCAAAAAAATATACGCTGGTTATTGTCGAATCCCCGGCAAAAGCCAAAACAATCAATAAGTATTTAGGTTCGGAGTATAAAGTTACTGCTTCAATGGGACACATAATAGATTTGCCAAAGTCAAGAATCGGAATCGATATAGACAACAATTTTAAACCGGAATACATAACAGTTCGCGGCAAGGGTAAAATTCTGACTGATTTAAAAAAACTTGCGGCCAATGCAAAAATCGTTCTTCTGGCAAGTGATAACGACCGCGAAGGTGAAGCCATTGCATTTCACATATATGATTCACTGAATAAACGATTTCCCGATTTGCCCATAAAAAGGATAATATTCAATGAAATTACCAAAAATGCCATTGTAGCGTCGGTGAAAGCACCGAAAAATATCGACAATGCAAAAGTGGAGGCACAGGAAGCCCGCCGAATATTGGACAGACTTATCGGTTATAAAATTTCACCGATTCTTTGGGTAAAAGTAAAAAACGGATTGTCCGCCGGACGAGTGCAGTCTGTCGCATTAAAAGCAATCTGCCAACGTGAAGATGAGATACAAAATTTCATACCGCAGGAATATTGGACGTTGAATGCAATTCTAAAAAAAGACAAAAAAGAACTTTGCGCCGAACTGATAAAAATCAACAATGAAAAACCGAATATACGCAATAATGAAGAAATCGAAAATATCAAAAAAGAGCTCGAACAAGGAAAATTCATTGTCAGTGATATAACCAAAAATACAAAAGCAATACATCCGCAGCCTCCTTTCATTACATCGAAACTTCAGCAGTCTGCGGCAAACCGACTCAATTTTTCTTCAAAAAAAACAATGAGTATCGCACAACAGCTTTATGAAGGAATAGACATCGGTCGTGAAACCATCGGGCTGATTACGTATATGCGAACCGACTCCACCAGAATTTCGGAAGTCGGTTTGGCGGAAGCAAGGGAATACATTGCGCGGGAATTTCCGCCCGAATATCTGCCGAAAGAGCCGATTTTGTATACAAAAAAAACAGGCGCGCAAGATGCGCATGAAGCAATCCGTCCGACATCGGTAAACAGAACGCCCGAAAGCATAAAAAAATATCTGAGTGCGGAACAGTTCAAACTTTACTCTATTATTTGGGAAAGATTCGTAGCATCGCAAATGAAGCCTGCCGAATATACATCCGAATCCATACATATACAAAACGGCAATTATACATTTCGCATTACAACTTCAAAAATGGTTTTCAAAGGGTTTAATGCCTGCTTGAATCTCCTGAAATCAAAAGAAGTCAAAAGCATAAAAATTCCGGAATTGAAAAAAGCCGAAGAGCTGCAGCAAAAAAACTTAGATGCGGAACAACATTTTACACAACCTCAGCCGCGTTTCACCGATGCATCGATAATAAAATTTCTTGAAGACAACGGAATCGGACGACCGTCCACTTACGCTCCGATTATTTCCACGTTGCTGGACAGATACTATGTCGTAAAAAAATCAAAGCAGATTGAACCGACACAGTTAGGCAAACTTGTAAATAATATAATCGTCAATTCATTTTCCAACATTGTAAATATTGATTTCACCGCAAAACTTGAAAATCAGCTTGACGAAATTGCCAACGGAAAATTCGACCATCAAGTAATGCTTCATGATTTTTACGAACCTTTTAAGCTCAGTTTGGAAGAAGCATCCAAAAATCTTGAAGATCACAAAAAAGTTTTCGATGAAGAAACAGATGAGATTTGCGATAAATGCGGTTCCAAAATGGTGAAAAAACTGGGGAAATACGGATTTTTCCTTGCATGTTCAAACTTCCCCGAATGCCGAAACGCAAAAACCATACCGCTTGCCGACTGTCCGATAGATGGCTGCAACGGAAAAATCGTTCCGAGGAAAAAAGGGCCCAGAAGCAAAGAATTTTACGGCTGTACAAATTATCCGGAATGCGACTTTGTTATTTGGAGCAAACCGCTCGAACAAAAATGCCCCAAGTGCGGAAAATTTCTCATTGAGAAAAACGATAAGATTCATGGAAACTACAAAGTGTGTGTCGACGAAAAAAACTGCGGCTACAAACTATTGGAAGAATATTCCAATGAATAAAAAAGAAACGCTGACCCCGTTTATCGCATATTTGCAGGCTCAAAAAGGGCTTTCGCCGAAATCCGTAACTGCCTATACAAGAGATGTAAGTTTGTTTCTCGATTTTTTGGAAAAGGAAAATCTCGAACTGGACAATCTCGAACGGCACAACATGCGTGCTTTCCTTGCGGAATGCAGCCACAAAGGACTAAGCAAAGTTACTATCAACCGAATTTTATCCGGCATAAAAAGTTACACTCATTTTCTTTGCCGAA
>JAFLVQ010000150.1 GCA_022508205.1 Spirochaetales bacterium
CCAAAGGTTTTTCGACATAAAATATATCCCGTGAAAAAAACTTGATTACTTGCTCCAACAGCAGCGATGATTTCAAGTCTTCGAGATTTTCCATTACCTTATGAACGGCTTCATCAAAAACGCTGACATCCGCGTCACTTCCGGTAGGAGCGGGTACTTTCTTATTTACTTCTTTTAGAAATGAAAGAAATGCTTTATATGTTTTCGATGATAAAATAGATGTATCCAAAGTTGCCAGCAAAGAATTCAAACGTTTGAAATAATTTGTAATCTCATCGGTAATAAAAAGTTCCTGCAAGCCCGTTGAAATGTCTTCCAACGTATTTACACCGAAAATATTTGGAAAGTAATTAAAATCGTAATCCAAATATTTTATAAGGACATTGAGTTTCGATATATCAAAATCAAGATCTACCATATCAATTTTGGCTACTTTTATAAAAAATAGCTTCATTCTTCGTTCTTTTTCGGAATTATATTCATTCTTTTCGAGAACTTTGTCTCCGTCTTCCAATGACGCAAGGTCTATGATATATCTCAATTCATCCATTTCCGATTTTTTTTCGGTTTCCAACAGATAATCTATAAATTGGAAAAACAGCATTCTGTCTTCAAACAGCTTTGGATATATACCTTTTAAATGTTCTATTCCCGCAGAAATTGGAAATATTTTTTCCAAAATGGCAGATTTTACTTTCTTTTGAGAAACATCGAAATATCTGCCGCATTTCACGGAAATATTTTTTTTATAAATGCTTAATTCTTCTTCTACTATTTCATCTTCTATCGTTAAGCCTTTGAGAAACGAAAGTATATAGACTAAAATTTTTTTCAGCAGAGAATATTTCTCAAACTCTTTCTGAGTAAATTCTTTTGTTTTTAATTTATTATTTTCAGCACTCGAAAAGGTTTGAACTTCTTTATCGATAGACTCATCAATATACTCATTTGTGTATTTTAATAATTTTGATAACAATATTGATTTTTCAGCCGTGGAAAGGTTATTGACTAATTTATCAAATGTATTATTTTGTTCCATTATGTTTTCCTGCTATCTGGTTATCATTTATCATCGGCTGTTTCGCTTTTATTATGCATTTTTTTGATTTTTTTTTACCAATAAAAATTATAATGGTAATTACCATAATTACCGCGAGAATCGATGTAATCGTTTTTACTTCAGCGGAATCTTTTAATCCTCCGGTGCGTATCAAATATCCACATGCCACATTCAAAATTGTTATAGGCAGAATTCCCAAAATAGTTCCTGCAAAATACGAAAATGGCTTAATTATAGTGCAGCTGTATGCGTAATTTTGAATATTATACGGTATAACAAAAAACAAACGTGTTACTGCAGATGTTAAAAAAGGATGGGAACCGATATACTCATTCAGCATTTTCACATGCTCGGAATTACCGAATTTATTTTCAAAAGAATCCCTAAACAGATAACGACCGCAAATGAAAGACGATGCGATTCCTATTGACATGCCAATCCATGCCAGAGCGAGAGCGGACGGAAAAGTGTATAAATATCCGCAAAGTATTGAAAAAAACATTGTTGCCTGACCTGCGATATTGAAAATTATATATAACGCAATAATAATCAGAGGAAGCCATAAACCGAAATTCTTTACCAGCCAATCTCTGGTGTTTACTAAATGAGCCGGAGTAAAATACGAGCGAATTGGAATTCCGTCGATTTTCACAAAAATAAGCGAAAGTCCTATTGCTGCAATACAAATCAAAAATAATATAATTAACGTCAATTTACTCTTTTTCACTTTTTCTCCAGATTAAGATTTCTAATGCAATAAATAGAGATTATTTTTGTGGATTGCTTCTTCATAAAAATCAGAAATAATTTTTTTGACTTCGCTTGATTTTTTCCCTTTTATAAGTTCCAGTTCTTCTGACGAATAATTTGATAACCCCTGTGCAACTTTTTTATCGCCGCAATAAATGCTTACAAGTGAACCCCTTATAAATGCTCCGTTTATTTTTGTAATTCCTGAAGGAAGGAGAGACGATTTTTTCAATGCCTTATTAGCACCTTCATCTATGTATATGGTAGATTCTTCACTTGGAGAGAATGCCAGCCATTTTTTTCTGGCACTTAAATGCGATGACGGCATAATGTAAGTACCTTGTTCTTCCTTATTTACGATTTTTTGCAAAGAAGTTTCAAAACCATTTCCGATGAAAACCGAAATACCTGCTTTTGCCGCTTTGTCGGCAGAAGCTAACTTTTTTTTCATTCCGCCTGTGGTAAACAAAGAAGTTTTGTTTGATGCAAAAGACAGTATTTCAT
Organism: Spirochaetales bacterium; assembly: GCA_022508205.1. GTDB lineage: Bacteria > Spirochaetota > GWE2-31-10 > GWE2-31-10 > GWE2-31-10 > RGIG8597. The sequence goes on from JAFLVQ010000150.1 coordinate 2,315, forward strand.
TATCGATTTTATCTATTTGCTTTATCAATTTTGCATTGGGATTCGACTTCGGATCTTCGTCATAAATGCCAGCAACGTCTGTTAAGATTATCAGCATATCGAAATCAAGCATTATCGATATAAGAGATGACAAATGGTCATTATCTCCGAGTTTCAGTTCCTCAATGTTTATTGTATCGTTTTCGTTGATTACGGGAATTGCGCCGAATCCCAAAAGTGTTTTTATTGTGTTACGTAGATTCAAATACCGTTTTCTGTGATTAAAATCATCCGCCGATAAAAGAACTTCTCCCGGCATAAGATTGTATTTTGCAAAAGTATCCTGAAAACGTTTCATTAAAAAAATTTGACCTATAGAAGCACATGACTGTAGCTGCGGAACTTCTTCCGGTCTATGTGATAATCCGAGCTTCTTCATTCCGTACATAACAGCACCGGAGGTCACTATTACTACTTGATTGCCGTTTTTTCTCAAAAGCTCTGTTTCTTCTGCAATTCGTTCTACAACATCTACAGAATTAGCAGGGTTAATCAAATTTGAACTAAGTTTTACTACGATATTCATCGCCAAATCCCAATTTTAAAAAAGTTCTTAACCATTTTAATAATGTTTCCCGAACAAATGCAGTCCCAAAGATACCAAAAGACCGATAAGACCGCCGACAAAACATTGAATAACAGTGTGTCCTCGAACTTCTTTTACTTTATGAATTTTATCGCCTTCCGGAATAACCGAAATAATCTGATTGATGCTGTGAGCCTGTCGACCGGTTGATAAGCGAACGCCCGTAGCATCGCGTATAGTTACAAAGGTAAAAACACAAGCAAATGCAAATACAGAAGATTTAATGCCGTGTTCAAATGCAGTTCCCACAGCTACAGCCACAACGGCAGCAGTATGGCTTGAAGGCATTCCGCCGGTGCCGACAAGTGCCCGCAAAATAAAATCTCTTGCTTTGAACTTTGCTTTTTTGGAAAGTTCTACAATAATTTTTATTAATTGAGCAATAAACCAACTTATAGCTGCTGCAATCAAACATTGATTTGAAAGTAAGTCTTTGAGTAATTGCGTCAAATTTAAAACCTTCTTTATAAAATTTCACTAAACACTAATATTTTTGAGTATCTTTTGCAACTCATTTTTACCGATTAGTTCCAACGGTCTTTCCTGTGCAAAAGCTATTGCGCGTTCCGTAAAACCGACTGCCGAAATGATAAAAGCTTTGAAATATTCTTTTGTCTTTATGAAATCGGAAATTTCGCGAATCTGCCGTTCGTCAAGCGGATCGCTGTTTCTGTAAACACGCATAATTTTCAGTTTTTTCTTGAGATTTATCCAGCCATTGTTATTTTCGCTAACCAGCATTTCAATGTATTCGCCGTTATTCACGGAACGGATTTCTTCGACATTATGTTCCTTTGCAATAGCAATGTTTTGACATATTTCGAGAAAATCATCATTTGCCGCAGTCATGAAATCTTTCATTGAGTCATCCATTGTGGAATCTTGATAAAGACTCAGCTTTTCGTCTATATTTTTAAATCCGGGTTTTACGGCTTGAATCAGCTGCCATTGTTTTACTGCGTTGTTAATATCGCGCAAAGTTTCGTACGTATCTGCAAGGAAATAACGAATATTCAAAATGAAATTTTGGCTTTCCCCATTAATATTATTCAGTGCACGTTCAAATTCGATAACAGCCAGTTCGTTTTTACCCATTGCGGAATAAACCAAACCGCGTTCGGCAAGTGCTTTTACCTTAAGTTCCTTATCGCGAGTCGCTTTTTCCAAATTGGCAATCGCGGAATTGTAATTGCCTTCGTTTTTGTCTATGACTCCCAAATAATAATAAGCTTTCAGATTACCGGACTCTTCGGATTTC
>JAFLVQ010000151.1 GCA_022508205.1 Spirochaetales bacterium
ATTTTATATAATACAAATCGTAAGAAAGTTTTTTGTTCATCTCTTCGATGGAATTGGCATACTGAAATTTTACTTGTGCCCAGCCGGTAAGACCGGGTTTTACAAGCAGTCTCTTGTAGAAAAGAGGGTGATGTGTCGTAATTTTCTCTATAAGTTCCCGCCGTTCCGGACGCGGTCCGATAAATGACATTTCACCTTTTAAAATATTAATTAACTGCGGCAGTTCGTCAATGCGCAGCGGACGAATGATTTTTCCGACTGCGGTAATTCTTGTGTCACCTTTTACGGTGAGCATTGCCCTGCCTGTTTCTGCGTCGGTTTTCATCGTCCTGAATTTGTGCATTACAAATTCTTTGTTGTGCAGACCGACTCTTTTCTGATGATAAAAAATCGGTCCTTTTGAAGTCAGTTTTATAAGTAATGCGGTCAGCAAAATAAGCGGTGATAAAAGTATCAGCAAAAACAGTGAAATGAAAATATCGCCGACACGCTTGAAATATCTGTTGTACGCTGTTTGAATGCGGTATGAGGAAAAAAGTTTTATTTGCTTTTTGCAAATCAGCTCGGACGGCAGACATTGATCCAAATATTCAAACAAATCGGCTGCGCTGCAAAGTTTGTACCCGTACAGTTCGTACTCGTATATCAAAGTCAGCTCTTCTTTTTCTGCCGAAAAGCACGGATCTATTACGATTAGATGATTTTCATTTCCGGGATTTATATTTATTTCTTTGATGCTGCTGATTTCGATTATTTTTGACGGAAGAATGTCACTGTATTGGTTTAAAAGCTCGTTTATCAGTTCGAGATTTTTTTTCGTTCCCAGATAATAGATTTTCGCATGGTGATTTTTGTATACCATTATTTTGAAGATAATTTTATGCGATATTATCTGAACGATTGGAATTATCAGCAGGCTTGAGAAAAATACGAATCGTGCAAAGTCGTATTTGCAGATGTAGAATATAAATGTCCATGTAAAAGCACAGGCAATTATCGAAATATACGCGTTTATGATTGAATCTTTGCCGCGTGATAATCTGTTTAGTTCGTAGAGTTTCATTGCGGTGTTGAACAGTAAGATCGTAAATGCGTAACCGCAGAATATTAATATGTTTACGGCAGTTAGCCGTCTTACGCCGACTGCGGGAAAAACAATTGGCGAATAGCGCAGTTTGAATACGGCGGCGAAAGTTGCGACCGCATATATAAAATCGAATATATAAAAATAATAGCGTTTGAAAGCGAACATCAATGACCACCTGCCGAACAGTACAAAATTCCGATTATCAGTAAGCCCCATAAAACCACAGCGGCAATAATTCCTTTGTCATTGATTAAATCTTCTTCCGGTTTGCCGCCTTTGTTTTTATCATACACAAGGTATAAATAGCGGAATAACGCATATAAAACCAAAGGGAATGTATAAAGCAGTTCGGGAATTTCCGATTCCATTGTATAGAACATGTAGCTTACTGCGGTAATCGACGTACTTATGCAAGTCATAATGTTAAGCAGCTGCGGAGTATATTCATCGAGTATTTCTCTGTGCCCCGAAGCGTTGTGTTTTAATGAAAGCAGCTCATGGCGGCGTTTCCCGAATCCGAGAATCAAACTGACCGCAAATGTAGTGGATAGTATCCATTGGCTTGTGGTTACACCAATTGCGACAGCTCCGATAATTACTCTTATGCAGAAACCGACCGCAATTATAAAAACGTCGAGTATTATGAATTGTTTAAGTAAGAATGTATAAAGCAGATTGAGTGCTGTGTATATCAAAAGTGCCGCGACTGTCATGTATTTTCCGGTGAAAAACGCAACTGTTATTCCGATGATAAATGAAATAATTCCGATGATTAATGCGGTTGCCGGGCTGACTTCCCCGGAAGCTATGGGACGCAGTTTTTTTTTTGGATGCATAATATCTTGTTCTTTGTCGTGAATATCGTTGATTATATAGACAAAAACGCAGACAAACGAAAATGCGAAAAATATCGTTACGGTTTTAATGAAATCATCACTATTGAATAAACGGCGGGAAAATACCAACGGTGCAAATATAAAAATATTTTTCGGCCATTGCTTAATTCTTATGAGTTGAAGAAAAGTTGTAAGTACATTCTGCATTTTCGATCCGATGAAGAAATTATTGTAACAGTCGAGTTCTAATACAACAAAAAATCGGTTACGTCAAAGGAAATACTTTCCCGAGAAAATATTTGACATAAAATAAAAAAAATAAAATAGTGACGACGGAGGAAATGTATGTATGTTCACACGCCGGTGATGCTGAAGTACGTTTTGGACAATGTAGTGTCAAATACCGATAAAATGTTTCTTGATTGCACGTTAGGCGAAGGCGGACATACCGAAGCCGTATTGCGGACGTATCCTGAAATACGAGTCTGCGGTTTGGACAGGGATGCCGAAATTCTCGAAGTTGCCAGAAACAGAATGCGTCCGTTTGCAGACAGATTCATCGGTTTTCAAATGAACTTTGCCGAAGCCGATTCTTTGAAAGAAAAGAGCTTATTGTTTGACAGTGCGTTGATAGATTTGGGAATTTCCGTGTTTCATTACAAAATATCGGGCAGAGGTTTCAGCTTTTCCAGAGAAGAACCGCTTGATATGCGCCTTGACAGTGACGGAGAATCGGTTGCTGATTTGGTAAACAATTTGCCTGAAAACGAACTGCGAAATGTGCTGTACAAGTATGCAGAGGAACGTTTCGCTCCGATGATTGCAAAAAAAATTGCAGATTATCGCAAAAAGCAATCGATTACATTGTCTACTCAGCTTGCTGAAATTGTGACAAGTGCAATCCCGGCGAAATTTCGCGGTGCAAAAATTCATCCGGCAACGAAAACGTTTCAGGCATTGAGAATTGCCGTTAATCATGAACTTGATTATATCGAACCGGGAATTCGTGCTGTTTTGTCGCTTTTGAAAAAAGGCGGACGGCTCGGTGTCATAACTTTTCATTCGCTTGAAGATAAAATAGTCAAAAATCTTTTTAAATATATGAGTCTTGAATGTGTATGTCCGCCAAAGATTCCGAAATGCGTATGCACAAAGGTAAAGGAAGTGGAAATTATCGGAAAATCCCTTACAGCCGATGACGACGAACTGCGGGATAATCCGCCGTCACGGTCTGCAAGATTGCGAATTGTGGAGAAAGTATGAAGAAGAGGTACGGCTTTATGATTATTCTTGCTGCATGTATAATTGCGGTATTATTTATTTTTACTACATTTATAAGCATACAGGTAAAAGCTCAGGAACGTGAAGTAACTCAGATTTATAAAGAAATCGATGAGATGAGAATTGAAATCAAAAGAGTGAAAATAGAAGCTTCAACCTTAACGAATCCATTGGAAGTTTTGGACTATATTCAGGAAAACGGAATGAAAAGTGTGAAAGTAAAAGATTTGATAAATATTGAAATTGATAAGGATAAAGTTAATTAGAAAACAAACTTTTTAACGGAAAATAAAAAAATTATGGCAAAAATAAATTCAATATGGTATCTTCCAAATCACACTTGAATTGAAAGTGTCAGAATTCATTTTCTAACGGAAATAATTTTTTATTAATTACAGTAATTTGCAGTGGGAAACGAAATTACATTTTTTTCTTACTATAATTTATCGGCAATATGATTAAGATGGAGGGGCTATGCTTTATCATATTATTTATCCTTTGGCGCAGAAAATCACATTTTTTAATGTATTTGGATATATAACATTCCGCGGGGCAATAGCATTTGTTCTTTCATTTCTGCTGTGTTTGATTTTTTTTCCGCTGTTTATAAAAAAAATGAAAGAGATTAAAGTCGCGCAGATAATAAGAACGGAAGGTCCTAAATCTCATCTTGCAAAAGTCGGAACGCCTACAATGGGCGGACTTGTCGTCATAGTTGTTACTGTCATTACAATGCTTATATGCGGCAAACTCGATAACCTGTATATACTGTTGCTTTTATTTTGTACAATATCATTCGGAATAATCGGTGTTCTTGATGATTATTTGAAATTGTCGCGTCGTTCGTCGGACGGACTTCACGCAAAGTTTAAGTTGATAAGCCAGATTTGAATTGCTTTTATAATTTC
>JAFLVQ010000152.1 GCA_022508205.1 Spirochaetales bacterium
TACAGGGACAGTCCCTAATACCAAAATAGGATAAGAGTCTGTCCCTAATTAATCAATTTTTGTACTGTCAGCTTATATTCTAAAACGAAATAAGGGTCTGTCCCTTGAAAAAAAATCTGCCTGTATTTCTACAGACAGATAAAAAGGAGTTAAAGAAATGAAAACGCAAATAATCAAATAATAAATACAATTTTTCTTTTTATTTGTTGACAGTTTTTTTTTTTTTTTTACAGTTTTGTGAATTATAAATTTTTAAAAGGAGGTCATTCTTATGACAAACAAATTATTTATCGCAAGGAGCTTTTCAATAAGGAGACAAACAAAAATCTTAGCTATTATGTCGATTTTACTGCTATCCGCGTCTGTCGCAATGTTTGCCAATGATATTTCGGAAACGGTTCAAGAGGAACAACAGGCGCAAGAAAAGCAGCTTCAGCAGGAAAAGCCGCAAAGTCCCGTAAATTTCAAATCCGATTACGAAGACTATTCTTTGGCGGAAAAGATGTTTGCAAGAAACAACAAGGTTAATCCGAGAAATGTCGAAATGGTTTATCTTAAATACAAATCATTTATACGTAAGGGTATCGGATTGGCAGTAACAGGGGGAGGATTTTCCTATGTCACGGCACCTGCTTTCTTTGGAGCCGGCGGAGGTTTTTTATTATTGTCGATTCCTATTGCGGGGGCTATTTTTTTAGCATTCGGTGCTATATTTGAAGTTGTAGGAATTTTATTACAAGCCCTTTGTGCCATCCCATTCTCAAAGGCCGGCAGATTAGCATCTGGTTATAAAAGCATTTATCACATAAAACTTAAAGATGCCTTTGATAAACAGTACTATGGATATGATCCGTTATTAGGAATGAACAGTTCCGAAAGCAAAGAAATAAAAATGGCAATGTCTTTCGGAATTAAATAAGTAATTTCCCCCTGAAGAGCTTTTTATAACAGGGACAGACCCTTATCCTATTTTAGCATTAGGGTCTGTCCCTAATTAATTGTCCCTTAAATATACCTAAAGAAATAATCCCTCTTGTCAATACCTGTACTCCAAACTTCTGTTGTTTAACAAAAATCGTACAAAGAAACGCATTCCAATATCGCCCCAGAAACTCAACAATGTATTTCCCGATGTCCCATGAAAATTCGGGTTGCAAAGATACCCATTTTCATAAGGAATAAAAGAATATTTTAAAGCAAGTTCAATCCCTAACCCCACCTGCCTATTAAGCGGCAAAACATTACCTAAAAATAAATTAATTCCGACATTAAATGGCATAAAACAATCTCCGGGTGCTACAATATCATTATCCGGTTTATAGGCATTCCCGTAATACGTTTTATTATGAGAGTACGCAGCGTAAGTATTTACAGCCCATGCCCTGAAGAAAAGTCCCAATCCAACGTAAAACGAATCGAATCTGTCATCTTTTTTTGCAAGGGGATAAAATTTGAAATTAACCGGAACATCTATCAAAAGCGAATTCTTATAAATGTCATAATCGCCATCGATATAATATTCCAAATCGTAATTAAAAGAAACTCCGGTACTTACCGAAAAATTTTTTGCGAACCTGAAATCCGCTTCAAAAAACAACGGCACATCAAAGAATACACGATTGGAAAAATCCGCAAAAAATTCCGTACCTAAATCGAACTTATAAAATATCCCGGTTCCAAACTGAAAAAAAAATCGCTTTTCCTCTGCCAAAACATTCATTGATACCGAAAAAGATTGAAAAACCATGCATAGAGCAAAACTGCAAACAATAAAAAATTTCTTCAACATTTATTACCTCTGAAATATTAAGAAATGGTGTACGTTGTCCCCTGAGGCGCATCTTTAAGAGTAATGCCGAAACTTTTTAATGTATCGCGAATTTTATCCGACATCGCAAAATTCTTTTCTGCCCTGTACTGTTTTCTTATGTCAATAAGAAATTCGATTAGCTTATCCTCACGCAGATTATCACCGCCACCATTCGATGTATCGGCCATATTCCAGTCAAAACCTAAAATTTCTTCGGAAAAAATCAAAACCATTCGTTTTACAGCTCCCAATTTTGCATTATCACGTTCCGGCTTATTTAGTTCATTATTGGAATGTTTCAAAATTTCATACAATATCGAAATTGCAACCGGTGTATTAAAATCATCATCCATAGCAGCAAGAAATTCTTTTTTCAATATTTCAAGCTCTGCATAATTGGTTAAATCGTCATTTTCAGCAGTTTTAACATCTTTTAATGCAAAAATAGAATTGCGAAGTCGCTCAAAACCGGTTCCTGCGGCAGCCATCGATTCATCGGAAAAATCCAGCACACTTCTGTAATGAGACTGCAGAATATAAAAACGCAAAATCATCGGGTTCATCTTCTTGAAAAGGTCTTTTAATACAATAAAATTACCGAGTGATTTTCCCATTTTCGCGCCATTAACGGTCAGCATATTATTATGGATGAAATATTTTACAAAAGGCTTTTCGGTTACCGCTTCAGACTGTGCAATCTCACATTCATGATGCGGAAAAATATTATCCATTCCGCCGCCGTGAATATCAAGAGTATCACCGATATATTTACGTGACATAACCGAACATTCTATATGCCAGCCGGGGTACCCCTCTCCCCAAGGTGAATGCCACTTCATCAAATGTCCGCCGTCAGCAGATTTCCATAATGCAAAATCTTCCGCAGCTCTTTTATCCGTCGCTATGTCAATTCGCTCTCCGCTCTTTGTATCATCAAGATTTCTGCCGGATAATTTTCCGTAAGCGGCAAATTTCTTGACTTCAAAATAAACGTTGCCTTTATCGGTAACATACGCATATCCTTTGTCGATTAATGTTTGGACATGAGATATAATTTCTATTATATGACCGGTAGCACGACAACTTATATCCGGAGGCAGAATATTAAGACGACGCATATCTTCAAAATAGGATAATTCATATTTATAAGCGATTTCAACCGGTTCCTGTCTTTCAAGTACGGCCTGACGGGAAATTTTATCTTCTCCATCATCCGCATCGCCGACAAGATGTCCCACATCTGTAATATTTTGAACATAACGAACCTTGTATCCGCAATACTTTAAATATCTATATATAACATCAAAAGAGGTATAACTGCGCGCATGTCCTAAATGGGAATTGCCGTAAACAGTAGGACCGCAAACATACATTCCGACATAAGGCGGATTAATCGGAATAAAATCTTCTTTCTCACGTTTCAATGTATTATAAATTTTCAGTCCCATATTACACTCCGTTAAACTCTAAAACAGTTTCGGCATACTATAAAATAAACTGCAAAATGTAAAGTCTCGGAAAAAGTGTTTTCCATCCCGATTTTTTTCATACTTAAAACTCTAACAAAGCAAATTATGCTAAAATATTTCTGTATTATTTTCGACAATCTCATAAGACAAAGGAGGCACATATGATTAGTTTTGACTCGATTTCTGCTTATCGTCTTCATTCACTACAGGATCAATGGGGAGTCGGCGTTCTTTCAAAGATCATCAAAGAACAGCAAATGCAGATCGAAGAATTGAACTCACTTCAAGACTCTTCTGTCGGCGGAATAGGAGAAACGCTTGATGTGTATGCGTAAGATTTTTCCTATTTACAAAAAAGCTGTTTTATCAGTGAAGTGCCTCTTAAAATCGAACTGAATTTTAAGAGGTACATTTTTTTATCGCTCCAACTCATAATATTCCGTTAAAAATTACATGTTCGTTAGTAATTTATTATTTCATCTTACTGTATAGGGGATAGACCTATATTCCAATTTAAAATTAAGGTCTGTCCCTTTGTTCAGTCAAAATTCTATTGCCATTAAGAGACTGTCTCCATATTTAATGGATTGAGTTCAAACTTTAAGAGGGACAGGTCTGTATTCCAATCCGGAATTAGGGTCTGTCCCTCTTATATGAAATACCCCGCAGACAAAAAAATCACCCTGCATATAGCAGGGTGATTTTCCCAATTACTGAGCAAGAAAGGGGACTCGAACCCCCGGCATCGACCTTGGCAAGGTCG
>JAFLVQ010000153.1 GCA_022508205.1 Spirochaetales bacterium
GAATCGAACCAGTGACACGAGGATTTTCAGTCCTCTGCTCTACCGACTGAGCTATAGAGGCGTTCTGTCGTATTGACAGGGAGTCTTATACCTTATAAGATGATTTACGTCAAGCATTTTTTGAAAAAATATTACTTTGCATCAGCGAATGGACTATCAGCAGTGATTTTGGTATAAATAACGGCTTTTTATGTGGAGTGGAGGAACGATGATACTTGTTTTTGATGTGGGAAATACCAATATCGAAATTGGTTCTTTTTCGCAAGAATTGGGAAATGAAGAAATTATTGCTACAGCCAGACGTTTTACTCGTCGGGAAGAAACTTCCGATGAACTTGCATTTTTTGTTTTGCGCTTTTTGGAAGTGAACAAAATAGAAACTGCCGATATAAAAAAGATTGTTTTTTCATCTGTTGTTCCGCAGCTTAATTTTTGCTTTTATCATTTTGCCGAAAAATATTTTCCGAAAAGCAAGATTATCGAGGTGACATCATTTATACATTTGGGGATTAACAATAAATATAAAAATCCTTCGGAAGTAGGTGCAGATAGGCTTGTTAATGCAGCTTATGTGTTTCACGTGTATAAATGCAACTCCATTATAATCGATATGGGAACAGCTACGACTTTTTGTGCCGTTACCGAAAAGGGGGATTACCTCGGAGGTGCCATAATGCCGGGGATTTATACATCATCTCAAGCTTTATTTCAAAAAGCAGCTAAGTTGCAGTCGGTGGAAATTTGCAGACAGAAAAAAATAATGGGAAATTCGACTGTCGAGGCAGTAGAGTCCGGCATTTATTTTTCCAATTTATATGCGGTAAATGGAATCATTAATCAGATAAAAAAAGAGCTGCAGTTTGATAATTGCTTTATTATCGGAACCGGAGGTTATGCGTCGCTTTTTGCAGATGATGTCTTTGATGTTTACGATGAAGAATTGGCAATGAAGGGACTGAAGTATATTGCTGATATAAATTAAAAATACTTTGATATTGGAAATTATGTATGGCAGGGAAATTGGAAAGAGACGTAACATCTATTGATACGGCGAAATATTTTTATTGCAACAATTCGATTAAGGAATATTTATTTTGTATTTTACGCGGTCAATCAAAAATAACGGTGTATTTCTGCCATGAAGTTTTGGACTATTTTTTTTTGAGTTCAAAAACGTGCACTGCTGTTTATATTGTTTTGAAAAACGGCGTTGTGGGGCTGAAATTTTCGCATGATATTCATTATTCGTTTAAAAGTGAGTATTTGGTTTTTCCGATTCACTCTTTGGATTTATTCGATGAATTGGTAGATACTGCTTTTTTCTGCCGCGGTGAAATAAATTGCGGCATTACATTGGAAAATAGTTTATTTGGACTTGGAATTTCCGCAGCTTTCGGAGATTCTGCGGAATATTCTTTTCTTAATAAAATCAGGAGACTGCCGTTTTTTGCTTTGGTATCTTTTTTGATTTGCGATAATGAAAATAAATTTTACGGAATAAATAAGCTTGTTGTTAAAAATAATGATTTTCGGAATTATTTAGAGTTAAAGAACAAAGATTTTAAAAGTAATATGCGCAATGTTATGGCTTTTTATTTAGATTCGCCGCAGCAGTCTGCCGTTGTTTTTTCGGGAAATGCGTTGAAACGCAGTGAAAATGTTTTTTTTGTTTTCTTTTTTGCATCGTATATTTTTTATGAAAATAATTTGTATCACATGTTGCTTTCTTTTCATGGCGACGTTTTTTTATCTGTTCTGCGGATGCGTAAATGTCTGAATTTTTATATTAATAATTTAATGGAGAGTAAAAATTTTTTAACTGCAAAGCATTTTTATTCGGAATTGGAAGAGTTCGGTTTTTTTATAGGTGATAAATGTTTCTTGTTTTTTCATTTGAATAAGTATTACAGAAGTAAAAAATTGAATGATGACTTTTTTTTATTAAAAGAAAAATGTTTTGCGGCAAATATTCGGAAATACAATATTTCTATTGACAGAGACTGGGGAATAGCTTTGCTGCGCGGGGCTTGTATGCCGATTGAATATAACGGAAAATATCGGCTTGTAGTGTATCCCGATGCGCAATACGAAATTTTATTCGAGCATAAAGCAGCGAACGTTTCGGTTGCGATGTCGGAAAAGGAAATAGATATTGTGTATGATTTTCCGATGTTGGAAAAAATAATTGTAATAATTTCACCTTTCAGAATTCGTAAAATTTATAAAAACGGCGAATATGTACCTTTGATTGTCGGGAAAAATAATGATTGTATTGAAATTAATTCCGGATTGACCGGCAATATTACTGTTTATACTGATTGACGAATAGTGTGTTTGTATTTTTTGCACTGAAATAAGGAATACTTGACAAACAGATATTATTATTTTATTTTCACTTAGAAAAATGGATTTAAATCATTTTAAATGGTTAATGATAACGAAATATAAGGATTAGAATATGGCAGTACCTAAAAAACGTAAATCAAAATCAAGAAAAAGAATGCATAGAAATATCAATATGAAAATGACTTTGCCTATGTTGACAAAATGTCCGGAATGCGGCGGATTAACTCGTCCTCACAGAGTGTGTATACACTGCGGATGTTATAAAGGTAAAATGGTTATTGAGGTAAATAAAGATTGAAGTTAGGAATCGATATAAATTCCGGAGAACGCCCCTTTCAAGAATTGTTAGAGGGCGTTCTTTTTTCATCTGCAAAATATAAAGATTCTCTGTTTTATATTATTGGAAATGCAGATAAGGTAAGAGAGAGTTTCCCAAAGATAGATTCTATTACCAATATTCGTTTGATTAATGCAGTTGATGTAATAGGTATGGATGAATCTCCGTTGGCTGCGGTAAGGAGGAAAAAAAATTCTTCTGTTTGCATCGGAGTCAAGTTATTGAAAGAAAAAAAAATTGATATATTCTTTTCTCCGGGAAATACGGGGGCAACCGTTGTTGCTTCGGTATTGGAACTTGGACTTTTGCCCGGTTTGAAAAAACCTGCAATGGCAACGTTTTTGCCAAGGCAAGATGATAACGGAGAAACTCTTATTTTGGATGTGGGGGCAAATCCAGAAGCAAAAGAAGAATATTTTTTTCAGAATGCTCAATTAGGCAGTATGTTTTATCACGGAATTATTGATAAAAAAGATGTTTCGGTCGGGCTTTTGAATATGGGCACAGAATACGGGAAAGGAAGTAATTTTATAAAGAAAGTACATCAAATGCTTTCAAATATCGAAGGGTTTCAAGGTAATGTTGAACCATACAATATTATAGATGGTTCGGTAGATGTGGTTATTTGTGATGGATTTACCGGTAATACGGTAATTAAAGTTTGTGAAACTTATCAGAGGTTTCTTTTGACTAAAATGGAAACGTATTTTTCGAAAATTTTGAATGCGTCATGGTGGAGCCGTATTTTTTTAGGAAAAATGTTGTGTTCGTCTTTTTTCGGAAATTCTGCATCTCCAAAAAGGAAGAAAAGATTGTCCCATTTATTTATGCCTCGATTTTACGGTGCTGCGGTACTGTTGGGAGTTAACGGTTTAGTTCTTATTGGTCATGGGAAATGTTCTAAATCCGATGTAATGAATGCAATTGATTTTGCAGGGTATTTAATCGATAAGGATATTTACCAAAACGTGTTAAAAAATTGGAAAAAAAATAAATAAAAAGTTATTGATTTTTTTTTTGAAAGAAATATAATCGGTTTCTATAAACGTGTTGAGTTGTTGCGGTGCGTTTATGTGTTGTTGTTTGTTCGGGAATTAAAAGCTTTTTTGCTTTTAAAAAAATAAAAACATGCAAGTATGGATACTTGTAAATTAAGTTTCATGGAGGAAACACTATGGTTATCAATCACAATCTCTCTTCTATTAATGCCAATCGTCAGGTAAAATTTAACGGACTTTCTCTTACATCAAGTATGGAAAAGTTGTCTTCTGGTCAAAAAATCAATCGTGCAGGTGACGATGCTGCAAATTTGGCTG
>JAFLVQ010000154.1 GCA_022508205.1 Spirochaetales bacterium
GGCTGTCGAAACCGCATTGCCGTTTAACGGAATTTCGATTTACTCGGAATACAACAAAAACTTCAAAAACTTGTTTTATCACTTCAACATCAAAAATATGCAAACCGCGGCATTTTACAACAGCAGTTTCATCGAAAATCTGTTTGTAAGCTCGGATTTTAATTTGCAGCTGTACAACGGCAACGTTATCGTTCATGAAGGTACATTCCAGACAATCGATAACTCGCAGCCGCTTCTCGGTTTCGGCTTTGATTTTACAAACGGAATTTTCGATTTGACAAAAATTGTTTTTAGAGAAAAAAAGTTTCAATGGAATATACGCGGTCAGCTTCCCGTACTGTTTAATGCGGATCCGGATAAAGTCGCAATTACGTTTTATCAGCCGGGAAACAACTTTTCTCTCCCGGTCGCAATTTACAATCAGGATAAAGAAATTGCCGTTTTATATGCCGCAGATAAGGTTGTGTCCCTGCAGAAAGAAACCAAATCATTCAATATTTCATTTTCATCTCTGCCTCTGCCTTTCAAACTATATGAATCCGTACCGAAACTTTCGGCAAAAATCAACGGTATCTTTGCCGATAATCCTCAGTTAAACGGGACTTTCAATATCTCGAATTTTAATATTTTCAATGACAAAACCGGCAGCATTTCGGGAACATTATCGTTTAAAAACAAACAGCTGACGGTTGACAAGCTGCTTTACAAAGATTCTTCAAACAAGATAACCGGAATTGCATCCGGAAATTTCGATCAAACAAAGCAATTTGATATGCTTCTTACGGACAATGCAAAAAAAGAATCATATACGATAAACTGCCAGCTCGCAGATAAAAAAATTACGGGCAAAGCATTTATCACCAATATGGAACTGAAAAAAATACTCGGCAGCGATTATAACGGCGTACTGAACCTCAGACTGGGAATCAAAAATGATTTGCTTTCTCCCGATATTTCGCTTGAAGGTGAAGTAGCCAATGGAATGTATAAAAATTCGATACCGATAAAAGCATTCGTAATCGGGAAAAAACAGAGCAATAAAATCGAAATCGGCACTTTGGATTTTCAGCGAGGCCGTCTGAAATTCAACTTGGGAAAATCTTTTTTCTATCTGGACAAAAACGGTGATTTCAAAAATAAAATCAAAAACATCAATATCAATGGCGGCTTCAGTTATGAATTCATGGCTCGCCGTATTAAAAGTTCGTTTGATATTACCGGCAATATAAATTCGCCGGAGGAAATACTTTGCCACCTTGATCTGCACGATAATTCAATCTCGTATCTGCGCGGCGGAAATAGTATCCGTCAAGACAAAATCAAAGATACAAAACTGCGAATTGTCCGACGGAATAAACGCACCACAATAGATACCGTAACCGACGGCGGACTGAAAGCAACTATCATGAAAAACAATGTAATCGTTAATTTATTCAACGACAAACAAAGAATCGCTTATGTCAACCTCAGTAAAAACGAAAACAAGGAAATTCGCGGCAACATCGATCTATTCCATTTCCCGATAGACCCTATCAGCATGATTACTTTGCCAATTGTAGAACTCGGAACCGGGAAGTTAAACGGCAGACTCTCGTTTTCGGGAACAATGAAAGATCCGCTGTTTTCCGGAGAAATCGCGCTTTATCACGGAAATGTGAAAATTTCCGATTATTTGTCGCGTCCTATTCTCGGAGCTACCGGCATCATACGGGGAAACGGAAAAAAACTATCGGTTGTCAACGTCTGCGGAACATGCGGCGACGGTCTTGTCAGCGGGTACGGAGAAATTTTATTTTCAAAAAATAAATTCGACCGCTACAGATTCGTTGTCAGTTCCGATTATATTCCGGCACATTTCGGCATGTCATTCATCAATGTGGACGGAAAAGGAGCACTCAATTCTTTTGTCTTTGAGGGCGCACCTAAAAACTTTATTTTCGATGGCGATATAGCCGTTGATCAGGCAAATATAGATATAAACACAAATCAATTGGGCAAATCCGCTCCCAAAAAGAAAAAAACAAAAATCGGGCTGCCGATTGACGTTAATCTGAAATTCACAAGCGGCAAAAAAGTAAATGTCAATTATCCGCTTATCAGTGCAACACTGGCAGAAAACAATATCTTTTCATTGCGGTACAGCGATATTGACAAGACACTCGGTCTGGAAGGCGATCTGAAATTAAAAAATGGGAAAATCAACTACCTTAACCGTATTTTCAAAATCGAAGATGCGTCGGTTTTATTCGACGGGACAGGTTTCAATCCATTGATAAATTTGACTTCATATTTCAGAACAAAGGACAAAAATAAGAACAATGTCAAAGTGTACCTTTCCATGAATGACAGACTTCTATCATTTAATACAAGATTTTACTCGTCTCCGCAGCTTTCCGAAAACGAATTGAATCAGCTTCTCGGACTTCCGGCTATACAAACGCAGGACAATGAAAATGAGTTTGTCAAACCGGAAAATGATTTGGAATCAATACAGAATACAACAAATTATCTGGGAAATACGTTCTTGTTCAGTCCATTGGAAAATATTGCCCGACGCGGTTTGAACCTTGATACCTTTTCACTCAACACCGAGATTTTCGGAAATATCCTGTCGTCAAATACCCAACTTGTCGACATGTTGGATAACTCCAGCCTTTCTATAGGCAAATATATATTTGAAGGTTTTTATATTGAATCTATGATGACATTCAATAAAAAAAGTGATACAAATGACAGTATTTTTCTAGCATTGCCAAATAACAATTACGGATTTAATCTGCAACTGCAAGTTTTATTGGAATTGCCTTTCGTTTCATTGGGATATTCGATAAAACCGCGGGATTTAACAAACATGACCGACATGGAGCAAACTATTTCTATAGAATCCGGGTTTAAATTTTAATCAAGGATGGATTTTCACTTATGCAAAAAAAGTATTTGTGTTTATTATTACTTATAGTTTTACTGCCGCTGACGGCTCAGGAAGCGGAATCTGATGTGTCCGATGACGCAGCTGCCGATTACATAGCCGATGAATATAATGACGAAGATGCTTACGAAGAATCGGACGAAGGCAAAATGATTCACAAAGTCATTTTCAGAGGGAACAAAAAAGCCAAAAAGAAAGATATTGAAGCACAAATAATGTCAAGAGAAGGCACCATACTTGATTTGAGCATCATAGAGCAAGACTATCTTAAACTCATGGAACTGAACTACTTTGAAGATATTTCCGTAACAACGGAACCTGCCGTCAATTCTCTGACTGGCGAAACACTTCAGGATTCAATCAATCTGGTATACGAATTTCAAGAAAAGCCAATGATAAGCAGAATCTTGTTTAAAGGAAATAAAAACATCGGAATCGGTTTTCTGCTTGGTGATATAAGCACAAAAAACGGCGATCAAATCGATAAAAGCACAATTGTTACCGACATGATTGCTCTGGAAAACAAATACAAAGAAAAAGGTTTTAACCATGTAAAAGTCGATTACGAAATATTTCAAAACGACGAACTTAAAGAAAAAAACCTTGTCCAGCTTATTTTTCATATAGAAGAAGGAACCGAAACATACATTTCGGAAATAGAATTCCAAGGGAACAGTAGTTTTACAGAATCTACCTTGAAAAGTAAGATGAAAACAAAAGAGCGTAAATATCTCGGTATACAAAAAGGTATTTTCCAAGAAAACGTTTTCTATGAAGATATTGAGCAGCTGATGAATTTCTATAGGGAACAAGGATATTTCAAAGTAGATATTCTGCGCCCGGAAATTAATTACTTCACCGTAAAAGATGCCAAAGAAGTCGAACGGGAAGCTATTAAGATAACAATTAAAATCAACGAAGGGTCACGCTATATTTTCGGCGGCTTGACTTTGAGCGGAAATAAAATTTTTACTACCG
>JAFLVQ010000155.1 GCA_022508205.1 Spirochaetales bacterium
ATTTTTGGGGGTATTCTCTGCCTTTCTATTTGTCTGCTTCAAACCACTGTCATCACAATTACGCAAGTTATTTTGCCGGAAGAGGAACTTTGGACGTGTCAGCTTTTAACGAGGTTTTATCTTCTATTCCGGATGAGAATAAGCCGATTTTTTCCGTAGAAATGGCACAGGAAATATACATGAATTATTTGTGCAGAAATCGTCTGGATGACAGCGCGACAATTGAAATACTTTCCAAAAAATGTTCGGAAAAGCATATTTTTATAATAACAGCGGCGCATCTTATCAGCGAACAGCAGCTTGAATTGATTGAAAATACCGAAGATAAACTTATTTTCTCACTCGAAAAAAATAGCGGCGGCAGTCGGATAAAGGTCGATTACAGATTTATTTGCCATGCCAGAGATTTCGATTCCGATATTACAGTACAGAGAATCGTAACATCGAATATATCCGACGCAGCTGAAAATGATTTTGTCGTGGATTTTTCCTCTTGTATGCCGGACGATGCCGAAATTGCGGACAACGAACTGCTACTGTGCATAAAGCTGCTTCAGCGGTCCGGCTGCAAAAAAATAACCGTAATCGGGAAAAGAGATTATTATAATTACTCGGCTGCGGACTGCGTCAACAACGGCTTAAAATATCATCAGCTGCCGAAAAATGTTGCAGATACCCGTTCCAAGCTATTATATTCCCAGCTTGAGAATATTGAAAATATTTCTTTTATATAGAAAAACAATAATTAAGGAGAGAGAATGAAATATGATTATTTGGTTGTAGGTACCGGTTTATTCGGAAGTATTTTTGCGTACGAAGCAAAAAAAAGAGGCAAAAACGTTCTTATTATAGACAAAAGACCTCATATTGCCGGAAATATTTATACGGAAAAAATAGAAAATATCAATGTACATACATACGGAGCGCATATTTTTCATACATCGGACAAAACAATATGGGAATATATCAATCAGTTTGCCGAGTTCAATAATTATATAAACAGTCCGATAGCTATTTACAAAAACGAAATATATAATCTGCCTTTTAATATGAATACATTCAGCAAAATGTGGAATATCAAAACGCCGCAGGAAGCAAAGAATGAAATAGCAAAACAAATAGCGAATTTGAATATTACCTCACCTAAAAATTTGGAAGAACAGGCTTTGTCGCTTGTCGGCAAAGATGTGTACGAAAAACTGATCAAAGGATACACAGAAAAACAATGGGGACGAAACTGCCGCGATCTTCCTGCTTTTATAATTAAACGTTTGCCGCTGCGGTTTACCTATGACAACAATTATTTCAACGCGCGCTACCAAGGGATTCCAATCGGCGGTTACACTTCCATTATAGAAAAAATGCTTAACGGAATAGAAATACGTCTGAGTACAGATTATTTTGACTTCATAAAGCAGAATCCCGATATTGCCGAAAAAACTGTTTTTACGGGAAGCATAGATGAATTTTTCAATTACAGATTCGGACATCTGCAATACCGTACGGTAAACTTTGAAACCGAAGTAGTGGACACAGAAAATTATCAGGGGAACGCAGTCGTTAATTATACAGAACGTGAAGTTCCGTATACTCGCATTATAGAACACAAACATTTTGAATTCGGAACCCAGCCGAAAACCGTAATTTCAAGAGAATATTCTATGGAATGGAAACCGGGAATAGAGCCGTATTATCCGGTAAATGATGATGTCAATACTGCGCTGTTTGAAAAATACAACGAGCTTGCCAAAGCCGATACACATGTCATATTCGGCGGAAGATTGGGAAATTACAAATATTACGATATGGATAAGGTGATTGAAGCTGCATTAAAAACAGTCGCCGAAGAATTGCATTGACGATTTCGATTATTCGTGAATATGGGCTGCGTCTGCCTTTCGGCGGAACTGCCCATTTGCGCGCTCGGTAAGCAGCTCACTTATTTTTTCAATAACGTTAAACGCGTTTTCGGTTTTTGCCGCGTACGGAAAAACAAACGGTTCGCTCCTGCCTTTTGAAAAAAGCAGTAAACTTGACTTTTCGCCGCCGATTGCTGATTCTTCACCGCATACTTTATTTGCAATAACAAAATCCAAGTTTTTTTTCTCAAGTTTCCTGCGTGCGTACTCTTCGACATTGTCGGTTTCTGCCGCAAATCCCACAATTATTTTATTGGTGAAATTATTTATACCGCACAAAATATCATTGGTACGCGACAATTCCAAAACCAAATTATCATCGGCTTTCTTTATTTTATGAGTCGAATAATTAGGTTTATAATCGGCGACGGCTGCACACATAAAAAGCAGATCGCAATTTTTGAAATGTTCGTTAACAGCGTTTTCCATATCTGCCGCGCATCTGACTTTTATAATTTGTGAATCCGTAAATGTAGATGCGAAATCGTCCAAAGCTCTTTCCGAAACATTTGCGGCTATTATGCTGACCTGCGCTCCCATTGCAATAAACGCTTTGGCAAATGCAAATGCAGTGCGTCCGGAAGATCTGTTGCCGATAAATCTTACCGGATCAATATCTTCGATTGTTCCTCCGGCAGTAATCAAAACTTTTTTCCCTGATAATGCCGTTGTTCTTTTGGAAGAAAGAACTTGTATTATTTTCCCGTAGATTTGATTTATTTCCGGGAAACGGCCTTTTCCGCTGCTGCCGCATGCCATTTCACCGCAATCGGGTTCGATTATCTCGAATCCAAAATCGGCTAATTTTTTCAGATTTTGCTGAGTAATGGGATTTTCATACATCGCCGTATTCATTGCGGGAACTATAATCTTTGGTGCAGTTGAAGATAACAATGTTGCAGATACCATATCATCGGCTATTCCGTTTGCGGCTTTCGCTATTACATTTGCAGTTGCCGGAGCGACCAGCACCAAATCGGACAGCTGAGCAATGCTTATGTGCGGAATGAAGGATGAAGCATCAAACATTTTGGTAATTACCGGATTTCCCGTAAGCGATTTGAATGTTACGGCAGATACAAAACGTGATGCACTTTTTGTTAATATTACATGGACTTCGGCTTTTTTCTTTTTCAAAAACGATGCCAACGATGCGGCTTTATATGCCGCTATACTTCCGGTTACGCAAATTGTTATGTGTTTTCCATGCAACAATGATTCCATTACTGTTTCTCCAAATAAAAAAAGATGCACTTGTTTCTTTGAAGTGCATCTTTTTAATAAAAATGTCAATTAAGAACTAACTTTAGTTAGTTCTAAAATAACTTTAGTTAGTTCTAAAAATACTCTTCGTTGCCGTCATTAGTCGCAGATCCGAAAACTTCGCGCGGTTTGGAACCCTGCATAGGACCTACGATTCCTTTCAGCTCCATTTCTTCAATCAAACGGGCTGCTCGGTTGTAGCCGATACTTAAACGTCGCTGCAAATATGATGCGGAAGCCTTTTTTGTTTGCAGAACAATTCCGACTGCCTCTTCATACAGCGGATCGCCGCCGGATGTTCCGTCACTTCCGCCTGTATTGCCGAAAAAGCCGCTTTCTTCATCTTCCAATCCCAAAATATCCGCAATATCGATATAATCCGGTTCGCCCAAACTTTTCCAATGTCCGACAACCGAATCGACTTCTTCCTTATCAAGAAAAGCACCTTGCAGACGAACCGGATGAGGCTGAGTCGGACTTAAATACAGCATATCACCTTGACCGAGCAGTTTTTCCGCTCCTTTTTGATCGAGAATGATTCTGCTGTCCTGATAGGAAATAACTTGGAATGCAATGCGCGCCGGAACGTTGGATTTTATCACGCCGGTAATAACATCGGCAGACGGACGCTGAGTCGCGAGGACAAGATGAATTCCCACTGCGCGCGCTTTTGCCGTTAATCTTGCAAACAGCATTTCGGCTTCTTTG
>JAFLVQ010000156.1 GCA_022508205.1 Spirochaetales bacterium
AGCTATAGCAACCGGTGTTATTGGCAGTAATGATTCCGACGGTGTTGCAAAGTGGTTGGTAGAGAGATACTCGCATGATAAAAGAGATTGATAAAAAAGATATTGAAGAATGTGTAAGGGTAATTCGGGAGAACTTTTTGACTGTGGCAAATGAATTTGGATTTACTATGGAGAATACACATTTGCATTGAAATATCGACCAACAACAGCTCACAAAAAAACCTCTCGCTGCCGAGAGGTTTTTACATCAGATTGAAATACTGATTTTTATTTTGCAGAGCGGATTTCGGAATATCCGTTCCATGCAAAAACGGCTTCTTCCTCTTCGTTTCCGTAGACTTCTTCCACATCGCAGATATACAGATAATGGTCGCCCACTTCGACAAACTCTTTCAGTCTGCACTGAATCGCAACGCGGCTGTGCAAAGGAATTTCGATGTCGCTGGTCGGCAGCTTCTGCATTTCCACTTGAAATTTATTAACCTTATCCGTATCTCGGCCCGTGGTTGAGCCGCATCCGACGACTGTTTCCGCAATCGCCGTACCGGGAATGGTAAGAATCACTTTTTTATTTTCGCGCACCATCTCGCCGCTGTACGACGTCTTTGCCATTGCATAGCCGATTATGCACGGATTGAACGAAAGATACGTCCACCACGATACTGTGGCAAGATTCGTACTGCCGTCGGGCTTCTGCGTACAAACAAGTGTAACGGGATTCGGGGAAGTCAGTCCCGATGCTTGAGGTAAATTGATTTTCTTCATTATATATATACTCCTTATAAAATAGATTTTCCGAGTTCGTAGGCTTCGGTGAGTTCTTTTTTGCCCTTGATGTCGCCTACCGCCATAACTCCTCCGCAAAGGACTTTGCCGAGACTTTTCCATCCGAGGTGCTGTTCCAATCGGTCATACCAATACAAACTCTCTTCAAATTCGTGTCCTTCTGCCGCCATAAGAAAAACGGTTTCCTTCTTCGGATTGCAATAATTGGGGTCACACTCCGCAACCGCAAAGAGACGGTCAAATGCGGTTTTGAGCTGCCCGCTGATTGTCCAATAATAGAGCGGCGAAGCGAGTACAACGATGTCGGCATCCTTGTAAACAGGATAAATTTTATCCATATCGTCTTTCTGCACGCACGGACTGGAATGATCTTTTCCGCCGCCGCAGCAGCCGAGGCAGCCGTGAATGTTCATAGTGTTCAAATGAAACTCCGTTACCGTGTTTCCGCTTTCGATTGCTCCGCGAGTAAATTCTGCGGTCAAAGCCGACGTATTCCCGTTTTTGCGGGGGCTTCCGTTAAGAATGATAATCTTTTTGCTCATAGTATCATCTCCCAAAATAGTATTGATATAAATATTTTATTATGTATAATCATTCTGTCAAGTACGCACATAATTGTAAGGTACTATCTTAAAGGGAAGTATAATTATGGAAAATACAAAACGATGCATTGCACGCGAAAAACTCTGCGAAACGGGGTTTTCTTATACACTCTCGCTTATTCAGGGTAAATATAAAATGACCATTCTCTACACACTCATGGAATTCAAAGTCGTCCGCTTCAATGAACTGCAGCGCTATATCGGCGGAATTTCGTTTAAGACGCTTTCTTGCTCATTGAAAGAGCTCGAACAAGACGGGCTCATCATCCGCAAGGAATACCCGCAGATCCCGCCGAAGGTGGAATACAGCCTTTCGGAAAGGGGCAAATCGCTTATGCCGATTCTCGACGGTATGTGCGAATGGGGCAGTAAGAACAGAATATAAATTCTCGATCATTACATATAATTTTCCATTCTGTGCTGTTCCACAACTTGCTTGCCTAATAATGTAATTGCTTTTTTCGGGCACTTGCTGATACAGCGATAACACATTGTGCATTTTTGTTTTGCAGCAGCTTTATTATCTTGAATTTTTAGATTACCCATAGGACACAATTTTGCACACGTACCGCAGCCGATGCATAGTGTGCTATTGATTTTTAATTTATCGGAATAATTTTTCGTCTTTCCGCAAAACCAGAGGCGCTGTCCGAATAATCCCGCAATATGACTGAATACGCTTAATCCTTCGTGCGGGAATTTACCGTGCTTGATTTTACTCGCGGCTTGTTCGATTTTATCTTCGGCTTCTTCAATAATCTTTATATTTTCTTCCCTGCGCTTCTTCAATAGCTTACTGTCGCAAATGCTGTCGGGCATTTTCAAATGCAGTCCGCCAAGAATGGTTGCTCCGTATTTTTTCAGCAGCCGTGCACTGCACCCCGTGCCGTCGCCGCTGAATAAGCCCATAGTTGCAATACAAAAAACTTTTTTCCCCTGCCACACTGCAGAGTTTGCGCTGATAAAATCTTTTACCATAACAGGCATATTTGAAAATTGAATAGGATAACCTAAAA
This sequence comes from Spirochaetales bacterium, assembly GCA_022508205.1. Taxonomy (GTDB): domain Bacteria; phylum Spirochaetota; class GWE2-31-10; order GWE2-31-10; family GWE2-31-10; genus RGIG8597. Next base: position 2,405 of record JAFLVQ010000156.1, read on the forward strand.
CGATGCACTCGAAGTCCTTAATAAGTGCAATTGCATTTTTATCCTCGATTGCAGCAATAGGCATAGCATCGTTCAAAAGGCAAGTAAATTTTTTTATGCAATACTCGGTATTTCCCGTACCGCTTAAATATACAGCACACCATTTTTCTGTCATATATTCTCCGCTGAATTACTGTTTTTCGCCCGAGCGCAAAACGTAATAATCATCAAATATTTCACCTGCGTTGCCCTTTAAAGCAATCTTGGGCAGTACAAACCCCAACTGTTTAACTGCCGCAAGTCGTTCGGTTGCATTAGCTTTAACCTTTGTTACAACCTTGTCGCCGAACAGGTCAAAAGTAAGCCTCGATACCACCGTCAATATCTCCGTGATTACGTCGGTTTTTTCAAAGTCGCTTCTAAGGTCTAAGCGCAGCAGTCCGCCATTGTAACACCGCGCAGCAAAAAATTTGCGCTTTCAAATGTCAACAGATTTTCGTAAATGTTCACATTAGTTCTCTATTAAATGTATCTGTAGTTTTTACGTAAAAACCGTCATTTCGGCAAAATTGCCGCTATGCTTTCGCTTCTTCCGTCGTTGCTTCCAACTTGAATATAACGGGGCGCAGTCCGTCGTTGCAGCAGCAGATTGCCACACCTTTTTCTTTTATCCAATCGCCGTAATAAAACAGTCCGTTTTGCGCTCCGTGTGCCAATGCAAAAACATATTGATAGATTGCTTTCCAAGCCTCGTCGCATAATTCATCGGGTTTTGCGTAATCGGCATAAAACACTTGTCCCGCTTTATGAAAAGGGCACGTTGACAAGCCCTCAACACCGTATTGTTCCGCCAATTCTTTATTGAGCGTTGTCTGCAAAACAGTTATTTTAACCTTATTCATTGTACAATTCCTCCGTTAAATGTATCACGCTGTGACATCTCTTTTTATACTTTTTCAGAACAAAAATTTGCCCTTGAAAAAATTTTTAAACGACATGCGGCTTTCACTTTCCGACATTTTAATCCAGCCGTTGTTTAGCAGGATAACAGCTGCTTCGGCGAAATTGCCGCTGACCTCGACTAAAATATCCACTGTCGGTTTTGCCCGAATTTTTTTGACTGCCGTACTGCCGATATGATTTATTATAGTGCTCTTCGGTAATATTTTTGCGAGTTCGGCGGCTTCTTCCGCGTAGTATTCTGTCCGACGGCCGTCGTGCTCTGTCAAAATGATAGGGAAAAGCTGCCAAAGCTCCTCAAGCGTCATTTCGGATAATTTTTTATCCATAATTGCCTCGCTAAATCGAAATTCAGTTCATATCCGTTTTTGTAATAAATGCTATTGCGCACGGCATTTTACCGAGTCGAATTTTTGATTATACTAATTGTGTCCTCGCTTCACAATAAACATGTTTCCAATAGCGATCATTTATTCGCCTTAAGCGAAACTGGGGAC
>JAFLVQ010000157.1 GCA_022508205.1 Spirochaetales bacterium
ATATTGTACCGCAGCTTTTATTTTTGCCGTATTTTGTTTTTTTTCATGTTCTATGGAAAAATCCGATGCAGGTATGGGACATGCGGAATTACCGGATATGCTGCAGCAAAATTACAAGCATAATATTTATAAGAATAAACGTGTTTATCTTGAGGCGGAAATCGGACTTGCAAAAAGTTATGAAAAGAAAAATCAAATCGTGTGTGAAAAAATTTATGTTCAAATTACCAATACGAAAAACGAATTGACGATGAAAATACATTCCGATAATGCAGTAATTGATAATGCGGTTGATGAATTCCTGTTTCAAAATGATGTGGTAGTCGATAAATTGGATCAGGGAATCACACTGTATACAGATGAATTGGTTTTGAACTACAGTAGAAATCAGCTTGTAAGCGACGGTAAAGTCCGCATTGTCAAAGCCGATGGTTCGCAGCTTTTGGCGGATTCTATGAAATCGGATCTGAATTCTCAAACTACCGAATTTTCCAATATCGATATGAATTATTTTTATGAGGAAGAGAAAAAAGAGTGAAAAAGTTTTTTATAATTTTTTGCTGTTCTATCGCGGTTTCATTGTATTGCGCACCTCAAAAAAGTAAGAAAGTCATTACTTTCAAGGCAGACATTGCATCGTATCAGGAAATAAAAGCTAAGAATGTTTTTAAAGGGCAGGGGAATGCTTACCTCGAAATAGATGATTATAAAATTTACTGCGAAGAGATAGAGATTCATTTTTTTAAAGATAAGAACGGCGAAGAACAGATTGAAAAAGCTTTGTTTAATAAGACAATTCGTATTTTTAATGATGAAGAACAAGTGCAGATTGGCGGGGAAGAAGCAGAATATTACCGCGAAGAAAAAAAGTTCGTAATTCGCAATAATGCGTTTTATACCGATTCAAAAGAAGAAGTAGCGGTGTTCGGCGATACGATTTACAACTATGACGAGGAAAAAGTTACCATAATACAAGGGAATTCCAGAATTTACCAGAAAGATATTTTCGCAAAGGGTGCATTTGTGAAATATACAAAAAGCGATAAGCAGATGTCGATTAGCGGCTTTCCGACTGTTCGCAATCAGGGGTCGGAATACAGTGCAAGAAAAATTATAGTAGATGTAGAAAACAATACTTTCATTCTGCAGGGCGATTTGAGTGCCGAAATCCTCAATGAAGAAGAATCTAAATAATCATTTCCTGTTTTTACGCATGCAATGTTTTTTTGATGATATTGTAAGATTATTTTTCCAAATAAAAATGGAAAAGTGGTATAACGTATCGTAATTTTTTGCGGTTAGCTGCATGGAGGAATGTAATGAATAAATTTAGAAGTAGTATAACGACAGACGGACGAACCAGAGCGGGTGCGCGGGCTTTGTGGCGTGCCAATGGTGTGAAAGAAGAAGATTTAGGCAAAAAGCCGATTATTGCCATTGTCAATTCATTTACACAATTTGTACCGGGGCATGTTCATCTGAGGGAAGTCGGCAAGCAAGTAAAAGAGTTTATAGATGCCAACGGAGGAATCGGCATTGAGTTCAATACAATTGCCATTGATGACGGAATTGCGATGGGGCACGACGGAATGCTTTATTCTTTGCCTTCACGTGATTTGATTGCGGACAGTGTAGAGTATATGGTAAATGCGCACGCTGCCGACGCACTGATTTGTATTCCGAATTGCGATAAAATTGTTCCCGGAATGATGATGGCTGCAATGAGACTGAATATTCCGACAATTTTTGTTTCGGGCGGTCCGATGGAAGCAGGAAATTATAACGGTGAAAAGTACGATTTGATTGATGTAATGAAAGTCGGCGGCGATGACGTAACTTCAGACGCTGACTTGCTGGAAATAGAAAGAGCCGGTTGCCCGACATGCGGAAGCTGCAGCGGAATGTTTACTGCCAATTCTATGAATTGCCTCTGCGAAGTTTTGGGAATGGGGCTGCCCGGCAATGGAACTGTTCTTGCGACACATACACAGCGTAAACTTTTGTATGAAAAAGCAAGCCGCAGAATTGTGGAAATGGCAAAAGAGTATTATTTGGATGGCAATGACAAAATTCTGCCTCGTTCGATTGTAACTATGGATTCATGCGAAAATGCGATGTCTTTGGATATTGCAATGGGAGCATCTACCAATACCGTTTTGCATTTATTGGCAATTGCCCGTGAAGCCGGAGTCGATTTTAAAATGGCTGACATTGACAGATTGAGCCGCAAAGTGCCGTTTATTTGTAAAGTTGCACCTAATACCAAAGTATATCATATTCAGGATGTCAACAGAGCCGGCGGAATTATGGCTATACTCGGTGAGTTAAAACGCGCCGATCTTCTTCATTGCGATACGGTGACTGTGGAAGGAAAAACTTTGGGACAAGTGATTGACGAAAATGATATTCGAGGCGGAAAAGCGACGGAGGAAGCCGTTAAGCGATGTCACGCAGCGCCCGGCGGATGCAGAACAATTCAGGCTTATTCACAAAGCAATTATTATGAAGAATTGGATTTGGATCGTAAAAATGGATGCATTCGCAGTGTGGAAAATGCTTATTCCAAAGACGGCGGAATTGCGGTTCTTTTCGGTAATATTGCGGAAAACGGATGTATTGTAAAAACTGCCGGTGTCGATGAATCGATTTTGAAATTTACCGGAAAAGCGAAAGTGTACGATTCGCAGGAACAGGCTTCGGATGCAATACTTGGCAACAAAATCGAGAAGGGCGATATTGTTCTTATCCGTTACGAAGGCCCGAAAGGCGGTCCGGGAATGCAGGAAATGCTTTATCCGACAACGTATTTAAAGTCAAAAAAACTGGATAAAGACTGCGCGCTGCTGACTGACGGAAGATTTTCCGGCGGTACATCCGGATTGAGTATCGGTCATGTGTCACCGGAAGCTGCCGACGGCGGAATTATAGGGCTTGTTCAAAATGGAGATAGTATTGAAATCAATATTCCCGCTCGTTCCATCGAACTGAAAGTTGATACTGACGAACTGCAAAGACGCCGAGCCGATTTGGAAAAAAACGGCGGCTTTAAACCGAACAGAGCACGCAAGGTTTCCGATGCGCTGAAATTATACGGATATTTTGCTACAAGTGCGGACAAAGGCGCGGTCAGAGATTGGAGTAAAGTGCGGTAGTACAAAAAACTCGGTATGACGAAGTGTTTGCTTCATTGTCGATATACCGAGTTTTTTTATGCTGATTTGAGTTTTTTACTGCCATGCTTTTCCCGAAGTAATTCGGTGTTAGTCATAAATGGTAGAAGTTTTTGCAATAACAAACGGCGTCATCTTTACGGCGATTGCGCCTTCTTTTATCCAAACTATTTTTATTGATACAGAACCTTTGTTTTTTGATGAAATAGTCGGCAATTCTTCTATATAAACAATGTCGCTTTTGTTGAATTCTATAAATTCGGTATTGTCGCTTAACGGATTGAGAATCAGCACAAATTTGTCTTCCTCGTAAGGGTGGCGGCCCGGACTTCCCGTAAAAGCTATTGCCTTTACGTCGGATTTATTTACATTTTTATACTTCTCAATAGATAAGAAATCATCTTTAACCATGATGTCAGTACATTTCATATTCGCAGCTCCCAACAAATTGAAATAAAGCTAAGAATACTCCTACACGGAATGTTGGTCAAGCTGTTTATTTTATTTTCAAGTGCATTAGGGACAGACCTATATCCCATTTCGGAATCGGGGCCTGTCCATTGTTGGTGTCAGGTCTGTATTCCATTTCGGAATCAGGGTCTGTCCCTCGCACCTTTCGCGCAAAAAGAGCAGAGCCGCCCAAATAAAAAAAGCGGATTTCTC
>JAFLVQ010000158.1 GCA_022508205.1 Spirochaetales bacterium
CTCTTCTGTTTTCATGGCATTTGAATATGCAATAATACAGAATCAATCCACCGCAAATAAACGGTTAAATGAAAATCTTGTTGATTGCCTTACCGTAAGGTAAATGAATTTTAAGCCAAAGTTTCATCTAATTGCTAATTTGCACGGTAAAGTATAACGCATTTTATTCCAGAATAATTAAGGGACAGACCTTAATCCCGAAATGGAATACAGGTCTGACACTTCTAAAACGGAAAACTACAGCATATCGGTATACCTAAGTCGGATACGTAAAAAAATACCCGGAGCAGAATACTTCGAGCATTTTTTTTGTTTCGATTTTATGCAGACTGGGCGGAAAGGTTATCAATATCCCTGCAAAACAAAAACTTAAACAAGGTACGAACCAATGGCTGGATAAAAAAAACTTGAGATAATAAAGCAAATGGAAAGTTAAGGCATATCAGCTTAATCCAATTGGCAGCCAGAGTGAAAATGTTGAAACCCGCATAGTACGGATAGTACAGGAAAGCTGCGATCAGACTCATAGCCGGACACATCAACATTGCAGTAGCACAGATAACAGCAGTTTCAAACAGGAATGGATGAGTTTCTTTCGGGTTAAATACCTTGCAGGCCAACTTGAAAGAGCCAGGCATCCCCATAACATTTTCCAGCAGGTAAGCAAGACAAAACTCTACCAATACCACTGCCCAAATTGGCAAGAAGTGCCCCAACATGTATACGCCGCCGTTCTGGTTGATAGCTGCTATAACACTATCTGTTCCGGCAGTCTGCATCAAAGCATTCCCATTGACGATGTACAAACTGTAAAAAATGTAGCCGTGAACAGTGAAAAAGACTGAAAGCAGAGCAAAAATCATTCGCTGAAATTGGTTTCTTGGCATGTAAATATACTCCTTTTATAATTTTGCACAAAAAAAACACGTGGCCCGATACAACAGAATACGGAAAGCTACATGTTCCGTAATCAGATTTATGTACCGAAGTACCACGTGTGTCATCATGTGCGATAAAAATATGCAGCGAAGTATCATAAAGTGGAAAAAATGTCAAGAATGTAAACAAGAATTTTCTTTTGCCCTAATATAATGATGAATCTACGTAAAAATACTGGTATTTTGAAACTGATTGTTAAAGGAACAAAAAGTAAAAAAATATATGCTGACAATGAATTGCCAAAATCCATATAAATTGCATGCAATACCGCAATCAGAGTGTATTACCCTAAAAACATCAAAATGCTGGATGAAGAAATTAAATGATGCAGTTTAATGGAGAATGTAAATTTTCATAGAACTATGTGTAAATAATATAGCAAATATTTTCAAAATCATTTAAAAACACATTACAATCAGAATGCAAAAATGAAGCATTTACGACTATATTGGAAACACACGAAACCAATTGTAATTTTTATTTTAAACAGGAGAGAAAACATGAAAACAACAAAGTATGCTGGAACGCAGACAGAAAAAAATTTAGAGGCAGCATTTGCAGGGGAATCACAAGCGAGGAATAAATATACCTATTTTGCATCTGTAGCCAAAAAGGAAGGATATGAACAAATTGCCGGTTTGTTTTTAAAGACGGCGGACAATGAGAAAGAACATGCGAAACTGTGGTTTAAAGAGCTGAACGGAATCGGCGATACGAAGGAAAATCTTGCCGCTGCCAGTGCCGGTGAAAACTTTGAATGGACAAATATGTATGAAGACTTCGCAAAAACCGCAGAAAAAGAAGGCTTTCCCGAACTTGCGGCGAAGTTCAGGCTTGTAGGAGCGATTGAAAAACATCATGAGGAAAGATACCGCGCCTTGCTGAAAAATGTGGAGACCGCAGCGGTATTTGAAAAAAGCGAAGTAAAGGTGTGGGAATGCCGCAACTGCGGACACATTGTCGTAGGAACAAAGGCGCCTGAACTCTGCCCGACATGCAATCATCCGCAAAGTTATTTTGAAGTGCATGAAAATAATTTCTGATTGAGGAGCAAATGACTGTGTTTCGCAATGAATTTGATCGTTGCAAACACAGTTTTTTTATTGCCGTCTGCAGTACGGTTTGTTTTCAATTACTATGGTAATTTGCAAAGCAGAGCTAAAATTAAATTCACAGCCCGTTTTTCCATAGCTTGTCCCTTTTTTGGCAAGCTGCGATAGGGACAGACCTCAATTCCAAAGCGGAATATGGGTCTGTCCCTGTGTACAATGAGAGAATAAACTACCGTTAGGAACATATTTTTTTAATTGCAAATTTTTTTTCGAGTTGTCAAAGAATTATTGAGCAATTACTAAGGAAGGAATTCGATTTATCATGCAGTAAAGAAAACAAAATTAATTTGAACAAACATATTTGCTAAAAAATATTTTTTTATTTTAAAAATATTTAATTGTTTGGAGTTGACAGACGATTTTTCTATTTGTACAATGCTACAAAATAGCCTGTTAGGTTATAACAAAATTAAAATATGTTCTTAGGGGGACAAATTAAAATGAAAAGAATTATTTCAATTCTTACTTTAGTTGCAGCAATGTTTACATTTGTTGCATGTGGCGGAGAAGGAAGTAGTACTGCACAAACACAGACTACAGCTCCGGCTGAAAGTGCTACAGTTAGTGACACTTTAAAAGGATTTAAAATCGAAGGAGATAAAGTTATCTTTACTTTCAATGTAAAAGATTATGCATCTTTTGAAGAAATTGAAGAAGTTACAGTTGCCGGCGATTTTAACGGATGGGATCCTGTTGCTGCTGACTGGCAAGCTACCGATGATGACGGAGACGGAATCTGGACTTTTGAAACAGATTTAGCAACTGTTCCATACGGAACTAAATTTAAATTTGTTACAAATCAGGTAGATTGGATGCAACCAAATGCAGATGTGTTGGATGCTAAATATTTAGCTGATGACGGATTTGGCGGATTCAATTTAGTTTTGGCTGAATAAGCAAGACTTAATGAGGTTAAAGATTACGGGGAAAAGGCTGTTTAAAGAAGAACACTGAAACCCGTAATTTTTTTTACATTACTTATTAAACAAGGAGGAACAAATATGAAAAGAGCAATTGTCGCTCTGGCATTGGTCGGAACGTTGCTGTTGTCAGTTGTGACTTGTCAAATTTACAATCCTGCAGACAATTCTACATTGTATACAGCGATGCGTACCGAAGGGGCTATCTCGAAGACAGATTATCTTAAAAAGTTCGAGGATGCAGATGCTGACGGGAAATATACTCTATTGAAAGAATTTGAAACTTTCAGAAAAACATTCAAAGATAAAGAGAAATGGATTGCAGCATTTGGTAGTGCCAAGGAAGATGGGGATTTGGAGACTCCATACAGTTCGGATTATAGGACACTTTCATCTATCTACGGGACAAAAGAGAAAATAGAAGAACTTTGGGATAAAGAGTTCAAAGTTCTTTATGATTTCAACGGAAAACTGTAATTAATAAGGAGAAAAGGATTCATGAAAAAGCTTATTGGATTATTTGTAGCTGCAATGATGCTGTTCTCCGTAATGGCAGCGAATGCAAAGGTTACATATGAAGAAAAAGACGGGCAATGGGTATGTGTCATTACATATAAGAATGATAACATGTCAGCCGTGAATTGTATCGGTACAATGACCGGTAACTGGAAAGTACCGGGTGAGCCGATGGTAAAAAATGCACAGGGCGAATGGGAATATCGCTTTGTAATGGAAAGGGCGAAAGAATTTTATAAATTTTACGATCCATCTTTAGAAGGGGACATAGCATATTTTGAAGATCCGGAGATGCCGGAATCGATAGCGA
>JAFLVQ010000159.1 GCA_022508205.1 Spirochaetales bacterium
ATAAGGGACAGACCTCAATTCCAAATCAGAATATAGGTCTGTCCCCATTGCACTGTGACGGTACGATAAACGGCGCGGCTACTGCTCCCACACCAGCAGGTCGGCGGCAAAATCGTGCAGATCGTCTTCGTCAATGGAAGAATTAAGAGGCGTATTAATTACTACTCTGAAAGATTTTATTGAAAAACCTATTTGTTTTACTCTTCTGGATGAATACTTCCCGTACCATGCATTTGTTCCGTTTATAGTTATAGGATGATTGCTGTCCGAAATTTCGTAATTCTTTTTTTCGTCCATAAACATTTCATCGATTTTTTGTGCATTGTGTTCATAGTCCATATCAAAAAAGTCAACCCAGATTTCTTCATTATTCTGTAAAAAATGCCCTTTTGCAATCCAATGTCCAACTCTCGGAAGTGCCCAGTTTACGTAATTTTTCGATACCGCATACGATTGATCCAAATGCGAAAGTGTGAAGGCAACAAAACGGCGATTATCTGCATACTTTGGGAGAACACACAGCGACTTGCGCAGCTGCGGATAAATCACTGTTACATTGTCAGACCATGCGTTATTCATGAATGCCGACAAATCGTCGTCGGAAAAGTTATGTGCGTTGATTTTGATTAGCAACGTTCGATCTGCGTTCATGCCCTCGACTGTGCGGGTTGTTCCGTCGGATAAAATGCGTGCGTGCAGTGCGTCTCCGTTGGGAAGCGAAAACTGTGTTTCTGCGGCAAAGTCAGTATTGGGAAGCGGTTCGGCGCGCTCGATAATAAAAACTTCCACTCGTTTACCGAGCAGGTCGTCAAGATAGACGGCTTTTGAAAATGCTCGAAATCCATCTGCCACAGCAAGTGTCTCAAAATCTACTATAGTAATACTTTCGATGAGGAAATGCTTGTTTACGGGAAGATTGGCAAGACATGTGCGCACTGCGTCGGAAAATTCGGGCATCACGGCATTTTCGGCTGTCTCAAAAACAACGTTGCCTTGCTGGACAACTTCATTATACCGCTGCATTTTGTCTTTTATATCAGTGTAATCGGAAAGTGCGACATTGTCTATACCGAGTGCGGCAAGTGTCTGTTCTGTTTCTGCGCTTTCTTCGGGAGTCGCAAATGCGCCGGCGTGAACATCAAACGAAAAATAAGCATCATCGTCATACGTTTTGACTACATACGCGTTAATATTATGCTTACGCAATCGTTCACTGTTTTGCTGTGCCGGATGTTCTTCTTTGTAGCTGCGGACTTTCAGTGAAAACGGCTTTTCTTCGGAAACGGGAATTGCCCTGTCCTCATTCATTTGAAGAATTTCACCCTGCGGTACGGCGTAAGTCACTTTTTCGTCGGCAGCACCCGCTTCATATTCATCCTTTTGGAGAACCTCGTCCTGCGGCATAACGTAAGCCATTTTTTCGTCGGCAGTATCCGCTTCATATTCATCCTCTTGGAAAATCTCGTCCTGCGGTATGACTTCCGCCTCGCAAATCCATAATCCCCCGTTTATAGCAATGTGTTTTTTCAAAGGTTTTTCAATCCCCTTGCACAATTTTCGTGCATCATCTGCATTGGAAAAAGCTTCCGGAAGCAGCACTCTATACAGCGTTTGCTCTGCATTTTCCGTCTTGTACACAAAAGATGGTATTGACAGAGCGTCAAGCTCTTCTTTAAACTGCTGTGCATTGGCAAGATCCTTGAATGAACCGAGGCAGATATACCAATCACTCGCGAATGCGGAAAAAAATGCAAGATAGAGTAAGGCAGTACACAGGATATACTTGCGGCTTTTCATGTGACGCTCCTTTTGTTCCGATTGATATACACCAATGACGATTTCCCGTCAACAGTGCCCCGAACCGCATTTTGCATCGTCGCTATTTATTTTTTCGGTACATCGGCAAGAATCTGCTCTGCATTATCAACCTGATCTTCGCGTGCCACAATTTGGTAGAATGTGCCGTCTTTCTGCCAGTTGTACTGTATGAGCGGAATTTCGGTCGGTTCTTTGTGCAGTGCGTCTGTGTACGTGCCTATGATGCGCGTTTTTTGCACGGAAAGGTTTCCGATTCCGATTTCCTCAGTTGAAAGCGGCTTGTCAGGTTGTCCAAACTCGTCCTTGCGCGCCTCGACCATCAAAACTTCTTTCTCAAAGTACCGTTGTACGGTTACGCGCTTTTCGCTGTCTTCCATTGTTTCCACAAGGAATGTACCGTCGAGCTTTGAGTGCTGCTTGGGAAGTGCGATAGGAAAACCCGCCTCTTTGGAAAGTTTTTTGTCACTCTGCTTTGAACGCATCTTCATTACGAGCATAGGCGCGCCTTGTGTCCTGTGCAGGTGCTGCCACTGAAGTGCCGAGAGCGTGTCGTAGTCTTTTTCTTTCCAACTGCCGAATCCGTGGTGCGCACCGTTTGCCGCTTCATAGCCGATGTGAAAGTTGCCGTCGGTTTCGGGATGAATGTCACTCCTGAATGTGAGCAGCCGAGCTTGCGGGTCGAATGTGTATTCGTAGTCTTCAATTGCGATTCTTTCGCCGAGTATTACAAGCAAATCGTCGGAATCACCCGTAAAGTCATGCAGAAAGAACTGTTCGGGCTGGCAAATTTTCCCCTCGATATGAACGACCGTATCCGCATAAGGGAGCGGGTCGGAAAATGTAAGAAGCGTTGTCGCTCTGTCGTAGGTGTAGGAGGACGGCGGAATCTCCTTTTTGCGCGAATGGTTGTCGCGGTCAATTGCCATGACAGACGAAATCGAGTCGAACACGCGCACCGTGTGAATCTCGCCGTTTGCATCTGCCATTGTATTTACACCCAGAACACCGTCTGCATGGGAATGAATTTTGTGCGCAATCAGAACCGAGCCGATGAGCAGTAAGAGTATCGCTGCAAACGGCAGCACGGAAAGGAAATAGTTTCTCTGCGTTGGATTTTTCATGAAGTCTCCTTTAATCTTTTAATTTAATATTATTGAAGAAAATAGATTTGCCCGAACGAAACACTCTCCGACGAACAATTACAGTATCGCCGTTTGCAAAGTATGTATTATCGGGAGAAAGGTTGATTTTTCATTATGAGAGTAAAATCATACGAAAGGGTGATACATCGTAACAGATATGAACATATCGAAAGCTGCTGAAGCTATCCCTTGACTATATGTAATGCACTGTTGCACATTTAAATAAAGCCAATTTTCGGAGGTAGGTATGCCGACAGTGCGGTTAGAATTATCAATCGGACTTGAAGCCCGCCGGCTAAGCAGCCTGCATAAAAAAACATGCCCTGCTGCAGGATATGGGGCTTGGTGCTGCTCGCATTCAGATTCATTGCTTGACTCACAGAAGCACCTCCAAATACTGACGCAGAACATTTGTCACTCGCATCTGTTTGGCGTAAGAGTTCAGCTTGTTCAAAATCCTTTTTGGGGCTTGCCCTGCATTGCCCTCTGCTGTAATCCACATGAGCCATGGTGCCGATGGAATATTGTAGCATAAAAATAATTCAACATAACTTGTAAAGATTGACATTCTATATAGAAGAATCAGCATGTCCTATCGTCCATGTTCGCACGGAGAATGGATTTATCATGGATGATATAAGCATATTGCAAGATACTTTTAGACGGCTTTCTCCTCAGTTTGCAGAAAACGCACGTTCTGCAAGTAGTTCCATAATCCCCAATGTCCATGCGCAGCGATTATGTTCCTGGCTTCCATGTCTGCCTTCTGCCTGTCGCTTGGGGAGAGCTTATTGTATTCTTG
>JAFLVQ010000016.1 GCA_022508205.1 Spirochaetales bacterium
AATAAATAGCCTCGTGAATAGTCAATTCCGTATTCCTGAACTTTTTTGAACACTTCGGGAGTGTGAACGAATTCGGAAACTGTTTTGATATTCAGTTCTTTTGTAAAATTGACAATTGTTCTTGTTATTATCTGCGACGATTTCTCGGTGTCTATATTTTTTATCATCGAAGCATCGATTTTCAGTACATCGACATCCAGCGACATTACGTGGTCGAAATTTGAGTACCCGGAACCGAAATCATCGATTGCGACTTTGCAGCCGTAAGATTTTACTTCTTCGATAAATGCTTTGATAATGTCATAATTTTGAATGCCGTCGGATTCCAGCAGTTCAAAAACAGCTCTTTTGGCGGTTTCCTGATTGCTCATTAATATCGACCGTATGCAGTGGAGAGTTTCTTCGTTTTGAATATCAAAAACCGAAATATTTATGGAAAAGTCATACGGCAAATCGGAAAATTTCTCGAATGACTTGGTAAGAATTCTGCGGGTAATGTTTGGATACAGCCGAATTTTTTTCGCAATTTCCAAAAAGTAATATGGGCTGATAATGTCGTCATTATTGTTTATCAAACGGCAAAGGCACTCGTATTTTTCAATATCGCCAGTTTTATTATTTACTATAGGTTGATAAAACGGCACGATTCTGTCATTGAAAACAGCTTCTTTCAGAATAAAAGTCCACTTGATGTTATTTTCGTATTCTTTTGCAACTTCCATTGTTTCATCGTACAAAAGGTAATGTTTACGCATTTGCTCCGCGTTTTTCAGTGCCATATCTGCATTGTAAAGTGCGGATATTCTTATTGATTCCGTTATTTTGGCTGCACCTACGGTTGCGCTTATGTTGATTTCGCTTTCATTGCAGATGAAAACTTTGTCGTTGATTACAAAGAATGCAAATGCACCGATAATGCTTCGGACTTCGTCATACAAATTACTGCTGTGGTGGTCATGGTAGTTACTGTAATTTCGGGAATCGTGCTTTAACAGCAATACAAACTCATCTGCCTGCAAGTGATAAATTGTAATGTTGAAATTGACTTTTACCTGCTGTAAACGAGATGCGATTTCTTTTAATATTTCATCACCGACTTCATGACCGTAGAAATCATTTATTTCACGAAAGCCGTCGACATTGATAATAAAAACAATGCCGTTGTTTACCAGTTTTAAATCTTCGATAAGTTTGGTTCTGTTCGGAAGTCCCGTAAGATTGTCGTAATGCAGAAGTTTTAAAAGCTGCTTGTTTTTCGATTCGATGGAATCTGCCATTCGATTGAATATTTGCCCCAAATTTCCGATTTCATCGTTTGAAAGATTTTCCAAACGGGCGGATAAATTGTTTTCGGAAAAATCTTTCATCGCCTTTGTCAATTTTGCCAGCGGCGTCAGCAGCAGAATATTGCAGCAAAAAAATAAAATTACCGGAAGCAGAATAAATATAATCAGCGAATGTACACAGTTAACAGTAAATATACTTTGGAGTTCTTTGTTGAATATTACCGGAGAAACTATGAGGTTTAAATCGCCGATTTTTTTGTTGTCGTATAAAATATCGGAATATAATGAAAGCATTGTGTTTGTGTTTAAATATTTGCTGTCCGAGCTTTCTTCAAATGCTTTTATATTGCCGCTTTTGTCTTTTATTTGTTCGTAAAGGATAAACTGATTCTGTTCATCTATGTAGTCGCTTAATCGTATATAAATTACATCTTCAATGAGCAGTTCATTGTTCAAAATGTTTTTCAAACTTGCTGAATCGTAGTCCCAGAGCGTTTTTGAAATCATGAATGATATTTTTGAAATATTCAATTCGTGCTTTTCCTTTATATATTTCAAACAGCTGTTTTTTGTAATGGTATATGAAATTATAATTTCCACACAAAGAAGTGAAAATACGCAGATAAGAATAAAAGCTGTAAGTTTAAAAAAAATCGGAGAAAATAATTGTTTCTTTTTCATATTGCCCCACTGTTAATTAAAAATCCCAACCGATAAAAAAACCAATACATTTTGAAAATACGTAATAATCTTCATAAACTCGCTTTCTGAAATCCGCATACGCAAATGTATCATCTGTATATGCTCGGTCATTTCTGAACAAAAAGAAAATTTGGGTCCATATATGATATGGTAAATCCAAACGCAATGCGGGTCCGAAGTTGGCGGAAGCAAAATCCGAACCCCATCCGCCGTTTTTCATTTTTGAGTCATTATAATGAGATAAATTCAGATGATCTATATGCAGATAGAAAGCAAATGTTAAAATTGTAGTGTAATTTGTAATTCTTAAAAATCTGTCTTGTGTGCCGGAATTGTCTTCTTTGATGAATATTCTGTAGCCGGTCATGAAATCGCCGGTAAGTTTCCAGCCGTTAAACTGCATTCCGTAATCTGCCTTGTAGATATAAGGCTGATCGTAATCCACACCGAAATAATGCTGATATAGAAGCTGCGGATTTGCCACCAAAAAAAAGTGAGTCCATTTTTGATAAGCCGAAGGAAGCACATACGCCAGGTCGAACTGGAATGTTGGCTTGAACCAAAACTGAAGAATCGGTGCGTCAAACGACATTGTTATATAATTGCCGTTATCGTCAGCTTTTATACCTGTTCCGGTAGCGTTGAATGCAGGAACATCCCATGCCCCGCCGATGAGAAAACCGAACTGAAACTGTAAAAATGCAGCGGCGGCTATTGTCAATGTCGCTCCGGCATTTAATGTTACGGGTGACAGCTGCGACATTACTTTAAATTGCAAAAAATTGTCTTTTGTCAGCGGAGTATCGAAATTTAATACAGGAACGGAAAAACCGTATTCATTGTAAAGTTCCAGCTGTACGCCGCTGTAGTTTCCTCCGACGATACGTCCGGCACCGTCATCTCCGTGATGTTTTCCCGCTTCACGATAATCATTTTTATCATAACAAATCGGAGCAAAATGCCCCCGATGTGTTATTCCGTCCAGACAACCGAAAAGATACGTAAAAACTGCCGATACGGAACCGCGGAATTTTATGGGAAACGGAATTTTCGGTAAAGACATGTTATTTATATTTTCAGTAACAGAAGGGTAATTGACTGCTGCATCATCGGAAGTATCTGCATTATCCTGAGAAAATAGCATGAATGGGAAGAATAGGCTGCATAATAAAAGCAAATAAAATGTTTTTATCAAAGGAAATCCTCCCATTGCTTTTTATATATTACTTTTACTATAAATCAAACAAAAGTACAAAAAATTACTTGTAAAATCTATTCATTTTCATATCGAATGCCAAAGCTTTATCGCCTTCCTGTAATGAATATAAAATCCCCGGCGATTGTCCTTTGGCTATTTCGCCGCTTTTTCCGATAACGTCGCCGGGATACACTTCTTGGTCTTTGCGGACATAAATTACACTGAAGCCGGAATATGTGGAAACCAAACCATTAGCATGGCGAACAAATACAATCAGCCCGAAAGATGCGGTATTTTCGATATGGCTTACTATTCCTCTGTCGACGGAACAAACTTCTCTGTTGTCTTTATTGAAAATGAGAATTCCCCGATAATGTGATTTTACATAAGGAACGACATCACCTTTTAAAGGAAGAGAATAGTTTAAATATTTTTTGCCGTTTTTATGAAGCTGAAGAATTTGCTCGATTGAAGCAGTCTGGATGTCATATTTTGTCTTGGGAATTTTAATCTGTATGCCCGGCTTTAATACGGTAGAGTCGGTAATATCATTAATTTTCATTAAAGAATCAACCGAAATATGAAATGTTTTTCCGATTCGGTAGAGCGTTTCTCCTTTCTGCATTGTGTGGTAGATAAAACCGTGTTCTCCGTTGATTTTTTGTTTGTCCGAGTTATTTTCAATAGACGATGATGCGATTATCTTTGCGGCGGCTGAATCATCTTGCGGAACTTTTATTTTCATTCCTGCAAAAAGTTTTACGTTTTCGGAAAAGTTATTTATTTTGCAAAGGCGATCTACGGTAATATTGTATTTTAAGCCGATACGGAAAAGATTTTCGCCTTCTTCTACGGTATGTACGCCGAATTTTTCTTTTACCGGAATGCTTAATACAATGCCTTTCATTAAAACAGCGTCTTTTTTCAGATTATTGACAGAACAAAGCTCGTCGGTTGAAACATCGTATTTTGCCGCTATTACGGAAAGTGACTCTCCGTTTTTTACTTGATGCTTCAAAAAAGCTTTCGGATAACAATGAAAAGTAAATAATAAAAATGTTGACATTAATAAAATGTATTTAGTTTTAATCATTATCACAGCACCATTTACAAAATTTCAATGCTCCGTCTATTTCAGGAAAATACTGCTTTTCTCTGAAAATCCCCTCATTACTTGCTTTAATCGACTTTCAAGATAATAAACTTTATTTACCTTGAAAAAAATGGACATAATTTTCGACATTAGACAAAAAAAGTTAATAGTTTTTTATTAGAGAGGAATACTGGGGACTTTATCTGCCGCTTTCGCATTCGGAGTGCAACGGTAATGTGAGCGTTTTACATTGTAATTGTTACTGTTTTTTTGCAGATGTTTATAAAAATGTCTATGCAATTAACATAAATTATTACTTGTGGTATAATGCAGCAATTTTTTTACCTTATAAATGTAAATAAAGGTAAAGACTGTGAAATTAAGGAGAAGTACATTTATGAAAAATAAAATCCTTTTTATCGGAGCCGGAAATATGGGCAGTGCGATTATTAAAGGATTAAATCAGAAAATCGATTCCGCGAATGAAATATATTTTTATGAACCGCAGGAAAGTGTTCGCAATTCGGTTGCTGCAAAACTCAAAGCAACGCCGATAACCGAAATTAACGAGAAGATTACTGATTTTGATACTGTTGTTTTTGCTGTTAAGCCTCAGGTTTTCCGTAATTTTCCAAAAGACAAAAATATGGCGAATCTTGCGGATTTTGTTGCCGAAAAGCAGCTGATTCTTTCTATAATGGCAGGAATTTCCATAGAATCAATCAAAAACTTTTTAACAAAAGCAAAAAAAATTGTTCGTATAATGCCGAATACACCGGCACTTGTAGGTGAAGCTATGAGCGTGCTTGCACCGAGTGATGATGTATCCGAACAGGATATTGAATTTACTAAGGAAATTTTTCAGAGCATCGGGCAGGTTGAGGTATTGCCCGAAAGTTCGCTTGATGCAGTTACGGGTTTAAGCGGGTCGAGTCCGGCGTTTGTGATGATGTTCATCGAAGCTCTTACACAGGGCGGTATACTTTGCGGATTGACGAAAAAAACAGCGGAAAAGTTGGCAGTTCAAACTGTTTTGGGCAGTGCGAAAATGGCTTTGGAAACAGGCGTATCAACAGAAGAACTGCGTCATGCAGTTACATCTCCGGGCGGAACTACAATTGCCGGAGTAGCAGCATTGGAAGAAAATAATTTCCGCAGCGCAGTGATAAAAGCCGTACGCGCAGCGTGTGTTCGATCGCAGGAACTTGGCAAATCTTAAAAATATAAAAGGAATTAAATGTGCAGATTATACCGGCAATTGATTTTATCGACGGCAAATGTGTCCGCCTTGTGCAGGGGGACTTTGCCCGGATGACGGTTTATAATGAAAATCCGTTGGAACAGGCGCAAATTTTTAAAGAAGCCGGAGTTTCAAGAATACATCTTGTGGATTTGGACGGTGCTCGTGGCAATGCGGACGGCAGCAGAAAGAACAGAAAAATAATTTGCAGGATAAAAAAAGAAATCGGTTTGGAAATTGAAACCGGCGGCGGCATCCGCGGTGAAGACGATATGAAAGAATTGATTTCAAACGGAATCGACTATTTGATTCTCGGAACGATTCTTATTGAACAGTTTCCTATGATAGAAACTCTTTTTCCTGCTTACGGAAAACATTTTATTGCGGGAATCGATGTGCGGGACAATGTTGTAAAAACAAGAGGCTGGAAAGAAGGCGAGGGCGTTAATCCCATAGAATTAGGATGCAGATTGTATCGGTTGGGTTTTGGAACCGCCGTTTATACGGACATTTCGGTTGACGGGAAACTGAGCGGTCCCAACATTGAAGCGACCGAAAATTTTTGTGACAAAACAAAACTGCGTGCTATCTTGTCCGGCGGTGTCGGCAGTATCGATGATATACGAAGTGCAAAATCAGCTGCCGAGAAGTTTGAAGGTGTGATTGTCGGCAAAGCCTACTATGAAGGGAAAATCGACCTGAAACAGGTTGTAGCCGAACTGCGCCAATAGAAAGTCGTTTGGTTTAAGGATAAAATTATGTTAAAGACGCGAATTATTCCCTGCTTGGATGTAAATGACGGGCGAGTGGTAAAGGGAATAAATTTTTTGAATTTAAGAGATGCCGGCGATCCGGTGGAATGTGCGAAACGCTATTCGGAATCCGGAGCAGACGAACTGGTATTTCTTGATATTACGGCAAGTTCGGACAGGCGCGAAACAATGGTAGAAACAATCAAAAAAGTAAGTGAAGTGACTTTCATTCCGTTTACCGTCGGCGGCGGAATAAAAAATATTTTTGATATTGAAAAAATCCTGAAAGCGGGTTCCGATAAAGTTTCCATTAATACGCAGGCAGTTCTCAATCCGCAGTTAATTACCGAAGGTGCACAGAATTTCGGTTCGCAATGTATTGTTGTTGCCGTTGATTCAAAAAATGTTGACGGTGAAGACATGGTTTTTATTTACGGCGGACGGACAAATACCGGGAAACGAGTTGTAGATTGGTGCAAAGAATGCGAAGAACGCGGTGCTGGAGAAATTCTTCTTACCAGTTGGGACAGAGACGGAACCAAAAACGGTTTTGATAATGCTGCATTAAAACGTGTTGCGAGCCAAATAAAAATTCCCGTGATAGCGTCCGGCGGCGGCGGAAAAAAAGAGCATTTTGTTTCTGCGGTGAAAGAAGGAAATGCAAGTGCGCTTCTTGCTGCAAGTGTTTTTCATTTCGGAGAGATTGATATTATGGATTTGAAACGTTACATGGCAGACAGCGGCATTTCAGTGAGATTGGACGTTTGATTTTTTAAGGAGGATTTTTTTGGGAAATGAAATAGCTGTATGGGATTTTATCCTATTGGGAATATTGTTGATATTGTCGGCATTTTTTTCGGCAAGTGAGACTGCTTTTACATCGATAAACAAACTGAAAGTCAGACACATGCTTGATGCCGGCGTAAAAGGCGCAAAACATATTGCAAAAATATTGGACAATCCGAATAAAATGCTTACTTCTATTTTGGTAGGAAACAACATTGTAAATATAACAGTAACATCCATTGCTACCACACTTTGTATCCATTATTTGGGAGATTCGGGAACAGGAATAGCAGTGATAATGACTACCATTTTTATTCTTTTGTTCGGTGAAATTACGCCTAAAACAATAGCAAATGCTTTTCCCGAAAAATTTTGTATCGGTGTTGCGGTGATTTTGCGGATTATTATATTGCTTCTGACTCCGTTTTCATTTGTGTTTTCAAAGATTTCAGATTTGCTTTTGATTCTGCTCGGTCATAAGGAAAAAAAGAAAGTTTCGATTACTGAGGAAGAATTGAAAACAATGGTAAATGTTTCTCAGGAAGAGGGAGTTCTTGAAACCGACGAGCAGGAGATGATTCTGAATGTTATCGAGTTCAATGATACCGAAGTCGGAAAAATAATGACTCCGCGCACAGAAATTGTCGGTGTTGACATAAATGCCGGATACGACGAAGTTTACCGTGTTTTCAAAGAAAATCAATATTCGAGAATTCCTGTGTATCAAAATTCTCTTGATGAAATAGTCGGAATTCTGCATCTGAAAGATTTAGTATTATTTGATAAGGATAAAAACGATTATCACAATAAAAATTTTATGAAAGAACCGTATATAACATTGGAAACTTTAAAGGTTTCCGATGTGTTTAAAAAAATGAAAAGCTCCAAATGTACTATGGGAATTGTGTTGGATGAATACGGCGGAACCGCAGGAATCGTAACTATTGAAGATTTTGTCGAAGAAATTGTCGGCGATATAAATGATGAATACGATGAGTATGACAATAAGAAAATTTCAGTAATTGATGAAAATACGATATTGGCAGACGGATTGGCAGGTATCAGTGATATAAATGATAAATTGGGCTTGAATCTCAGCAATGACCGTTTCAATACTATCGGCGGTTTTGTTACCGGTGAATTGGGGAAATTTCCGCTTAAAGGCGATACTCTCATTTATAACGAAAATATTGAATTTGTGGTTGAGTCTGTCGAGAAAAATAAGGTCGAAAAGATAAGAATTTCCAAAATACATCAGCAGTAAATGCAATACATAAAACATATACTTATAAGTTACAAATAAATAATTTTCTATACAACAACTATGCTTACTCCTTGTTTTGTGTTGCAAATCAAGTAATTTTTCTCTATAACCACTCTATTCTCAGATGAAAGAAAAGAGGTTATTCTATGTCAAAATATTTAAAGTACCCTACAGTTGATCTTCCGAATAGAAAATGGCCTAATGTTTCTATAGAAAAAGCTCCTATATGGTGCAGTGTGGATTTGCGGGATGGGAATCAGGCTTTGGCAACTCCTATGTGTTTGGAGAAAAAGCTGGAATTTTTTAAACTACTTGTTGATATAGGCTTTAAGGAAATTGAAGTCGGATTTCCTTCCGCCAGCCAAATTGAATATGATTTTCTGCGCCATTTGATTGATAATAATCTTGTTCCCGATGATGTTTACTTACAAATTTTGACACAAGCCCGTGAGGATTTAATAGATAAATCTTTTGAAAGTCTTGCTGGTGCGAAAAAAGCGATTATTCATTTATATAATTCGACTTCGGAGCAGCAGCGCAGAATTACTTTCAAAAAATCGAAAGAAGAAGTCAAAGAAATTGCACTTTTTGGAGTAGATTTGATTTTGGCGCGCCTTGACAGATTGCCGAATACCGAAGTGTTACTGGAATATTCGCCGGAAAGTTTTACCGGAACGGAGTTGGATTATGCATTGGAAATTTGCGAAGCCGTTGTAGAACGCTGGAGAACAAAACAGTCAAGCTGCGTAATTATCAATCTTCCTTCTACAGTAGAAATGTCGACTCCGAATATTTTTGCAGACAGAATCGAATGGTTTTTGGAACATTTCAGCAATCGTGATAATATAATTTTAAGCGTGCACCCGCATAATGACCGAGGTTGTGCCATTGCTACTGCGGAACTTGCATTGCTTGCCGGGGCTCAAAGAGTGGAGGGAACGTTGTTTGGCAACGGAGAAAGAACCGGAAATCTCGATATTGTTACGACCGGACTTAATATGTATACTCAGGGAGTTGACCCGCATCTTGATTTGTTCAATATTCCCGATTTATCCGAAAAATATCATAAGTTTACAAAAATGGATATTCCGCCGCGTCAGCCGTATGCAGGGGAATTGGTATTTACTGCTTTTTCCGGTTCTCACCAGGATGCAATCAAAAAAGGCATGGAGTTGCTCAACGAAAAGGATAAAGCCGACGACGTTTGGGATGTTCCTTATCTGCTTATTAATCCGAAAGATATAGGTCGTTCATACGAAGCGATTATCAGAATCAACAGTCAAAGCGGCAAGGGCGGAATCGCTTATGTTATGGAAAAAGAATATTCGTTGATTATACCTAAAAATATGCAGCCGCAGCTGCGTGAAGTGGTGCAGAAGTATTCCGACAAAGTTGTTCATGAATTATCCCCGAAAGAAATTTACGATATTCTGCGTAAAGAATTTATCGATTTGGATCAGCCGTACAAATTGTTAGGTTATAAATTACAGACGGATTCGATTACCGGCGAAGTGATTTTTACGGGTGAATTGCAAATCAGTCAAACATCAATTTCCATTTCCGGAAGCGGAAGCGGTGCAATGGATGCTTTTATCAATTCTTTAGGCAGTGTAATTACTTCAAATTTGGAAGTTGTCGAATATTACGAAAATGCGCTCTGTTCAGGAACAGACAGTGATGCCATAACATTCCTCGCGTTGAAAATCGATGATGATATATACTGGGCAGGCAGTGACGGAAGTGACAGTTCACTTGTTAATTTTACGGTTATATTGAATTGTCTTAACAGAAAAAGTATCAACGGTTAAATTTTTTAAGCAGAAGTAATGTCGCATAACTGTTATGTGACATTACTTTTTTACAAAGGATTTATATTTATGAACGGAATTATTATTTACGGAACTTTTCACGGCAGTACGAAAGAATGTGCGGAAAAAATTGCCGAATTGACAGGTTTTTCGATTATTGATGCAAAAACTGCAGTAAACATGGATTTTTCTTCTTATGATAAAATAATCGTAGGAACGGCACTGCAAAAGTTCAAAGTTCATCCCGATATAGAAAAATTTTTTGAAATAAAAAAAGATTTTCTTATTCCTGATAAAACATATTTTTTCTATGTAGGTGCTGCTGCGAAATTGCCTAAATATTTTCAAATGAAACTTTGCGGTATAAAAGCAATGTATTTAGGCGGCAGAATCGATTGGGAAACACTTAGTTCTTCGGAACGTATTATTATTTCGATAATTTCGTTTCTTTCCGGAAAGAAGCTGAAAGATTTTGACAATATTCAGGAAAGTCGAATAAAAAAAATCACAGCTGAAATAATGGAAAGCAATTAGGCATTAAAAATTATAAGCGAAATAGTTTATCGTTTTCAGCTGATTAATCCGCTTTTATAAAAGCTAAAATATCCTTTGGGGCTTACAATTAAATGTTCCAAAACGTTAATTCCGACTAAATCTCCGATACGCTTTATTTTCGATGTTGTCTCCACATCATCTTTACTGGGAGTTGTATTTCCGGAAGGGTGGTTGTGAACCAGAATTATAGAAGCTGCGCGGTCTTGTATCGCATGATGAAAAATCTCTCTCGGATGAATTATGCTTTGATTTATTGTGCCTACAAAAAGAATTCTTTTCCTTATTACACATGATGCACCATTTAAAGTTATCAGCATAAAATGTTCTTGCTTCTTTTTTGCGATGTTGAAAGAAAGTTTGTAAATATCGGCAGCGCGCGATATTGATTCCTCAGAATCGTTTTTCATTCGTTTTATCAGTTCCAGCACTGCCAAAATTTTCGCTGCTTTTATAAAACCGATACCTTCGATTGACAATAATTTTTTCAATGAAATTTCGTTAGGTTCTGATTTCAATAATTTTGCCAATCGATTGGAAATTTGCATTACGTTTCTTTTTTTTGTTCCGGTTTGAATTATTAAAGCCAAAAGCTCCGTCATCGATAATGACTGAATTCCAAGCAGTTTCAATTTCTCGCGTGGTCGAATCGGAGGAATAATTTTTTCATTTGACATTTTGTTTCTCCCTATCTGCTTTAAACAAAAAAAGTTTTTTTCTATTGCAAGATAAGGTCTTTTTTTACAAATTTTAATGTTTACGTTTTTTATCGAGTTCTTTTGCACGTTCAATATGAAATTTATTTTTTCCTTTTTTGTGTCGGAACGTTTCAATAATCGTGTTTGCATCGTTTTCGGAAACAGTTATAAAAGAAAATTTGTCAAATACGCCAATATCATTGATTGCTTTGGAGGGAATTTTTGTCCCGGAACAGATTATTTCTGCCAATTTTTTGGGATTGATTTTGTCTTTTTTGCCGAGTCCGATAAATAAGCGTGTTTTTTCATTCTTTTTGCTTTTTATTTGTCGAATTTGAGCATAATTTTTTTCATCCAATTCATCTTCTAACGCAAATTCCAAAATAGCTGCGATTAAATCTTCGAGGTTTTTATCTTCATTCTCACAAGTCAGCAATAAGTCATGTGTAAAATCTCGACAGGCTTCAGAAACGCCTTTTTCCATTATATCGGTTATTTGCTTACGTATTCGCTCTCTTTTAGCTTCTATAACTTCACCGATTTCCGGTACCTGATGTTTTTTTATGTCGGTTTTTGCGATTCGCTTGATGAACATCAGTTTTCTGTATTCGTCGGGAGTTACAAATGTAATAGCGGTACCTTCTTTTCCTGCTCGTCCTGTTCTGCCTATTCTATGGACATAAGCTTCCGGATCTTGCGGCAGTGAGTAGTTAATTACATGAGTTAAGTTATTTACATCAATTCCGCGTGCAGCAACATCGGTAGCTACAAGAATGGTAAGTTTTTTGTTTTTAAATCGTGTCAAAACTTTTTCACGCTGAATTTGCGTAATATCTCCGTGAATTGCCTCTGCATCATAACCTCTGTCTATCAGTCGAGAAGTTGTTGTGTCAACATCGTGCTTTGTCCTGCAAAAAATGATTCCGTAAAAATCAACTTTCATATCGAGAATACGACAAAGAGCTTCAAATTTATCACGCTCGCAAACTTCAAAATAAATTTGTTCGGTTAAATCAGTAGTCACCGCTTTTTTTTGAACTTTAATGACTTTATGATCTTTCATATATTTTGCGGCAATATTCATGATTTCTTGCGGCATTGTGGCACTGAAAAGCAGCACTCGTTTATTTTTGGGTGTTTGTGACAATATTTTTTCGACATCTTCTATAAAACCCATATTCAGCATTTCATCTGCTTCATCTAAAATCATAAAACGCAAATTGTCGAGTTTAAGCGTACCGCGTTCAAGGTGATCGATTATTCTTCCGGGAGTTCCTACAATTATATGAATTCCGCCTTTTTTTAAATGTTTTATTTGCAGTTCAATTCCTTGTCCGCCATAAACCGGCAGCACTCTCAGTTTTTTGCTGCCTTTCAAAGAATTTATTTCATCTGCTACTTGCAGTGCCAATTCCCTTGTAGGGGTTAGGATTAAAGCTCCGATACGGTCTGATTTTTCTTCTAATTGTTCGATAATCGGAATTCCGAATGCGGCTGTTTTTCCTGTGCCGGTTTGTGCTTGACCTACTAAATCGGAATTTCCGTTTAGTAAAAGCGGAATTGTTTGTTCTTGAATCGGGGACGGCTCTTCAAATCCCTTTGCTTCAAGAGCTTTTAACATAGTTTCGGATAACCCCATTGCTGCGAATTTTTCTAATTTTTCCATGATTGACTATTCCTGTTGTTTTATGATCACTGTACATGCCTAAAACAGATTTAGATGAATTATTTTTTTCCGAGTAATTTAAAAAGAAAATTATTGAGGATATAAAACGTAATAAAAATTACGTGACTTATACGGTTTTATCAATGTGATGTCAATTGCTTAATAGGAATAAGATATTATCCGATCCAGCTGTATAAATCACGTTTATAAACAATAAATTCTTCCGGTAAAAAGAAATTATTTATTTCACGTTCTGCGCTTTCTGGGGAATCGGAAGTATGCACAACATTACTGGCAATATGAATTACATAATCACCGCGAATAGTTCCCGGAACTGCATCCTCGACTTTCGTTGCTCCTGCGAGTTTTCTTGCAATACGAATTGCGTTTTCAGCTTCTAAAACAAGCACAACACATGGAGAAGAAATTATAAATTCTACCAAGTCATTAAAAAAAGGTTTGTCTTTATGCTCTGCATAATGATATTCTGCTTTCTCTTTGGAAATCATAATCATTTTCATTGCAATAAATTTCAAACCTTTTTTTTCAAAACGTGAAAGAATTTCTCCTGTTATCCCCCTCTGAATACAGTCTGGTTTTAAAATTACAAGAGTTCTTTCCAGCATGATATTATAACCCGTATTTTGCTTTTATTTCAGCTTCAGCTTCTAACCAGTCACTTAAACTATTGCCGTTTTTGCCACTTTTTTGTCTTTCTTCAAATAATTCGTAAGATCTTTTTTCGACTTCGGAAATAAAATCTTCTTTAGAAATTGCTGCAGCAGTTTTTTTTGCAGTCGTTTTTTTTGTAGTTGCCTTTTTTACTGTTTCAGTAGACGCTTCATTTTTTACTTCTTCTGCAGAAGCAGTTTCAGCTGTTTTCTTTTTAGCCATGATAAACTCCTTTTTACTTATTCCTTTTACAGTAATATTTTTTACCCTTTTTTTAGGCGGATAAACTTCATGTACTTATACTTGAAAAAAAAATAAATTGCAAATAGTTCTGGCATAAGAATGTAATAAAAATCAATAATCAACGATAATTATTATTTTGCCGGAAGAATTTTCCTGTTTGGAAGTTTTTTCAAAAACCCATTGACGGAATTGTTCACGAATATTTTCATCCCAAAATGGATTCCCGGAACTTTTTATTATAGTTGCATTTCTTATGTAACCATCCGGGTCTACATCGAAATCAATTTCTATTTGAAATTTCAATCCTGCCTTTTTTACTTCATCAAGAACTTCTATTTCACCTCCGCGAAGTAATTTTCTGGAACCTCCGCTGTTCCATTCAATATCTTTTCCGTTATCGGAATCATTATCATTTTTATCTCTATCGTTATTTTCCCCAGAACCATTGCTATCATTTTTTTTGTCTAAAGCAGAGTCATTTGCCAATAAGGCATCGGTAAAATCGAAATCGGGTAATATTTCTTTGCCGGATTGTGAGTTTTCAAAAAAATTTTCCTCCAATTGCTGTTTTGCTTCTTTTTGCGAAGTTTCGATTTTGTCGAAAATGTCTTCTTCGGTTGTAATTGGGGCATTTTCTATTGGCTTATTTTCTTCTGAAATCGATGAGTTATTTTGCTTTTCGATAATTTTTTCATGCGGTATTTCGGGCTGTTTTGTTTTTTCAATGTTTTTTGAATTTTCTTTATTTACGGATTTGTGCGCTGTCGGTTTTTGTTCTGTGGGGGTCTTATCTGTATCTTTTTGCACGGCATCTTTTTTAGGTGGAGCAGATTCCTTTTTTACGGGTGTATTTTTATTGCTGCCCGATTTTTCTTGCGAAACATTGATATTGTCCGCCAATCTGACGGTAATAACTTTGCTGTTTTCCTTAGGAACATCGTTTTTAAGATTGGAAATTAAAATAATTAGAAGAATATGGAGAATTACTGATAAAAAAATTGCCCAGTTTAGACGTTGCTCCTGAGATTTAGCTTCTTTATCGATTTTCTTATCCATTATGATTTCCTATTTAATGCCAAATCAATACTGTCATAACCATGTTCTTTCAAAGTATCCATTACCTGAATTAACAATTCATATTCGATATTTTTGTTTCCGTATAAGATGACGGATTTTCTATCGCCGCTGGAAGCTGCTGAGGATTCGGACAATACCCGTGAAAAGTTTGCCGAATTTGTTTTTTTTGTACCGACTAAAATTGAGTTTTTACTGATAATGGTTATTTTCAATGGAGTTTCTGCAATTTTTGATAAATTTTCAGCTTTCGGCAATTCAAATTCCATTCCGGTTGTTATTTTTACCTGCGTTGCCAGCATAAAAAAGATGATTAACTGAAATACAATATCAATCATCGGAGCCATATCCAATACAACTTTTGTTTTTAATCGTCGTGTAAATTTTACAGCCATATCAGCCTCTTTTTTCCTGTTTTACAAGCATTTGAATAAGACTGTTGGCATGAATTTCAAGTTTTAAAATCATGTTGTTTACTTTATTGGTATAATGATTGTAAACAACTGTTGTGGGAATTGCCACAATTAAACCGAATGCCGTTGTCAGTAATGCTTTTGAAATTCCCTGTGCAAGCTGTTCCATATTTCCCAGAGCCGCTCCTGCACCGATAACGCCGAAAGTTTCCATATTTCCCATTACAGTTCCCAACAATCCCAAAAGCGGCGCAATACTTGCAATTGAGCCTAATGTTGTTAAGAATTTTTCCAATTTGGGAATTTCCAAACTGGCAGCATCTTTTATTGCATCTTGAATTGCGGTTTCGCCTTCTGTTCTGTGCATTATGCCGGCTTTTACCAAATTTGTGACCGGTGTTGGTTTTGAGTCGCAAATTGTGAGAACTTCTTCGTAATGATTTAAAGAAATCGCTTTTGCTATGCGCTCTAAAAGTTTATCTGTACCTATATTGATTTTTTTGTAATAGAAAAAACGTTCCAAAGTAATTGCAACTGCAATAATTGAACACAAAATAATAGCAGACATTATAAAAGGTCCGCCGTCTGTAAATAATTTGATAATACTTTTCATATCTGTCTCCGCTGAATAGAAGGTAATAAAAAATTATCGTCACAAGGTTAAAATGTCTAAGCAAATACTTATAAATAAAAAACCCTTTAACAGAATCCGTTAAAGGGCGCGTATTACTAAAACATACTGCGATTACTCGTCTTCATTAAAGTCGTTGTAATCTAAGTCATCATCGTCGAAATCGTCTTCGTCGTCATATTCATCATCGTCGAAGTCGTCTTCGTCATCATATTCATCATCGTCGAAGTCGTCTTCGTCGTCATATTCATCATCGTCGAAGTCGTCTTCATCATCATATTCATCATCGTCGAAGTCGTCTTCGTCATCATATTCATCGAAATCGTCATCATCATCAAAATCATCTTCGTCATCATAATCGTCATAATCATCATCGAAGTCTTCATCGCCGTCATCATCATATTCAGTAGCTAAAAGAGTATTTTTTTTCAATAAATCTTCATCTTCTACATAAAACATAATAAGGTTCCTCCCTTAGTGTCTTTAAAATTTTATAAACATAGAACATAAAGCAAATATTCTTGTCAAGATATTTTTTTTAATTAAAATGTGGATTGCTCGAAAATGCTGTTTAAAATAGAAGTGCAGTCTTTTTTGAAATAATCAACAAAGTTATGAGCTGCGGTAAATACCGGAATTTCGTATTCTTCCGTCAATATTTGCGGAAGCGGCCAGCAGTCTTTTGCCATTACTCCCCAAATAACTGCCATTTTTACGTTTTTTTCAATGAAATCGGAAAGTTTTACCGGTTCTTTTAACTGCAAGTCTTTCATGAAAAACAAAAAACCGGAATAATTTTCGCAGTAATAGTATTTTTTATTTATTTTGTTGCTGCCTAAATAAAATTGCAGCAGTTGGTTTCTGAGTTTATAACCGAAACCGTATCTTTTGTACTTTCCGTTAAGAAGTGTTCCGTAGAAATCCGGTTCGATAAAAAATACGCCTTTTATTTTTTCGGAAAAACGTTTTACCAATTCGCCCGCAACGTAAGAAAAAACACCGAACGAAACAATATAAACCGGTTCTTTTTCATTTATTATGATTTGTGAAATTTTTAAAACAAATTCATCATACGTTGTGTCTTTTGAATAATCGAGAAAAATAGGAGTATATGCAGTACTTCCAAAGAGGCTGTACACTATTTCATTACTAAAAATACGATTAAAAGGGAAAAAAGGTGAGACAATAACGCTTATAGGTTTATTATTTTCAGAATTCACTTTACCCTCCCGATGGCGAATTTCATTGTGTGTCTAAGAATATTTATTGTCGGTTAATATTATTTATTATCGTTTCTATTGCGATTTTATTTATTTTTCCCATTTCATTTCTTGGAATTTTTGTCTGTAGAATTTTTTTCGGAATAGCATAACCGGGTACTATTTTTCTTAACTCTCTGCTTATTCGAGCTATATCCAATGGTTTATCCAATTCGACCAGCATATAAATATTTTCATCCTGACAGCCTACAAAAATATTATTTTCGTTTAGGTCAATTCCGTGAGATTTTTTCAAGTAAGCTCTGAAATTGGCGGAAATAAAACCCAAATCGATTCTTTTTCCGTGAATTTTTACAAAACGAGTATTGCGTCCCAATAGTGTAAAATGCTTTTCATCGATGATTTTCACGACATCCGCAGTACAATAACCGGTTTTTTCATCATATTCAACAGAAATCGCCGGAGATGAAATGAAAAGTTCCATTTCCTGCGCAGGTGCGTAGTTTTTGATTTTTACGTAATTGATTAAACTGTAATTGGGATCTTCCGCAAATACGCGATATGCCATTCCGCCGGTTTCGGTAGAACCGTAAATTTCATTGATTCTTACACCTTTATTAAAGAAAATTTGCGAAATTTCTCCCGGCAGCGGTCCTGATGAACTAAACGCTCCTTTTAATTTTGAAAAGCTGCTTATTAAATTCAATTTATCAAACAGTGAATAATACGAAGGAACTGCTACAAGATAATCGATTTTCGATGCATTGACGTAATCAGCTATAGATTCCGGTGTAAAAAAAGAGTTCAAATCGAGCACTGCCGATGCGAAAATCGGCAGCAATGTAAACAAAAAGCCGTATATGTGGTAAATCGGCGGAATGCACAAAAAAACATCGTCATTTTGAATTGAGTAAATGTTACAAAGTTCCGCCAATTCCGTAATTACGTTCAAACTGTGTTTGCCGATATTTTTTGATTTTCCGGTAGATCCCGAAGTAAAGAAATAGAGTTCATACGGATTTTCAAAATCTTTGATATTTTCAATGCGAAAATTTTCTCCCGGAACAAACGACAAATCTTCATTAAGAAAGATACCTTCGGGATGATGTTTATTATCGCTGATATAAATTATTCCCGGTTCAAAAAAGATTTGCGGCTGAATCTCAATCGGCACCAAAACCGTTGCTATGTTCAATTTTTTCATTGCGAAAAATGTTATCAAAAACGATAAACGGTCTTTTATATCAATGAAAACTCGTTTATTTTCAATGTTCTCAAATATATTGCAAAAATTTGTTTCCAAAACAGCAATTTTTTCATCAATATCTTTTTTTGTAAGTGAAGAATTTTTGTATATAAAAGAAATTTTCTGCGAATCATTGTACATCGAATACAAATTATTTTTCATACAACAACCTCGAATAAAAAATATTTTCCGTCACATTGCCCGATTACTGCGGTTTTGCCGGAAAGCTCTAAAATGAAAGGGAGTGCCAAACGCGTTATAATTGAAATTGGAGAGTCTGCGACAATCGGATAATCTGTTAAAAGTTCGGCTTTTATTTTATCTTTTAGTTTTATAAATGATTCTTTATCTGCAATAACGTAGTTGTATTCTGGTATGGAATCGATTACATTTTGCCATGTTTCCCATTCGAGTTTAAGAAAGAAACCGGTTTGTTCATTTTCTGATCTTTCTATTTTATATGAGATGAAATGAGGAAATAATCGATAATTATATTTTACTTCCAAATCGTAAAATGATGAATATTCATCTCCGGCAGCAATAATAAACTGAGGATTAACTTTTACAAGAAATTTTATTAAATCGACAAATGATTTTCCCGTATTAATGCCGTCGGATACAGCCAAGCAGTAATTGTGCAGTTTATTAATGATTGTGTAATATCCTAACGGTGTATTGTGCACTGAATTATGAAATAGAACGGGGCTTACCAATGTGCTGTTGCTTAATTCCAAATCGGCAATTATTTTGTTTGATGTGTCGATTTCGGCAAACGATGTAAATAGATACATTTCATCATTTTCCTGAAGGTTTTTTGCACCGCCGTTCTGCAGTGCCTGAAAAATTCCAAGCGACAATTGGCTCATTCGGCGTTTTAATGGTGACTTTATACTATCCGACAAACCGCGAATTTCCTGTGATAAATTTTCCGATAATTCAGTTCTTGAAAAAACTCCGCTGCGGTACATTTCCTTAATATTTTCTAAGGAAGAAACTGCGGAATTTATGAAATGAATATCTTTAATGTAGGTAAACTTTTGCTTCATTCATACATCCTTTTTATCGGAATTATCACGGATATTGGTTTTTATTAAAACAGAAACATTATTGCCTCCGAATCCGAATGAATTCTTCAGAAAATAGTTTATATTGTTTGCTTTTACTGTCGTAAGCGGAATCAGCGGACTTATTGGGTTGGAAAAATCTGTCGGCTGATAGATAAAGCCGCTTTTCAGCATATCGATGCAAATTGAAATTTCGGTAATTGTGGATGCTCCGAGTGTATGACCGATATATGATTTTAATGATGTAACATAAGTGTTTTTATTGAACATATCTTCTAATACGGACAATTCTATTTGGTCATTCATTTTTGTTCCGGTACCGTGTGCATTCACGTAACCGACATCGTTCGCAGAAATTCCTGCTTCATTCAATGCGTCGTTAATACATTTTCGTTGATTTACACCGGACGGATCGGGGGACGTTATATGATAACCATCTACTCCGGAACCTACACCCGCAATTTCAAAATCATTCGGAGTACGCGGTTTGTTTTCCAGAATAAGAATTCCTGCGCCTTCTCCCAATGTAAGTCCGCTGCGTTGCTCGGTCAGCGGGCATGAAGTTTTATCAGAAACCAGCTGTAATGAATCGAACCCGATTAATGTTGTTTTTGAAATAATATCAATGCCGAGTAAAATGGCATAATTTATCACACCGGCACGAATTAAACGTGCGGCTTGGTAAATTGCGTGACCGGAGGATGAACAAGCTGTCGAGAATGTGAAAATCTCTCCGATTTTGCCTGCTGAATATCTTTTTCTTACATCGGTACTTGCTTTATTGAAAAAATGATTTTCAAATACAGAGTAAGATGAGGTTTTGTTAATCAAGTCAATGTAATTAAACTCGGTTTCACGTATTCCGCCTGTAGATGACGATAAAAAAACAGGTATGTTTTCATTTGAATCAATAAAATCTTTGCATTTATCCAAAAGTGAAAAAATTATAGCTGACGATCTGACTTGATTTTTGTATCTTTCTAACGAGGAAGGTATTGCGTAATAAGGCTTGCTGAAATTAAAATTTTTTTTGTCTGTTATGGGTTGGGGATTCTTTTGACTTAAAGACTGCAGAATTTCTTCTGTTGTAATACCTAAGGAGCTTGCGCTCCCGTGGTATGTTATAAATACTTTATTATGTTTTTGCGTTTTCATTCACAAAGTCATAAAAGATTTTGAATGAATCGAGTTTGTTTTGATTCAAATCTTTATCTTTTATTTTTATTCCAAACTTTTTCTCGATTTCAACAATCAGCTCCAGAACATCAATTGAATCGAAAAATAACCCTTCTTCCCCAATCAAAACAGTATCGTCTGTAATTGAACTAATATCGTCATCACTTTTTGCAACAGTCAGAATTACTTTTTTTAATTCGTCTTTATCTACCACAAATCCCTCCCTTTATTATTCTACAATTGTAGTTACAGCTTCAGGAGAATAATTAATATCATTCAAAATTTTTACAATTCGATCTTGTTTGTTTTTAGCTGCATCTTTTTTCAGAGTGTAGTACAGTCCACTTTTTTCTTCCTCATAGTAAGACGAAAATTCGGTTTTAATATCTTCATCGGAAATTTTATCAATGATGAATGTTTTAAAATCTTCGGCGTTAATATTTTCCGGTGCTGCTGTTAATTTTTTTACGCTGTTTTCTGATGTTATGCCAGTGTCGAATTCAAGTTCACTGATAAGTTTGCTTCCTATTTGAGCATCTCGGGTAGTTTTAGATGAAAGAGAGCCGATAACCAAACTTAAAACAAAAAACAAAACCAAAAGAACCGATGTTATTTTTGTCAGCATTGTTGCAGAACTTGCGCCGAAGAATGACTGAGAAGAACCGCCCAAAACGCCTAAGCCGCCGCCTGATTTGTCTTCTTGCACGAGAATAACCAAAGTCATTAAAACACACAGGATAATCATAATTACGGCTAAAATGTTGATTGTTAAATGCATTTTACTTCCTTAAAAATTAAACTTTTTCAAATTTTGCAATTTTTGTAAACGGTGCTAATTTAAGAGATGCACCGCCGACCAAAGCACCGTCAATATTTTTTTGAGCCATTAGGTTGTCTACGTTGGCATCGGAAACGGAACCGCCGTATTGAACAGTTACATCTTCGGCAACTTTATTGCCGTAAAGGTTAGTCAAAACATTTCTTATATCCTGATGAGTTGCTTCTGCAATTTCCGGTGTAGCGGTTTTCCCGGTACCGATAGCCCAAACAGGTTCGTAAGCAATTACAACATTTGCCATATCTGTCGCAGAAACATCTTTTAAGCCTTCTTCAAGCTGTTTTTTTACAACATCGGCAGTAACACCGGCTTCTCTTTCTTCCAAATGTTCACCGATGCAAAGAACAACTTTCAATCCTTTTGCCAAAGCGAATTTCACTTTTTTGTTGATTAACGCATTATCTTCCTTATAAATATCTCTTCTTTCCGAGTGACCTAAAATTACGTATTCAACACCTAAATCAAGCAGCATATCGGCTGAAACTTCCCCGGTGTAAGCTCCTTTTTCGTTGTCATTCATGTTTTGAGCACCCAATTTTATAGGTGTTCCGGCAATTGCTTCCTTTACATAAGCAAGTGATGCGAAATTCGGTGCAATCATAACATCAACATCTGTATCTAAATCTTTAATATTAGCGGCAAGCTCGGCAGCGAATTTTTTTGCTTCGCTTGGAGTCAAATTCATTTTCCAGTTTCCAGCCATTAAATATCTTCTCATAATACTTTACTCCAATGAAAAAAAATAATTGGGTCGAATATACCTTTATGAACTTAAAATGTCAAAGTTTTTTTCGACATTCAAGTTTTGTCAATCTTGACTGTACCTTTTATCTGGAATAAAGTACATTCACTTTCAATTATTTTATTTAAGGAGAATCCGATATTTATGTATTATGATTATTTGTATTTGCTGCTTTCTGCTCCAGTACTGATATTTTCAATGCTGGCACAATGGGCCGTGAAATATAATTTTTCTAAATATTCAAAGATAAGAAACAATTCCGGTATTTCGGGGAGTGAAATTGCCCGTATGATTTTGGAGCGAAACGGAATCCGTGACGTGCCGGTTGAGCTTACGAGAGGCTGGCTGTCAGACCATTATTCTCCGTCGGAGCGAGTTTTAAGATTGTCGGAGCCTGTGTATGCAAGCAATTCCATTGCGGCAATCGGAGTCGCTGCACATGAAGCGGGACATGCGCTGCAACATAAATATGGCTATTCTATGATGAAAATTCGGCAAACGCTTGCATATCCGGCATCGTATGTAAGCAATATATCGACATGGTTGATATTTATAGGTGCGATAATGGGATTTATGGATTTGGCAAAAATTGGTTTTATAATGTTTTGTGTGGTTGTATTATTTCAATTGGTGACTCTTCCTGTGGAATTGGACGCCTCAAACAGAGCGAAAAAATTATTGATTGAATACGGAATTGCGGATGAACGCGATTCTTCCGGAGTTAAAAGTGTTTTGAATGCCGCCGCAATGACGTACGTTGCTGCCGCAGCCGCATCTGTAAGCCAATTGATTTATTATGCGATAAGACTTGGATTGTTTCAGCAAAGACGTGATGATTAGTATGATGAATACAAATTATTTGCAAAATATCTCCGTGAGACAAAAAACATTATTATTTTAGCCCTTATTAAGCGTATAGATCAGAGTAATTATGAGTGATATTCACATAAAAATATTGGTTATAAGCGATACATTACCGAAAAGTTTTCTTGTACCTTTTGAAGCTCAGTATTCCATCGAATATGAAGGTGAAGAAAGCGTGGAAAGCATAAAGCCGAATATCGTAATCACATCTGTTATATCTGACAAACTGCTCGGTTGGAAAGAAAAATTTTCTGCCAGATTGATTAAAGTTTTCGATTCACCGAAAGATTTGTCCCTGTCTGCGTCTGTTGACGATTTTATTGTTCTGAATCAACCCGACACGTTTGTAAGATTGGCGCAAATTATCAAATCACAAGCAGAAATTTTTAATTTTGTGCATCGTTTTCAAAGGCATCACGATTTTTTGTCGGTAACGGTTCACGATTTGAAAACTCCGCTGACATCTATTTTGGGGTTTGCGGAACTCTTGCAGGAGGAGAAAATCTGCGGAGAATTAAATCCAAAGCAGCAGCGATTTGTAAGGCAGATAACCGATTCGGCAAATCATCTTTTCCAAATGGTTAAAGATCTGCTGAATTATTCTGTTGTCGAATCAGGTAAAATGAAGCTGGAAATAAAAAAACAAAATTTGAATGATATTCTTTACCAAATTTATCCTGAAATTGCCGTATTGGTTAAAAATAGAGAAATTAATTATATAACTTCTGTTGCAGACGGTATTTATGGATATTTCGACGAAGAACGCCTGCGCCAAGTTTTGGAAAATCTGATTTCAAATGCAGTGAAATTTACATCTAAACAGGGGATGGTTCAGGTATCTGCTTCCAGAATAAAAAAAGGTTTAAAAATTAAAGTAAGTGATACAGGTATCGGAATTACAGAGGAAGATATAAAAAAAGTTTTGGACAAGGATATTCTTTTTACCACAAAAGGTATTCATGGTGAAAAAGGCACCGGACTGGGTGTTTCGATTTGTACCGAAATTATACGGGCTCACGGCGGAAAATTTGAAATTGAAAGTCAGCCGGGCGAGGGAACATCTGTAATAGTAACGTTGCCGGATCATGACTGCTGATTAAGAATCAACTATGTATTTGATTCCGAATCAAATACGTAGATTTGATTCCAAATCAAATAGATATTCGCAGCACTCAATAAATTATTTTCGTTTTTGTCTTTTTCCAAAGAAGTTTGTATCGAATAACCGGCATTTTTTACAAGTGCTAAAAAATCGTTGATATAAGTGCGTCCCGGATCTGCCAGATATACGGGAATTTTCTTTTGCAGAAATGTATTCAATACATTGAAAAGCGGAATAACTTGCTTTTTCTCGTACAAAACATCGGAACATACAACAATATCGATATTTTCCTTTATATCGGGAAAATTTCGCCAATCGGCAGTGATAGTATCGAAATTGTGCAGATTGTTTACTTCACAGTTGTGACGGCATAGACGGCAACTGTATTCTTCGTAATCTGTAAAAATTACGCGGCAATTTTCGTTTACTGCCAAAGCAATTCCGCAAACGCCTGTGCCTGCGCCTAATTCCAAAATCGTTTTTTCATGTAGGTCTGTCGAATTGCCGATTATATGCTGCGCCAATAAGATGCCGGAGTCCCAAACTGTAAAGAAGTACGGGAAACGTTCGTCTTCTTCAAACTGCTCATTTGTCATTTGGTTTATCATGGCATCCAAATCATCGCTGTAATCGATTCTGAAATATTTATTTTTGCAGCGAAAATTTTTGCTCTTTAATTTTACGGCGGAGAAAATTTCGTTTATTTCCATAGGAGACTCGACCTCATTTAAGTGAATTATTGTCTTGTTTTTATTAACATATTTGAATTTATCTGTGTTCTTATTGACGCAGGAAAATCAAAAGATTATATACTGCACATGGATTTTTCACATATTTTTCCGGCAAAAGACCCGGTTATTGTTTTTTCTATCATTTGCTTGATTATTCTTTTTGTGCCGATATTGTTTGAACGCATTCGTTTGCCGGGTTTGGTGGGGTTTATTGTCGCAGGTGCATTGCTGGGGGAGTATGGTTTCGATATTTTGCAACGAGACAGTGCCATTACATTATTCGGAACTGTCGGACTGCTGTATATAATGTTTGCTTCCGGCTTGGAAACCGATATTGACGATTTTAAAAAAAATGCTCGGCGAAGCATGGTTTTCGGGCTGCTTACATTTATTATTCCCGAAGGTTTCGGAACTTTAATTTCGCATTATATTTTGCGTTTTCCGTGGGATTCGTCGATTCTTTTGGCAAGTATGTTTGCCTCCCACACATTAATTGCGTATCCGCTCGTAAGTAAATTCAACATATCGAAAAACGAAGCCGTTACGATTACGGTCGGCGGAACAATTATCGTTAATTTTTTCGCATTGTTGGTTTTGTCCGTAATTGTAGGTTCACACGGCGGCGAGCTGAATGCCAAATTCTGGGTAAAACTTACGATTAATATCATTGCATTTTTACTGATAGTTCTGTTTGTTATTCCCAAATGCTGCAGATGGTTCTTCAAACGATTGAACAGTGAAGACGGCTCTCAATTTGTTTTTGTTCTTTTTGTGATTTTCGGCGTAAGTTTATTGGCGCAAATACTGGGAATCGAACCTATTATCGGAGCGTTTTTTGCGGGATTGATTTTAAGCAATCTTATTTCACCGACATCTAAACTGGCAGACAGGTTGTCCTTTACCGGAAACAGTATTTTTATTCCGTTTTTTCTTATCAGCGTGGGAATGCTTATAAATGTAAGAACATTCGGCGGCGGTTTTGACCCGTGGTTTGTTGCCATTGTCATGATTGTAACGGCGACTTTATGCAAATTTCTTCCGGCGATTATCGTCCGTTATGTTTTTCATTATACAAAAGATGAAGGCTGGCTGATTTTCGGACTTTCCAATGCTCAGGCGGCGGCAACTTTGGCGGCGGTAATGGTTGGACATGATAAAGGTTTATTAAATGATAATGTTCTTAACGGAACAATTTTAATGATTGTGGCAACAATATTTATAAGTACTTATGTTACGGATCGTGTCGGGCGGCGTATTGCCGTTGCAATGAAAGAAAACGCTCCGAGTGACAACGGGCAAAATAATTACTTAATAAATGTTTTCAATCCCAAAACAGCAGAGTATTTGATAGATCTTGCACTTTTGTTCAGTAATGATAAAGGCAACATGTATGCTTTATCGATTATTAACGATGATAAAAATATTGATACCCAAAAGAAAAATATTATTGATATTCATGAACATGTAAAAAAATATGTCAAACAGCTTAACAAAACGGTAGAGACGTCAATGCGTGTGGATATTAACATTCCCGGCGGAATCGTACGTGCCTCGAAAGAACTTAATGCCGGAAATATGCTGGTTGGATGGAACAGTAAAACTCGTGCGACGGATAAATTATTCGGTACATTGCCGATGCAGATTCTCCAAAATTCAGATAGTCAGCTGATGATTTGCAATGTGCAGAGTAAACTGGAGAAAATTCGTCAGATTTCGGTATTTCTGCCTAATAATATCGAAAAGGAAATGTGTTTTGGTGAATTATTGCGCACAATTTTAAATATTGCCAATAAACGTAAGATTCCGATGCCTATTCATTGTACGGAATCTGCGTGTCAGTTGATTTCCAATATGGATCATCCTGATAATGTATCTATTATTGCCTCTAAAACCAATATGGAACGAATGAAGCTCATAATGGAAAACTTGAACGAAGATAATTTTGCAATTGTTGTAGGTGCAAGAAAAAATTCCATCTCATGGTCAAAAGAAAACGACAAAATTCCTAAAATGCTGAATACGTATTTTTCTAAGCATAATTTTGTTTTGGTTTATCCGAGAATCATTCCTGACAATAATGGCAGTGTAAATCTTTTCGGGTCAGAGGTTGTTACATGAAAAACATTGTTTTGATAGGGATGCCCGGTTCCGGTAAAAGTACAGTCGGAGTTGTTCTGGCAAAAATTACTCAAGCAATATTTGTCGATACGGATATTCTAATTCAGCAGCAGGAAAATAAACTTTTGCAGACGATAGTCGATGAAATCGGCTGTGATAATTTTATTAATCTTGAAAGTGCGTTTCTTGCGGGTTTTACGCCGGATCGCTTCAGCGTTATTGCAACCGGCGGCAGTGCCGTGTATACCGAAGCTGCAATGAATAATTTGCGCAATATAGGAAAAACATTTTATCTTCAGTTGCCTTATGAGGAAATAGAAAAACGCATTACTAATATCGCAACACGCGGACTGGCCATGGCAAAAGGAAAAACGCTGCTCGATTTATACCGGGAACGCATTCCGCTTTACCGCAGATATGCCGATACAACCATCGACTGTCAAAACAAAACAATCGAAGCAGTTGCTGTGGAAATATCGAATCTTTTTAAAAAAGAGTGGAATGCTTTTTGATAAACGCTTCTATTTCGCCTTGAGACACCATTTCTTCAAGAATCTTATTTATTTCCGCTAATAATTTTGTATTGTTTTTTTGAACGCATATTGCATAATACTCGGCAGTTCCTTCCAGTGGGTGACTTTGCGTTTGATCATATTGCGTTGTAATCCACATCGCGGTTTGCTGGTCAATAACAGCCGCATCTATTTCCTCGTTTAACAGAGCTTTTACAACATGCATTGTCGTGGAAAATGTGTACAAGTCCATTTTTTTCAATCCGATTTGCCGAACAGTCATGTGGCTTGTAGTTCCCTGTTTTACTCCTATTCTTATGCCGTCGAGTTCATCTTTATTTGTAACTGGAAATCTGTTTAATGAAATTATAAATTGCTCGCTTTTTGCGTACGGAATTGAAAAATCAACGCATTTTTGACGTTCCGGAGTAATTGTTATTGCCGCAATGCCAATATCTCCGAGTTTTCTTTCTATTGATGGAATTATGGAGCTGAAACCTATCGGAAGAATTTTTATTTTCTTTCCCAATTTTTCGCCTATTATTGCGGCAATATCGGGATCTACGCCGACAGGCTCGCCGTTTTTGATGTATTCAAACGGAGGAAAACTGTGATCGGTAAGAACTATCAATTCTTTTTTGCCGCAGCAGAAAAAAAACGGCAATAATAATATACAAGGCAAAATTTTTTTTATCATATATCAGTCCAATGAAATGAATGTTGAGTAAAAACTAATTATTGCGATTTCATAAATCAAGAAAATTACAGAATTGAATCCCGCTGCGGGTTTGCGGATTTTGCATTTTTACAAAAA
>JAFLVQ010000160.1 GCA_022508205.1 Spirochaetales bacterium
GACGTGAAGTTCATACCGAACGTCGTAATTTCGATAAAAAATAAACTTATAGGAGCAAAAAATGGTTGAAGAAAAGAAAGATAAAATGTTTGAAGATACGGTGAAACAGTTCAAAGAAACAGTTGAAGAAAAAATAACCGAACTGAAAAATGTGATTCAAGACGAATATTTACCTAAGACAGAAACTAAATTCAAAGAAAATGTTTTTCTTACTGTAGGAATTTCTTTATTAATAGGTTTCTTTGCCGGATTTGTTTTTTGTTTGACAGGAAAGCACTGTGGCAATAAAAGATAAGCTCGGCTTTTTGTATACTCCTTTGGCTGGATTGATAAAAAAGGGTGCGAATGCTTTTTTTCATAGCATTGCGGACAATTTTGTCAACAAGGTGAAAAAATATTTTGCAGGCGGTGCAAATTTAGTTTTGGGGTTATTCTTTTTCTTTTTCTTTTGGCTGGCGTTAAATGTCATGATAGTAGAAGTCTTTCGAGATTTTCTTCACATGAAAATATTTTTCTCGGTATTGATTGTGGCTGTATTGAATTTAATAATGGCTATACTGTTCTGGCGTGCAGGAATGAAAAAGTTTAAAGATGATGACAATTAAATATGTTTTTCTAAATGAAAGACTCTCAAGAATGAAAGTATAACTTCCAATTCTTGGGAGTTTTTTTATGATCAAATTAGTGCGGAGGTGAAAATGCGTGCTGTTGACTGTATTATAAAAAAGAGAAACGGTGAAAAACTGACTGAGGAAAATATTAATGAATTAGTTCGTGGATATGTAACCGGAAAAATTCCCGATTACCAAATTTCCGCCTTTTTAATGGCTATTTTTTTTCAAGGACTTGATTTTGAAGAAACATGGATGTTGACAAATGCGATGATTTCGTCAGGCAAGCGCTTTGATTTCAATGAAATATCGGGAATAAAAGTAGACAAACATTCCACAGGTGGAGTAGGCGATAAAGTCAGTTTGCTGCTTGCCCCGATAGCGGCTGCATGCGGCTGTACAATTCCGATGATGAGCGGGCGTGGGTTGGGACATACAGGCGGTACTTTGGATAAGCTGGAGTCACTTCCGGGGTATCGTGTTTTTCTGAAAGAAGAGGAAGTGCACAGCATTTTGGCGGCTGATGGTTTTGTAATGATGGGTCAGACCGAAGATTTTGTGCCGGCAGATAAATTGATGTACGCACTTCGTGATGTTACGGGGACGGTAGAATCGATTCCTTTGATAGCATCATCGATTATGTCGAAAAAAATTGCCGAAGGAAGCAATGCACTTGTACTTGATTTGAAATGCGGTAGCGGCGCGTTTATGAAAAATATTCACGATGCGAAAAAACTTGCCGAGTATATTGTGGGAACGGCGAAAACTGCCGGCTTGAAGATCAAGGTTGTAATCAGTGATATGGAGCGGCCTTTGGGGCGGACAATCGGAAATTATAACGAAGTTTTGGAAAGTGCGGCGGCGCTGCGTGGAAATGCAGATAAACGTTTGGCGGAATTAACTTACAGGCTTGCCGGTTGGATGATACTTTTATCCGAAAAAGCTGCATCGCTGGAAGAAGCTATAGGCATGGCGGAAAATGCAGTGGCATCGGGAGCTGCTTTCAAATTATTTTTGCAGAATATCGAACATCAAGGCGCGGATGTTGACTACATATTAAATCCCAAAACTTTATATACATATACTAAAAATGTTTGTGCCGAAAAAAGCGGATATATCACCAAAATGAATTCATATAATGTCGGAGTTGCATCTGTTTACATTGGCTGCGGCAGACGAACAAAAGAAGATTCGATCGATCATTATGCCGGAATTGAGGTATTGAAGAATGTCGGAGACAAAGTCACTGTCGGAGAACCGATATTTACTCTATGCTATAACAACGGCGATGTTCAAACGGCATGTGAATTATTACAAAGTGCAATCGAAATTTCAGACGATAAACCGAAAGATTCCGAAATTATTTTTGAAGAAATTTAATATAAAATGAGATTATAAAAACGGCAGTTCGTTAAATAGGTAATCCTTTAACATTTGTGTCGAAATTTAAACAAATTTTGATGCTGAACTGTTTATTTGCTAGTTGGACTGCTTGATTTTTTTTCAAGCAGTCCTTTTTTTATTCCGCAGATTCTATTCACTTTATATGTAAAATATTTTCTTTATTACTATTGATAAATTACTTTAACACCATAAATAAATTAATTAATAGGAGTATATATGAAGAATAAGATATTTATTTTACATATAATAACTTTTCTTTTACTACTTGGCTGCGGGCAAGTATCGAACACCGGGCGGGAAGATGAAAATCTTACACAGGTTATTATCAACAGTGAATCGGGGCAAACAATTTATTATTTAAATCAAGCTGATAAGGTTCAGAAATGCGAGTTTATCGATTTGTCCGGAAATAAAGTTGAACGTATTTACAATTATTACAGTAACGGCGATTTGCAAAGTATCAGCAGAACTTCCAATTTAGGTGAAAATTCGGAACTTTATATTTCACGGGAATGTTCGCGCAGTGACGGAAAAATCAGTAAAAAAATTATTATGCAAATTGATTCCAGAAATGAATCTAAGAAATTGGAGTGTATTTATGAATACGATGATTCGGGCAAAATATGCGGTGTTGTTCAGACTGACGAAGACGGGAACGTGCAGAAAAAAAGTCTTAGAATTTTAATGGGAGATTAGGCGGTGAGAATGAATAAATTATTATCAATGTTTGTTTTTTTGACTGCATTTGTGTTTTTACCGAATATTTTTGCAGTCAGCAATTCTGAAATTATTTACAAATCCGATGTTATTGACTTTTCGGACTGCGGAATTGATTTGGCGGAAAAAAGCGGTGAATTTAAAGAAATTTCTATAATGGATTTGCAGGTAGGTGATGTTTTTGTTGATGTAGATGAAATAGCAAAAAAAATTATTTCTGTTTCCAGAACCGAAAAGAAAATAATCATTAATACCCAGAAACCTGATTTTTACGATGCAATAGAATCTTACAAATTGCCCGAACAAAGTATAAAAATCGAGATTGCCGATGAATTGGCGGACAGCAGAGCTAATAAAAATATTTTCAATAAAGATTTCACAGTTAAGAAAAGCTATTCAAATGATATTGGAAAAGTTTCTCTTGAGACCGGGTTAAATGCATCTTTGAATCTTAATGCCACTATCGACATTCCCATAAAAAAGAAAGAAGGTGTAGTAAAAGTTGACAGTGATTTTGAAATCGGCATAAAGTCAGCGAAGATAGAAGCGGATATTTCTCGGAAATATACCTCCGATAAAATTAATTTGGTCGATGTTAATGAAAAAAAATCCGTATTGAAAATCAACACACAAATAAATACCCAGACGGTTGCTACCGGGCAGATAAATGCACAGCTTGCTTTATCCGGAAAAATTTCCGGCGGAGTAGCTTTCTTTTCGACTTTGGAAAGAAGA
The DNA here is from genome assembly GCA_022508205.1 of Spirochaetales bacterium. GTDB lineage: Bacteria > Spirochaetota > GWE2-31-10 > GWE2-31-10 > GWE2-31-10 > RGIG8597. Next base: position 3,468 of record JAFLVQ010000160.1, read on the forward strand.
T
>JAFLVQ010000161.1 GCA_022508205.1 Spirochaetales bacterium
AGCGGCAGTAAGCGAATATGTATTGAATCGTTCCCCGTTTGCCGTAAGTTTGCCGTGAAATTTTGGACCGTACCAACTGGCAATTCCTGTCGTTTCTCCATTGGCAAACGTACATAGAGGCAGAATAAAAAACAAAGCTATAAATAATGACTCTTTCCTTTTCATGATTTTCCGTCCTTTGCAATTGTTGTTCTATATTCGGTTTTATCGAAAATATTGCGGATAATCTTGAATATGTTTTTCGGTAAGAAGCTTACTTGAAAATAAAAAATCCGCTATTTTGAATATAAATAGCGGATGGCTAATGAAATGTATGTTTTAAAAAATATCAACCGTTGATATTCAGCATTCTCGGTGCAGCATTGGAATAAACATTGTTGGTATTTGTAACTTTTTTTGAACGAACTTGTTTAATTTGTTTTTGCAGAGTGTCAAGCGTGGATGTTAAGTTATCGGCATTCGCTTCGGCTTTTTTTTGAACATTTTCGGATAATCTATCTATACTTTCTCTCAGTCCCCGCAAAGCTTCATCTTTTTGATATTCGGATGTTCTGTACATCTTTTCCAGCGGTTCCAGAATTATTTTTAACTGTGACAATTCTTTGACAACATCTTTCTCAACTTTTGCATGAGACAACAATTTATCTGCATTTCGTGTGTTAATATCGATTTCCTGCTGATCCAAAAGTTTTAAATAATCTTCGAGTTTTTCTTTTTGTTCTACTAAATTTGCTCTTATTCGTTTTGCCAAAATTTCAGGTTGCAACATTAATTCCTCCCGTTTGCGTTGAGATTCCTTCTTTCTGAATATTTTTGGAGGCTTGTGCCCATGCTTCACGCAGTTCCGTAAGATGGCGGCGAACTTCCAATAGCGGAGTTTTGTCTTTCTTTATATTCCCTTCTATCAAACGATTATTCATGTACATGTAGATACTGAATAATCTGTGCGAAAATTCTCCAATATCCATATTTAAAGAACTCATCAATTCAGAAATAATATCTTGAGTTTTTACGATATTCACATGAATTTTTTCAATATCACTGCCGGACAGCTTTTCTTTTTCCATAATTTCCAGAGCTTTGTTTAGAAATTTAATTGCCCCATCATACAGCATTACCACAAGCCGCCCTTGGTCTGCCGTGGTAATTTGTGCTTGTTTATATTGTTGATAAGGATTATTAACTGCCAAAACCGTTCCTCCCTAAGTAAATCAAAGACTCTCATTTATGATGATAGTTACCTTATTTTTCGGATAAAAAAAAATAATTATTAGTACTTTTCTGTTAATGCATTTCTTTCCGTTTAATTTTGAAAATTGCGACGTCAGCGCGGAGATTTGGTAAATTATGCACCGGAATCATCCCGTATTTTGATTTTCGGAAAAAATAATGCGCAAGAATTTCAATTTGGTTTTCTTCACAAAAATCATAAAAATCGCGAATGGATAAAAAATTGATATTCGATGTTTCGTACCATTTATCCGGCAAAGTCGAAGTAATCGGTGTTTTCCCGTTCAATAAAATTTTGAATCTGATTTTATACTGACCGAAATTCGGGAAACTCAAAATGACTTCTTTTCCCACACGAAGCATTTCATTGACTAATTCCTTAGGCTTTAAAACTTGCTGCAATGTTTGATTCAGAATTACGGTATCGTAAAAATGATCTGGAAAATTTAACGGCAGATCATTAAGATTCCAATGAAGTACATTTATATCTTTTTCGATACATGAAAGAATTGCGTCGCAATCAATTTCTATTCCGTATCCGACTACATTTTTTACTTCTTTTAAATGTTTTAGCAATGTTCCGTCACCGCATCCCAAATCAAGTATGCGACTGTTCTGTGCGACTTCATCGGAAATGCTGGCGATAACCAATTCTTTAGGCAGTTTCATTATATACTCCTACATTTTTCAGAAAGTTTTTTATGGCACCTTCCTGTATCTTGCAGGGGAGCAAAAATGAATCGTGACCGTAAGAAGATTCTATATTGATATAAGAGACGTCTTTTCCGAGACTGGCAAGCTCCTTTGCCATTTCCCAGCTGTCTGCCTGTGTAAAATGCCAATCGGAAGTAAACGAAATGATCAAAACTTTTTTATTGACTTTCGAGAATTCCGAAGACAGCGTTTTCTTCCCGCCTTGCGTAAGGTCATACATATCCATTGCCTTGGTAAGGTACAAATAACTGTTTGCATCGAATCGAGCGATAAATTTCGTACTTTGATGCCGCAGGTAACTTTCTATTGCAAACATCGGCCCGAACCGATTGTAGGTTAGTTGCTCATTTATGACATTTTCCTGAATCATTCGCCCAAACTTATTTTCCATTCCCTTATTTGAAAGATAAGTAATATGAGCTACCATTCTTGCTATTCCCAGTCCGCGTTCGGGCTGATACTCCTTCCCGTAGTAATCTCCGTTTTGATAATAGGGATCCGCGAGTATTGCATTTCGACCAACTTCATAAAATGCCATAATTTGCGATGATGTTTTATACGCAGATGCGATAATAATAAAAGAACGTGCTATATCGGGATAATTTGTCATCATTGAAATTGTTGCCATTCCGCCGAGTGAACCGCCTATTACGCATTGCAATTGTTCTATTCCGAGATAATCGATAAGTCTTTTCTGTACATTCACCATATCATTTACGCTTATAAAGGGAAAAGATGAACCGTAAGGTTTGTTTGTAAGCGGATTAATCGAGGACGGACCCGAGGAGCCCATGCAGCCGCCGAATAAGTTCGCGCAGATAACAAAATATTTGTTCGTATCTACTTCTTTGCCGCGTCCGACAAGTGAATCCCACCAGCCCGGAGTGGAATTATCATCATCATAAGACGATGTAACGTGCGAATCGCCTGTGAGTGCATGAAAAATTAATATTGCATTGCTTTTATCTTCATTTAAAGTTCCGAAGGTTTCATAGGCAACGGTAATTGAGCCGAAAGCCGTTCCGCTTTCCAGTATGAAATCTCTGTTTTCGGCAAAAGTGTAATATTTTATGTTTTTATAAGGAATTCTCTTAGACATAACAGTTCTTTTTCAAAATTAATATTGGGGAAATATATAGTACAATTTTAATTTTTTGTCACTCAAATTGTCGGGCAGTGCGGCACTGCGCAACAGTAAGGCTTCCGCGAGGGACAGACCTTAATCCCAATTCAGGATACAGGCCTGCCCCCAATTCCCCGATTCAATGGCGGCTTGGCACTGCCTCGCAGTATTTCACATTTGCAGGGGACAGGCCCTAATTCCAATTCAGCATATAGGTCTGACCCCAATTCAATGGCGGCTTGGCACAGCCTCGCAGTATTTTACATTTGCAGGGGACAGACCCTAATCCCAACTTAGCATACAGGTCTGACCCCAATTCAATGGCGGCTTGGCACTGCCTCGCAGTATTT
>JAFLVQ010000162.1 GCA_022508205.1 Spirochaetales bacterium
TTATTGCAAAAAGGGACAGACCTGTATTCTATTTTAGAATTGAGGTCTGTCCCCTCTATTTAAAGCAAAGCTAATCGGTGTCAGACCTATATCCCAACTTAGTATTAGGGTCTGTCCCTTTATAAAAAGTTTGCAAGCCAAAGCCCTGCTCAGGTTTACCCTGCAGTTTATTTTTAAGCCTTGCGCAAGCTCAATGCACCCTAAATCCGGCTCCTGCTCCGTCGCCGGTTTACCGGCAAATTGTATTTGAACAACTGCGAGACTTGACACTTAAAGTTTAAATTAACAGCAAACTTCAATTGACTGAAAAAGCGAAATATGCTACCTAAATCGTGATTGGCTCTGTAGCTCAGTGGATAGAGTAGAAGTTTCCTAAACTTTTGGTCGGACGTTCAATTCGTCTCAGAGTCAATATAAGAGGCTTATGCCTCTTTTTTATTTAGAATGAATCTTTGTATTTGTAATAAAGGAAGAAATATGAGGCGTCCAATTATTGCTATTCCGCTTGGCGATCCCGCAGGAATCGGTCCCGAAATCGCAGTAAAAGCTGTATCATCTCCTGAAATTGCCGACATCGCACGGTGTGTCGTTATAGGAGATTTTAAAGTCATTGAAAATGCAGTCAAAATTACAGAAACAAATACGAAACTTTGTGCTATTGAAAATCCGAACGATTACAAAGAAAATCAGCTGAACGTCATTCCTGTTAACAATATAAACTTCGCGGATTTGCACATCGGCAAAATGTCAAAAATGTGCGGAAAAGCTGCTTACGAATACATTGAGAAGAGTATAAATCTGGCAATTGAAAAACGTGCCGATGCAATTGCTACTCCGCCGATAAATAAGGAAAATCTGAAAGTCGCACATATTCCATATATAGGACATACTGAAATATTCGGTGCATTAACTAAAACTGCTGATCCGCTGACAATGTTTGAAGTACACAATCTGCGTATTTTTTTTCTTACACGTCATGTTTCGCTGCGTACTGCCTGTGACATGATTACGAAAGAGCGCATCGAAGATTATGTAAAACGCTGCATCAAAGCATTGGAAAAATTAGGGATAAAAAACGGCACAATGGCAGTTGCCGGGCTTAATCCGCATTCCGGTGAACATGGGCTTTTCGGTAATGAAGAAGTTGATGAAATAATGCCTGCTATAGAAACACTGAAAAATCAGGGATATAAAGTTGACGGACCAATCGGAGCCGATTCGGTATTTCATTTGGCACTGCAAGGGCAATACAACAGCGTTTTGTCTCTGTATCATGATCAGGGACATATTGCAGCCAAAACGCTTGACTTTGAACGAACGGTTTCCGTCACAGTCGGAATGCCGATTCTACGGACTTCTGTGGATCACGGCACTGCAATGGACATTGCCGGAACAGGGAAAGCAAGTGCTATCAGTATGAAAGAGGCAATAAAAGTTGCAGTAAAATATTGTAAATCATATTTATAATATTCAAAATCTGTGAAAAAATTATTTGACATAAAACATGAAAAATCGTTATTTAACAGACGATGTCGCTCAAAACAAATTTAAGGAGAGATTTATGCCGAAAGATACACAAAAAAAACTTATTGTTTCACTGGCAATTTCCTTTGCTGCCATTATTATATGCACAATCTTCGGAATTTGCTACAGTCGTTATCATCAAATACCGAAATCTTTCAGACGCAAATAAAAATATTCAGCAATTTTCCAAATTCTTTTTAATACGCCTTATCTCATGAATATCAAGTGTAAGCGGGATATAATTATAGTATGGAGCCAAAGTATTGATTATTATGCCGGACGATTTCAATGCTGCCGCAATATCCTGTATTTCATTTTGATATTCATCTTTTAATGCAAAAACTCTGTCATTGCATAAAAACTTTTCACTATCAAAAGAAAAACACTTCTGCCCCTGCAATGCTTTTGCACGATAATAAAACACTGTCGATGTGACGAAAACAATCGCCGGAACTTCTTCCAATGGATGACAAATATTCATCAATTCTCTTACATTACGATTAACCAGCACCGCACATCCTCCGGTATAACCGGTATACAATGCCGGAAGCACAACAATATCTGCATTGGGAATATTACTTTCATTAAGCAAACGCGGATAATTATAATACCAAACAATTGTTTTATCCATTTTCTTTTCATCAGAATGACTCAATGTAAAATCGCGCAGTTTTAAACCACTGCCGGATTTTATTCCATGCCCCGTAAGAAAATCACTCATATTCAGGGTGTCTGCTTCTATTGTCCCAAACAAAACCGCAGCTTTCAGTAAAAATTCTTGCGGTGACGAAAAAAAGTACAGTTCGTAAAGTCCGGCAGATGTGAGCGAAGAAATAATTTTTCTGTATCGCTTATGGTATATTGTGGGCAGATCAAGTGTAAGATGAACGGAAACAGCATTTTTGATTTGAGTTGTAAGTTTTCGATGTGAATGACCGGCAATATTATCGGCACGCCGCAGATCAAAATAGCGATTACCAAATTTATCTCTTACATAACATTCTTTAGCTTTATAAAACACATTCAGCTCCTTCCCTAAAGCCGCGGCATTATATCATAAAAAATGTTACTTCCTTAAATTCTTCTTTTAGAAAAACACTTTTGATTGAAAAAACAGAAAATTTTTATCACAATCATATAAAATCTGCGCTGCATATTTTAAGGAGGAAAAACGATGACACCGACAGAAAAAGCTATGGAACTTCACAATTCAGGGTACAATTGCTGTCAAGCTGTAGTGTGTGCATTTGCACAAAAATTCGGAATTGATGAAGAAATATTGTTCAAAATCAGCGAAGGCTTTGGGCTTGGCATGGGGGCAATGAATTGCACCTGCGGAGCCGTAAGCGGTGCAGTAATGCTTGCAGGATTAAAAAACAGCGGCGGCATATCGCAAAGAACCAAAGCTGCCACTTACAAATTAGCAGAAAAAATTATCGATACGTTCAAGGCAAAAAACCAATCGGTCATTTGCCGTGAACTCAAGGGCGTTGATACCGGAAAAGTTTTGCGAAGCTGCAGCGACTGCATAGAAGACGCAGTAAAAATTGCAGAAGAAATTCTCGGACTTCAGAATATGTAAAAAAATATCTTACCCCATATCCGATTAATCGATAATGGTTATTTTTATACTATGAATGGAGGTACAAATGACTATTTATGATTTTTCGGTTAAAGCAATGAACGGCGAAATGGTCTCACTGAGACAATACGAAGGAAAAGTTGTATTGATTGTGAATACGGCTACACATTGTGCTTTTACGTCGCAATACGAAAGTTTACAAGAGCTGTACGGTAAGTACCGTGATGATGGATTTGAAATTCTCGATTTCCCGTGCAACCAATTTGCGCACCAGGCACCGGGA
>JAFLVQ010000163.1 GCA_022508205.1 Spirochaetales bacterium
TGTTTTTTACTCTTATCCAAATGGTGTAATGAATAAAAGTCGCCAGCAGATTGTCAGAGAACTGTTTGACAGTGTAGAAGAGTGGATGGGAACGGCTTATGTTTACGGCGGGAATTCAAAGAATGGAATAGATTGTTCCGCGTTTGTATCGCGGGTTTACAGCAAAGTATTCGATATTCAGTTACCCCGAACCGTAGCGCATCAAAAGAATATAGGAACTGTGGTTACGGGAAATTTGCAACCCGGTGATTTGATTTTTTTTGATTTCGGAAGCGGAGTAAGTCATGTCGGAATTTTTGTGTTTGCGGATAAATTCATTCACGCGGCATCGGGCGGTCCGAATGTGGGCGTTGTGAAATGTTCGCTGAAAGAACCGTATTATAAGCGTCATTATGCATACGCGCGCAGAATAGTAACACTTCCGGCTTATAAAGCTCCGGAAAATAATAAAACACCTTCGGTAAATCAAATAGCGTCGGAAAAACCTTTGCCGGAAAAAGGCAATACATCTGTGACTTTGGATAAATCGGATATTGAAATAACATCTGTAGTTAAAAAAATGATGGAAACCGTTTGGCAAAACGACGGCAGCAGCGGAGTCGGAAATATTTCGGTTTATATAAAAAACGGTGAAGTGGATACGGGAAGTTATACAATAGAATTGTCGCAGCTTTCATCCGGCATGAAAAAAGAGCTTCATTTGTTTGATGTTGTGCCGGGACAAGTCCTGCATCACAAAATCCCCGTTCCGCTGGGTGATTATTATGTTTGCATAAAAAAAGGTTCGCGTTTGTTGTTGTCCGAAGAGATAAGAATTTTACAGTAGAAATGTATGCGCATACTTTTTTATCAGAAAAAATGTATTTATTTTTTCATTAATGATACAGTGCGGTACAAATTTATCGTTGCGAATGTATGAAGGAAAATAATATGGATTTTAATGAATTGGCGTTGCGAATGCATGAAGAAAATCACGGTAAAATTGCTGTGGTCAGTAAAGTGAAAGTAGAAAATCGTGATGATTTGAGTACGGCTTATACGCCCGGAGTTGCCGAGCCGTGCAGAAAAATTGCCGCAGATGAAAATGATGTATATCGGTATTCAGCAAAAGGCAATTTGATTGCCGTTGTTTCGGACGGAACGGCTGTTTTGGGACTTGGCGATATAGGACCAAAAGCGGCAATGCCTGTAATGGAAGGAAAGTCGATTCTGTTTAAAACATTTGCGGGTATCGATGCTTTCCCGATTTGCCTTGCTACAAAGGATGTCGATGAAATTGTCAAGACGGTTACGTATTTATCTCCGACTTTCGGCGGAATAAATTTGGAAGATATAAGCGCACCGCGTTGTTTTGAAATCGAAGCACGGCTGCGTAAGGAATTGGATATTCCCGTTTTTCATGATGACCAACATGGTACTGCAATTGTCGTTGCCGCGGGGCTTTTGAATGCGGTAAAACTTGTTGAAAAGAATTTGGAAAATGTAAATATTGTTATTAACGGAGCAGGTTCTGCCGGCATAAGCATTGCGAAATTGCTGCTGCAGTTTGGAGTCGGTGATATTGTGCTTGTGGATAAAGCGGGAGCTTTGGCGCGAGGGCAGGAATGGATGAATCCGGCACAGGCAGCTATGGCGGAATGTACAAACCGCAATAATCAAACAGGAGCTCTTGCCGAAATTATCAAAGGCAAAGATATATTTATCGGGGTAAGCGGTCCGAATGTTTTGACTGCCGAAATGGTCAGTACTATGGCAAGTGACGCTATTGTGTTTGCAATGGCAAATCCTACGCCTGAAATTATGCCAGAAGAAGCTAAAAAGGGCGGGGCAAGAATTGTAGCTACCGGTCGTTCGGATTATCCGAATCAAATTAATAATGTACTTGTTTTCCCGGGAATTTTTCGCGGAGCATTGGATGTACGGGCAAGCGACATTACAGAACGAATGAAAATAGCGGCGGCAAAGGCTATCGCGTCTATAATTACAGATGAAGAACGTTCCGAAGAATATATCATTCCGGGAGCTTTTGACAAAAGAGTAGTTGAAGCTGTGGCAAAAGCAGTTGCCGATGAAGCAAGAGCCGAAAATATTGCGAAACTATAATTTTTGTATCAAGCCGCTTATGCGCCGGGTATAGCTCGGCGTTTTTTTATTGCCAACTTTCAAGCTGCCTGAAAAGTTTTGACTGCATGTTATTTTGCAGCATTTCTGTTTTGATCTGTCATATCTCTGGGCAGCTGCAGTCTTAAATCGAAATAGAATGGGTTATGCCAGCGCAATCTGTTGCGGAAATGCACGTCATTTGTCAGCTCGCCGATCTGAAGATTTGTCATTTTACCGGAAAGTACCATAATATCTTCTTTCGTTACAATTGTGAATTTTACTTTTTTCTGTGTAATTCTCTCGTTGCATCGTATAGAAACGGGCAGAGTGAATTCGCCGGTTTTTGCCTGCGGAATATCGAGAATCGTAAATACCAAATTGGAATCTATAAGCTGCTGCGAATGAGTATCCTCCAGCTGCGGAGGGTTTTGCAGATGATTTTTTGAAATTGTAAGTTCAAGAGCGAACTTATCCCTATATTTGGTCGTATATGATTCATATTTTTTCCCCACAGGAAAGAAAAATATGAATATTCGATTGTAAATATTACTTCCGTTAATCAGTTTGACTTGGCTTGCACCAAAAGACGGGAACAGTACGGATATACATAAAATCAAAAGGAAAGATAATTTTTTTAATATCATAAACTGCCTTCTTTGTATCATAATTGATGAAGTAAATCAATTTTGAACAGCTGCAAAACGGTGTAAGTCATTTTCATTCAAAGTTGGAATCTCAATCGATGATCCCGATAAGTAGCTTAATTTGCTTCCTGCGGGAAAATCGAATGCCAGTTTGAACGCAAACAATTGCTGGTTTTTCACTTTAAATTTTCTGTTGACTGTCGTATTTCCGTATTTTCCGTCGCCTAAAATAGGGCAGCCGATGTGTGCCAGCTGTGCTCTTATTTGATGCATTCTGCCTGTTGCGATCGATACTTCCAGCAGTGATAATTTACCGATTGTTTTTAAAGTATTGTACGTCGTAATTGCCGTTAAGTCGCCTTTTTCGCGTGTTGTATGGACAAAGACCTGTGAAATGCGGCTGTTTTTTGATAGATAATCGGTTAATGTGGCTTTAGGCGGATTCGGAGTGCCGTAGACAATGCAGCGATAAAATTTTTTTATCAAATGATTTTCCATTGCATTCAGAATTTCATCGAGTGACGTGCGATTTTTGGCAAGCAGAACAAGTCCGCCTGTATTTCTGTCGATTCTGTGGCATAACTGTAAGTCGGATGATGTTTGATGCTGCAAAAGCTCTATTAATG
>JAFLVQ010000164.1 GCA_022508205.1 Spirochaetales bacterium
CTTTGAGTTTCGATTGGCGCTGATTGAATTGGCGACCTCCGAATAATTTTTCAGCGGCTCTTTTGATTTATCATACTCCGCAAGGTCACAGTATTCAAGGCTTATTTGTCCTTTTTTCCCATATTCCGAAACTTTGAACTTATAACCCCAAAAACTATCATCGCGTTCTTCCACTGAATCAGGAATTTTAATTCCTGAGAATCCGTACTCCTGCATATAATTTATATCTGTGTTAGATGAACAACGAATTATTGTATGAAAATTTTTCTTACATAATATCAGTATATTTTTGTACACTTCTGAATGATAAGCATCATTTTTATTCTCATTAGGTTTAAAAGAGACAGAACAAAGTGTATTATCATAAGGAATATCACCCAAATTTAGTTTATTCATCAATGGATTTAAATCCATAAATACTTTGTTTACATCCAAATAAGGTGAGGTTGCATTTATGGATTTTGCAACATTCAGTTTTGTTGTAAGCTCATTCGCGAATTCTCCATTAAAAATGCAGTATTCTTCATGTACAATCCTAATCATTTCCTGAAGTTTTGCATATAATTCATCGCGCAGCTTTTCTATGAGCGCAACCACATCCGACTGCATGGCGGCAAAATCGGCATCGCCCATCACTTTTATGGAATAGAGATTGTCTTTGCGGATGATCTCTTCAAGACATGCAATGGCATTGTCCTTTTGTCCCAGCAGGCTGAACGCACGCGCCTGATTGTACAGTGACTCAAGCATATTGTCGGAAAGAACGTATGACTTTTTGTTCGCAGCTGCGGAGGCTTCCAAATAGGTTGAGACGGCATTCGCGTTGTTTTCTAGTCGGGCTTCATTTGAAAGGATGTAGTTCGCATACCCCAAGTAGAAATAATATTCCGAGGCAAGGGCTTTTGCGTCGCTTGAATCATTTATGTCCGGCGTGATATACTTGCAAACATTTGTAAACGCCTCTGCTGCTTTAGGAATATCAACCACGTTACTGAAATCACTCATACCAAAAAGGTATAATTTTCCCAATGTTCCCCAAGAGATGTAGTCCGTTTTGTTTTTTTCTATGGCGGCAGTTATGTTTTCCAGCGCTTCCTTATAGAATTGATTTTCCGCATTCTTGATACCGAGACGGTACAGTTCGCGACTTGCGGTAACAAGCGGATTGTTCACTGCATTATGGATTTGGTCAAGTCTGTCGCAAATCGTTTCCGCCAAGTTGTTTATGGAAGAAGCAAGGTTTGAAAAACCCGCCGTCATCGATGCACCCATTGTGCCTATGGCAGAAGACACACCCGCAAAACCAAGATCCAGCGTGTTGTTCACGCTGTCAAAGCCTTGTCTGAAAGTTTCGTTCAAAATTGCAGAAGAGGCAACTACGGCATAGGTGTTTTCATTTATACTGGTTTGAATTCCTGTCTGCATTTTATGAATTTTATTTGACAGTTCCCGTGTGCCTGCCATTGTTACGGCATTTTGCTCTGTACTGGCATGCTTAATCACATCTTTTATTTTGTCGGTCTGACGCTGTTCAAGATAATTTATATAATTACCGCTTGTGCTGCTGTAGATTTCGGCCATTGCTTTTCTCCTTAATTTCGCTGTAAAAGTAAAATATAGGTACAACAAACTATTTTTGTATAATTATTGTGTACAGCAACATTGTAGCGCATAATTGTTTGTTTGTCATTATTTATTTTTGGTAATAGTTGTTTAGAATAACAGCGTGAATCCATATCAAAAGACATTCATTGAGAATTTGAAATATTATCGCACCCAAAAAAATATTTCACAGGCAAAACTTGCCGAAATGTGCGACTGCGCTACGCCGACAATCGGTTGCATAGAATCTGCACGACAGTTTCCGTCATTCGAGTTACTGTTCAAAATAGCTGACGCACTTGAAATCAATCCTGCCGATTTGTTCCTGCGCAATGCTTCAGAAACGATTTTGCAGATGAAAACTATTTTAAAGACCGAGCTTATACCGCAGATTGAAAACTTTGTAGACAAACGATTTTAATAAGAAGCCGGCGACTAAATTCTGCCGATGATTTAGTAGATCTGATTTTCAGTGGCTGCGCTTCGTCACCTTATCGGAAGTAAGATTAGCAGGGCGCCTCAGCTTTATTATGATTTTTAAAAGGATTGTATTGATACGGCAAAAAGGTGTCGCTTGCCGAAAATAGGATTTTTTTATCGGAGATGGAGAGATTCGAACTCTCGTGCCCAGAAAAGGACAAACGCATTTCGAGTGCGTCCCGTTACGACCACTTCGGTACATCTCCAAGTTTGAGCCGTACTTTATACTATTTCCCTCGATTTTGCAAGAGTTAAGCGACTAAAAAGGTGTTATTGGCATACTGTCGATATAACTGCATCAATTTAAGTCATTTGCCTATGCAATGATAAAAGACAACAAAATGAACAATCGATAAAAAAGCACACCTCTTCCGTCTTGTACGAAATTATGTTACAGTAAAATCAGGAGGAACTATGACAGAAAAAGTAAATTGGGATGACAGCTATCTGCTTGGAATCACGGAGATCGACGATCAGCACAAGAAACTTCTTATGATTGCAAATGAATTGTACGAAATTGCAAACGGTTCGCCGGAGACGTACAAGCTCAAAATGTCATCCGCACTTAAAAAGCTGACGGATTACACGGTCTATCATTTTGATAACGAAGAAAATTATATGCGAAAATGCGGCTATCCGGGAGCCGATATGCACAAGATGGCTCATGACAATTTTATAAAAGAAGTGAATTATCAAGTTCGGCAGCTTTCATCAGACAACATAGAAGCAGGAATTCATTTCTATGCGTATGTTGCAAACTGGGTTATGACTCACATCGCAAAGGCTGACAAAATTTGGGCAACAGTAGTAAAAAAATCTTAATCGGGCAATTTTGTAATTATCCTCAAAATATTTTATCCGACGAACAGGCGCAATTGCATCATCTGCACCGGATCCGGTTATCTTTACAGACAAAACATCTGTGAATACTCCGCAACCGATAATTTACCGACATCCAAAATACATGTATTCGTTGTCGACTTTTTGGGAAGTAATCTTTTGAGTCTATAAAGCCGTGAAAGAAAAGTACAACTTCATCAGACTAATCATTGCATCCGAGATGAGACAATTTCTGCCTTTTTACCAAAAAACAATTCGTTATGCAGTAATTTTCTTCTTCCGCATCATGCAGCACCAACTATTTAAGATTTTTTCCGCTTGATTCCGAGCACCGCCCATCGGAAGAACGGAATGCGCGGAATCAGCTCGCCGA
>JAFLVQ010000165.1 GCA_022508205.1 Spirochaetales bacterium
ATCGAAATCAATCCCCTTAATCTCCCCTTTTTTGTTGTGTTTCAGCGAGAGACCGGCAACAGCCATATTGGCATATCCGTGGCTGCGGATGCGCCACGCCTCATCGCCCAGGGTGATATTCATTTTGTCTATGCGGGCATCGATATTGGCCGCTCCGAGCAGGAATTTCAACCGGGCACCCACATCGAGCCGGTCGTTCCAGTGACGGGCATGGCCCAGGGCCAGTTCGGCGTAATTGTCGCTCTGAAAAGCCAGGTTGCCGAAGTTGTACTCCGCCCGACTGCCATTTCCCTGTCCGGTTTTCAGGAAAGTAAAGATATCTTTGGGCACATAGAGGCTCGAATACGATTTCATGGAGAGATCGAATGTATTGTATCCGTTGAAAGCGAAGAACCCGAACGAGACCAGCGTAAGGTCAAATTCGATATCCAGGTTGTTTTTCTTTTTCATCATGGAAATTGTGTGATGTTTCATTGTCCAATAAAGTTTGTCGATATTTTCTTCCGCTAAAATTGCCAGTGTATAAATATCTTTTCCGTCATTTCTGGATGTTTTTTCAAGTGTGTATTTGAACATTTGCTTTATTTTGTTCAGTATCTTTGCAAGTTCTTCCGAACTTTTGCTGAACAGTTCCAAAGAAAAAGTTTCTTCTTTGGAAATTTGCAGTGCAATAATTTCGCATGAACGCGATATGTTCAGGCGAAACTTCAAACTGAACAGCATTTTATTGATGCTGGAGATCGTACTCACCGACAGATTACCTTCCAGCATTTTATTAAGAAATGTACTGATTTCGTGATTTTTCTCGGTAAGTTCTTCTCTCATCTTATGCAAATCCTGAATTTTGCTCTTTTTATCCTTGCAATTTTCGCAAAGCAGTGAATCGATGATAAGAAATTGATTTTCTATGTTTTCTGCCAGTTTCTCGATTTCTTTTGTGACTTCCAGCATTGCAATATCGGAACTTGAAATAATACCTTTGTCAAAGTTGAGAAGCGAATATTTTATGGACATTGAAGATTTGTAATTCAACAGTCGCTCAAAATACGGAATAAACCAAATCAGAATAGCAACATTCAAAACATTGAAGAATGTATGAAACAACGCAAGTTCCATGCTTATGTTGTCACTGCCGTATTTTTGGCACAGAAAAATCAGAAAGTTATAACACGGAGGAATTAATACCCACAAAACACCGATTACATTGAACAAACAATGTGCCAATGCAGCTTTTTTTGCCATTTTGTTTCCGGCGAGACTTGCCAATATCGCGGTGATTGTAGTTCCTATGTTTTCTCCGAGAACAATAGCTGCCGCATGATAAAAATCGATATAGCCGCTTGCCGCTAAAGTCAGCACAAATGCCATTGTAACGGCGGAAGACTGAACAATCATTGTGAAAATTGTTCCGATTAGCATAAATATAATAAGTGAAAAATAATTGTCCTGCGGAATGCTCTTTAAAAGGGTATAGAGAAAATTGTCTGTATTTGTTGTATCTGGAGTAGGGACTGCGTTTTTCAAAAGCTCCAAACCGATGAACATGAAACCGAAACCGATCAGACAATATCCGAAGCTCGATATTTTCCTTTTTTTGGTAAAGAGCAGGATTATTCCGATAATGATTGCAACGTATGCAATTACTGTAATATTCACTTTCATGTGAGTTAAACTTATCAGCCATGCAGTTGTTGTTGTTCCTATATTTGCTCCCATTATGACGCCGATTGCCTGACCAAGCGAGAGCAGACCGGCATTGACAAAGCTGACTACCATTACCGATGTGGCTGAAGAAGACTGCACGACACAGGTAACAATCAAGCCGGTAAGTATTGCACTGAATTTGTTGTTTGTTATGTGTGATAAAATGTTTTTTAATTTTTCGCCGGCAGCCTTTTCCAATGATTCGCTCAGAAGAATCATTCCGTAGATAAAAACTCCGATTGCTCCGAAGATGTAAATGAAATCAGCGAGTGTCATATGTTATCCTCAATTTTATTTTGGCTAACTGTTTATCTGCCTTATCAAATATCATATTTTATGCTTTTTATAAAGAAGATTATTTTTTATCAACTGCGATTCCTGTTTTGGAAATATTTTGCTGCTGTGCTGAACATATTTTTCGATTCTTAATGCTTGTTCTTTGAAGTTTGTTGTTATATAACACCGCTAAATACAATTTTGGAGTAAAAAATGGCCGGGAATACATTTGGAAAGTTGTTTACAATAACCACATGGGGCGAATCACACGGTGAATCGGTAGGTTGTGTGATTGACGGCTGTCCGGCAGGAATGAAAATAGATGTTGATGCTATTCAAAAAGAAATGGCGCGAAGAAGTCCGGGACAAAGTGTTTTAACTACAATGCGCAAAGAATCCGACACAGTGAATATTGTTTCCGGAGTATTTGAAGGCGTTACCATAGGCACTCCTATTGCGATGTTTATTAAGAACAGTAATACTAAAAGCAGTGATTATGCGGCAGTAAAAGATTTATTCAGACCCGGTCATGCCGATTTCTGCTACAGCAAAAAATACGGTGTGCGTGATTACAGAGGCGGCGGACGCAGTTCTGCGCGCACAACAGCCGCATTGGTTGCCGGTGGCGCTGTCGCAAAGCAAATTTTGGCTCAAAAGTTTAATGTCGAAATTACGGCATATACGAAGTCAGTGCTGAATATTGCGGCTGATGTAAATCCGTATGATGTCAAGCGGGAAGATGTCGATGCCAATGCGGTGCGCTGTCCCGACAGTAAAAAAGCCGAAGAAATGGAAAAATTAATTTTAGATGTAAAATCTAAAGGCGATTCCGTCGGCGGTGTGATTGAGTGTGTCATTAAAAATCTTCCGGTGGGAATAGGCGAGCCGGTATTTGACAAACTCGATGCTTTATTAGCTCAGGCGATTCTTTCGATTAATGCGGTGAAAGGTTTTGAAATCGGTGATGGTTTTGACTGTACGCATAAACTTGGCAGTGAAAATAACGATGCTTTTCTTCCCGGTGGAACAACAGCGACAAATCATGCCGGAGGAGTTTTAGGCGGGATTTCAAACGGAATGCCGATTGTTTTTCGGGCAGCGTTTAAGCCTACACCGTCTATTTTAATCCCTCAAAATACGATCAAAGAATCTTCAGGTGAAGCTGTAAAGGTAATAACTGCTGGTCGTCACGACCCATGCGTTTTACCGCGTGCGGTTCCGATTGTAGAAGCGATG
>JAFLVQ010000166.1 GCA_022508205.1 Spirochaetales bacterium
AAAAAGCCCAAACATCAAAATCAATCTGCGAAAGGAGAATCAACGCAGACATCGAAACGGGCGAAATCAAATTAACTTTTAGCAATACCATTGACATATTTTTTTTTTTTTTACAACATATTTAATCTTGTTTGTAAGGAGGAAAAATCAAATGAAGAACAAATCAATCACATCGATTTTCGTACTTATGTTGGCGGTTTTTAACTCGTTCGCAAACCAAGTTCCGCAGCAGGGTAAACATGCTGCAATCCTGCCTTTTACGGTAAAAGGCGAGTTCGACGCATTGTATGCCGAAGCCGTGCAGGACAAATTCACTGCGGAAGTCATGAAAAGCAATCAGTACGTCGTCATTAGTCAGTCTCAACTCGACAAGGCTATGAAAGAGGCAAATTTCACTGCCGAAAATTATAACGAAGATATGGCTATCAAAGTCGGTGAACTTTCAGGAGCCGAAATTGTTATAATGGTAAAAATTACTTCATTGAGAGGCACTATTTTAATGAATACTCGTGCCATCGACACAGCAACAGGTTCGGTAGTCTTTGCGGAAAGCGACTCTGCAATATCGAATGACGTACTGGCATTGGCCGAAAAAACCGCAAGGAAATTCTCCGGAATCGAATCTTTCGGGCAAAATGACATATATTTTTCGGCTTCGGACAGCCTCGATACAGCCTCGCTCAAAGAATCGGAAAGAATCTTTGTTGTGAAAAAACTTCAGCGACAATGGGCAGTCGATCCGAACAATGCAGAGCAAGTCAGCTATGTTTACAAAAAATATCTAACTGCCGGAATCGTACTGTGTGCGGTCGGCGGAACCTTGACAACAGCATCCATTCCGCTTATCGCAGTCGGCAGTTATATGATAAGTGTTCTTTCATCCGAATATTACCGTTATTATAGTGATAAAGACTATATTTATGGGGC
Organism: Spirochaetales bacterium; assembly: GCA_022508205.1. GTDB lineage: Bacteria > Spirochaetota > GWE2-31-10 > GWE2-31-10 > GWE2-31-10 > RGIG8597. Next base: position 928 of record JAFLVQ010000166.1, read on the forward strand.
ATATGGAAAAGATATTGGAGTAGCGCTTTTGTCTTTTGGAATTATTGCAGCTTTTACATGTATTATGCTTCCGATTTCGGCATATCCGTTTGTAACAGCGCATCGAATTAAAAATATCTACAAAAAACTTCATAACGGACAGTCATTCAACATCAAACCGTCATTTTCAAGTGTTTACGACCCTAAGCAGAAGCAGGATCGAATGCAAATCGCATTAAGTTTACAGTTTTAACTGACAGACAGAAATACGGCGCGAGATTTTTTCCCACGCCGTATTGGTTTTACTAACTACTGCTTTTATAAAGATAAGAATTCGCAGACCCTACCAGCGTTTTCGCCAAAAGACCGTTACTCGCAATCTTATCGCCGCCTCTGTAATCGCTGCTGTCTGTGGCATACCATGAGTATCCCCCGCCGTTTTCAAAAGTCGCTTCGGTAAGCTCTTTGCAAAATCTGAATGCCCCAATGCCGATTGTCCATACACTCGAGGGAACTATCACTGAGGAAAGACTGCTACAGCTGTAAAATGCATTGTCCCCGATTTTCTTCACTTTGCCCGGAATATTTATCTCAATCAGACCGGAATTTTGGAATAAATTGTCGCTGATTTCGGTCAGTTTTTCCGGAAGTGTTATATAACTAAGGGCAGCGCAGCCACTGAACGCACTACCTCCTATCGTAGTGACACTGTCGGGAATCGTTATCTTTTCAAGCATGCCGCAGTTTTGAAAAGCACTGTTCCCTATTGTCTTCATGCCGTCTGATATTTCCACATTCGTAAGATTCTTGCAGCCGGCAAATGCCCCGTCTCCGATTTCCTGCACGCCGGTTTCTATGTGCACCGCTGCAAGCTGCATCCTTGTACCGTTCTCATCTCCCGCAAACGCATATTTACCTATCGTCCTGACATTGCCCGGAATCGTAATATTTGTAATCGAGGTACAGCGGTAAAACGCATAATCGCCGATTGCGCTTACGCTCTTCTTAATCACTATGTCCGTGAGTTTCGTACACTCGGAAAATACATGGTCACCCATTTCACAATCGGACAGCGTTAAGCTCGTAACATTGCGGCAGCCGGCGAACGCATATTTGCCGATTTTTTCCACATTGTCGGGAATCTCTATGTTCGTAAGTGCGATGCAGTTGTAAAATGCATATTCCCCGATTGCCGTTACACTTTCCGGTATAATCATATTTTCAAGGGCATTGCACTGATAAAACGCCTGTTTGCCGATTGCGGTCAGCGCGCTGCCGTCGGATACTTCCACGCGCGCAAGTCCTTTGCACCCGGCGAATGCCGAGTCTCCTATGGTCGTCACGCCTTTGCCGATTTTTACTTCCGCAAGTTTCGCAGAAGAATTGATGCCTTCGCATTTGAATGCGGAATCTCCTATTTCGCTCACGCTGTCGGGGATTTCAATGCTTTTAAGGTTTGAACAGCCATAGAACGCCTTGCTTCCGATCGTTTTCAAACTTTCGGGAAAAAGTATGCCTTCAAGGTTGATGCAGCCTGACAATGAGACGTTGTCTATGATACCGTAAAAAGCACTGCTTGGCAAAGCGGAAAGCCCTGTGACTTCCGACAGATCAAGCGTAAAAAGAACCGACGGTTCTTTGCCGCTCGGTGTGTCTTTCGCAAGCTCCAGCAGCGTATTTTTTACCAGAAGAAGTGCATCATCATTGAACGAACCGTATGCCTTCACCGTGTCGCTTGTCCGCATCGTTCTGATTTCCTGTATAAAGTCATAGACGTTCCAAGCAGTCCATTTTGCTTTGAGCAAAACATCTTTCTCCACTCCGGCTGAGAAATCAAAAGGTTTTTCTATGTTACCGGCGGTGATTTCGTACCAGCCCAAAAAAGCGTAGCCGTCCTTAACGGGAGCCTCCGGTTCGGCAACTTTTTCTCTCCACCTCAGATGCTGAGAAGGCACGTCCGTCCCGCCGTCGCTGTCAAACGCAACAGTAAAAGGCGGTTCATCAGACGACGTTTCAGCGTTTTGGTCATCACATCCGCCAAATAAAAACACTGCCGTAATCACGGCAACAAGTACCGCAAACATTTTCATCCTTTCCTCCTCACGTTTTTCATCCGTCGATGATTGTATATTGAATATATATTTAAGCACAAAATATACCCGTAAATTGTCCCTAACCCGGCGCAAGCACGCATAAAAAAACAGCAGAGCGTTTTGCCCCGCCGTTTCCCTATCGGCTGTTTAATTTCCCGTGTGTGTCCACACAGCGCGGTTA
>JAFLVQ010000167.1 GCA_022508205.1 Spirochaetales bacterium
CGAAAAAATTTTTGGCTATGGGACTGCCAGCAGAACAGGTTGCCGATGGAACCGGCTTGTCTATCGAAGAAATAGAAAAGCTACAATAGCTTCGGCTTGCCCGCAAATCGTTTCCCAATCTACCGCGAGGCAATGCATCTTAGACAAAAGTTTTAACCTAAATAGAATACAAGTCTATCCCTATATGCAGAAATCAATGCCTATTCATCATTTTCGTTCATTGAATCTTTTATTTGATGAATATTTTCAAGCCGCTTGGCAAGTGTTTTTTCAAAACCGAAATTTTTAGGTTTATAATACGCCCGATTTTTCAGTTTGTCGGGAAGGCACTGCATTCCGGTAATAGGCATTTCATAATCATGCGCATATTTGTACCCTTTTCCGTAGCCGGCTTCTTCCATTAGTTTTGTAGGTGCATTGCGAATATGAAGCGGCACGGGCAAATCGGGAAAAGTTTCTATATCGCGGGTAATCGCATCAAGCGCCACATAAAGCGAATTGGATTTGGGAGCCAGTGCATTATAAACAACAGACTGTAAAATAGGCAAAGTAGCTTCCGGCATTCCGAGAGACTGCAAAGCCTCCTTTGCCGATACTGCGATTTGCAGAGCCTGCGGATCAGCCAAGCCAATATCTTCACTGCTGCATTGAATCACACGTCGTATAACAGACATCGGGTCGTCGCCGCTTTTTAAAATTTTCACGGCATAATACAACGCCGCATCCGCATCGGAATTACGCATCGATTTATGAAGTGCCGACACATAATCATAATGATAATCGCCCGTTTTGTCATAATTCGGAAGTCGTCCCTGCAGAACCTTCTGTACAATTTCCTTTGTAATATGTATTTTTTCCCCGCTTCCCGATTCATACGACAATTTTACCGCCATTTCCATAATACCCAGTGCCCTTCTCGCATCTCCTGCGGCAATATGTGCAATATCGGATAAAAGCTGTTCCGGGAAATCCAATTCACCGCAAACTGCTTCACGCGATTTCTCAAGTCCACGCTGCAAAATTTTCATAAGCTCATCATGTCCCAGCGGCTGAAGGATAAAGACACGCATTCTCGACAACAAAGGCGAAATTACAGAAAACGAAGGATTTTCCGTTGTCGCTCCGATAAGCACAATCGAACCGTTCTCGACATACGACAAAAAAGCATCCTGCTGCGCTTTGTTGAAACGATGAATTTCATCGATGAATAAAACTGTTTTCTGACGAAAAAGAGCGAACTTGTCCTGCGCCTCTTTCATAATATCTTTAACTTCTTTTATACCGGAAGTTACTGCGCTCATCGAGATAAAAACCCCCTGCGTCTTCTTGGCAATAATATGCGCAAGTGTTGTCTTTCCGCAGCCCGGAGGTCCCCACAGTATAAAGGAAGATAAATCATCATTTTCTATCATCTTCAATAGCAGTGATTTTTCACCGACAATATCGTACTGCCCGATATATTCTTTCATTGCAGTCGGACGCACAAGTTCCGACAGCGGTGACATAAAAAGCGGTTTTTGCGTCATATCTCCTCCGATTATAATTAAAGCCTATTCAGATAAAAAATGTGTGCGGTTTCATTTTGCTTTGCGTAAAAATGCTGCGAAACGCCGAAAAATCCGAAACAGAAATATCCGGCGACTTGTCCGCTGCCGCAGTGAAATACCTTTGCCGATCGTGCAACAGTCTCCGGTACTCCGCGCTTTTTCAAAATATCGGCAATGTTTTTTCGTCCGTTCGGCGTATCGATTTCATCATTGCCGGATATTGTGCGCATTTCCAAGTCCCCGCTTTCCGATGAGAAAGCAAAATCACCGCGCTTATATTTACCGTTGATTACGGAAAACTGCGGATTGTAACATATCGTATGCGGATAAAACCACAAGTAAGGACCTTTCGACTGAATCAACATGTCATTCTTTTTTACATTGACAGTCTGTGCATTCGCTATATATTCGGTAAGCTGACGTCCGGGCCGAACGTTAAAACCGTAACAAATTTTTTTTACTATACCGGAACGAACAGCCGCATGCTCGGCACTGAACTTTCGTCTGTCAATGCACCAAACATTACGGTATCGATGAAACAAAACATTTTCCAGTCTCGCCGAAATTTCTTGTTCCAAAAACTGTACATCGGTATCGAGAATCGCGAAAACAGCGGAAAACGATGCTTCCAAATTACCCGATAACGTTTTCAACAGCGGAATAACTTCGTTTCTGATTCTGTTGCGTTTGTAAAGAGGCAGGCTGTTTGTTTTATCCTCAACATATTCCACAGAAAATATATGTGCATACGTGTCGATTTCTTCCCGTGTCACAGTCAGCATCGGTCTTACAATGTCATGATTGACTGCCGGAATAGAAGAAAGCGACTGTATATTTGCGCCGCGTAAAAGATTCAGAAAAAAAGTTTCTATTCTGTCATTCATGTGGTGGGCCGTAGCAACAAATCCGTATTTTTCACGCTGCAAAATTTCCGCAAAAAATGTGTATCGAATGTCACGTGCCTTATTTTCTATACTGCCGCAATTATGCCATTCGTTTGCGTCGATTATGCGAATAAAAAGCGGGAGTTTATATTTTTCAATAATTGTTTTCCGTACAAAAGCTTCTTCCGCAGCAGAATCTTCGCCGCGCAGATTATGATTGACATAAAGCACTCCCAAACGTTTCCCGTGAATAGTTTTATGCAAAATATCAAGAAGCACCATACTGTCACGTCCGCCCGAACACGCAACAAGAAGCCCTTTGTCCAGTGTGTGAGAATCAAGCGAACCAAGAAAATCGCTAATCTTTTGACTGATTTTTTCCATTAAAAAGACTCATTGCCCGTAATGTATTGCCGTGCACAATCCACTCAAGGGACTTTTCAATCTGCACAAACGTTTCGTTATTGAAAATTGCAAGCTGTTCTTCGGAAAAATTTCCCAAAACAAAATTTACAAGCGTGCTGCGGCTTTCCGGCGCACCTACACCGATTTTAATTCGCTGGTACCGAGCATGTCCGAGTTCCTTCTCGATATTTTTCAGCCCGTTATGACCGCCGGCACTTCCCTGCTGACGAATGCGAATAGTACCGAAAGGCAGTGAAATATCATCGTAAACAACAATCATCTGCTCCGTATCGGAGAAGCGTCCATATGCCAATCCCTG
>JAFLVQ010000168.1 GCA_022508205.1 Spirochaetales bacterium
GTAATGGTTGAAAAGAATGATATTTTATTACTGAATATTCCGTTTGATTTGCAACGTTTCGCATCTGCCGAATCCGAAGGCAGAACAGAAAAAGCTACCGAACACAGAAAACGTAAAGCGCGGGAGGAAGGCCGTGTTGCGCTTTCCAAAGAAATTCCGTCGGTTGTTATAACAATAGCTGCTTTTGGAACAATGGTAATTCTCGGTAAATATATTTTCAAGGAACTGAAATACAGTTTTGTGTACATTTTTGAAAATTACCAAACATTATCTTTGCATAATCCGAGACTGTATTTCGATACATTGATTATTCCTATGGCAAAATTATTTTTACCGATGGCAAGTATTGCATTTATTGCGGCACTTTTAAGTAATTACGGACAAATCGGCGGTATGAAATTTTACGCAAAGCCGCTTGTTCCCGACCCAAAACGCATCAATCCCAACATATTTAAGTTCTTTCAAAAACAAATTTTTTCTCCGGTGGGAGCTTTTAATTTAGTAAAATCGATTGTTAAAGTTATGATTATCGTTGTGGTTGCATTTTTTGTAATAAGAAATCATATTGGCGAAATAATAGATTTATTCAATATAGATGTGTCGGCCGGATTTATTTTTATGCTTAAAATTTGTGTGAAAATTATTTTTTTCGTTATGATTTTAATGCTGATTTTTTCTATATTCGACTTGTTTTTTGTTCATAGACAGTATGAAGAAGAGCTGAAAATGAAAAAAGAAGAGGTTAAGCAGGAATTTAAAGACTTGGAAGGGGATCCGCAGATAAAATCAAAATTAAAGCAGATGTATCAAGGGTTGCTGTCACAGCAAAAAATATTGAATGACATCGTTCCTCAGGCGGATGTGGTGGTTACAAACCCGACTCACTTTGCAGTTGCGTTGCGATACGACAGAGTTGTTGATAAAGTGCCTCGTGTTATTGCAAAGGGGCAAGATGAATTTGCGCAGAAGATTAAAAAAGTTGCGGCGGAGCATGGAATTTATCTATATGAAAATGTTCCTTTGGCACGAAAACTGTATGCTGATGTGAAAATCAATGATTATGTTCCGGAAACGATGTGGGCACTGGTAGTTACGGCACTGGAATTGGCGTATGAACATAAAGAAAAGATGAAATAATAATAAGGCAGGGAAATAATGGCGGGAAATACGAAACAAAATGTTGATTTAAAGAATTGGACTTCATTATTTAAAGATCCGACTATGATTTTTGGAGCGATAATAGTAGTCGTTGTAATGATGTTGATTATACCTATCCCGACATTTTTATTGGATTTTTTAATGTCAATCAATCTTTTAATGGGAATTCTAATCGTTCTGATAGTCAGTTACACGAGGAAAGCCACCGATTTTTCTATATTTCCCACATTGCTTTTAATAACGACGATTATGCGTGTTGCCGTAAATGTAAGCTCGACCCGTTTGATTTTAACTCAGGGTGCGAATTTTGACGGAAAAATGGTTCTTGCTTTCAGCGAGTTTGTTGTCGGCGGGGCAAATAACGGATCCGGTTTAACTGTCGGTGTTATTATATTTGTGATTTTGGTACTCGTTCAGTTCATCGTAATTACAAAAGGTGCGACACGTGTTTCCGAAGTTGCGGCGCGTTTTTCACTTGATAAAATGCCCAACTTATTTATGGCTATTGATGTAGAAGTAAATAACGGAGCAATTACAGAAGAACAAGCGATAGAAAAACGCCGTCAATTGAGTGAAGAATCTCAATTTTACGGAAATATGGACGGAGCTTCAAAATTTATTCAAGGTGATGTTATTCTCGGTATTATTATTACGCTTGTAAATGTTATAGGCGGATTAATAGTCGGAATGGTTATTCGTGGAGAGGCTTTTAACGTTGCATTAACCAATTATATTTCTTTAACCATCGGTGATGGATTAGTTGGTCAAATCCCTTCATTATTAATAAGTTTTTCCACCGGTCTTCTTGTCACTCGTTCGTCGGCAAACGAAAGTTCCATAGGCGACACATTGTGGCAGCAGATAAGCAGATACGACAGAGTGTATATGATTGCCGGAATTGTTCTTCTTATTCTTTCGGTACTTCCGGGTTTCCCTCATTTGATTTTAATTGTGATGGGCGTTTTGTTGATTATATTCAGCTATCAGCTGCGTTCCGGTGAAAAAAAGAAGCGGGAAAATATGACACTGGCAGAACAGGAAAAGGCTGCCAAAAAGGAAATCAGCAATGCCGAAAATTACGATTCGTTATTGAAAGTCGATGAGCTGACTTTGCATGTTGGGTATGAATTGATCCCGCTTGTCAATGAAACAGACAACAGCATTATTAGTTCTATCAGAACAGTGAGAAAACATTTGGCCGTTGAAATCGGTATTATTATGCCGGATATTCACATTCAAGATAATATTGAACTGGAGCCGAACCAATATTCATTTAAACTGCGCGGTCAGGAAATCGGCAGCGGAAGTATTCGACCGGGCTGCTTGATGGCAATGGGCGGTACCGATTTGGAACCTATAAACGGAGAGGAAACAAAGGAACCTGTTTTTGGACTTACTGCGTATTGGATACAGGAAGATGCACGGCTTGAAGCGGAAGAGTTTGGTTATACGGTTGTAGATCCAACGACTATTATTACAACACACATTCAGAATTTGGTTCAAATTCATGCCGATGAGATTTTGGACAGAAAAGCTACCGAAGAATTATTGAAGAAATTGGAAAAAGAAAACTCGGCAGTTGTTTTTGATGTTAATGAGCTTGGATTTAAAAAAGGGCAGATTCAGAAAATATTGCAGCTGCTTCTGCGGGAAGGTGTGTCGATCAGAGACTTAGCTTTTATATTGGAGCGGCTTTCGGACTACTCGCCTTCAACGAAACTTTATTATGTCGTAGAATATATTCGACAGGGAATGAAGCGGGTAATTTGTAATAAATATAAAACAGAGGATAATGAATTGTTTGTTCTGCTGATGGATTCCGATATAGAAAAATTGATTTCACAAAGTATCAGAGAGACGGAGGACGGAGAACCTGTGGTTGGATTAACGCCTAAAGCACTAAGGGCAATTCAGCAGGCAGTGACAGATGCGGTTGTAAAAATGCAAAGTGAAGGTTTTCCTGCATTGATTAT
>JAFLVQ010000169.1 GCA_022508205.1 Spirochaetales bacterium
CTGATTAATTAGGGACAGACCCTAATCCCATTTTGGCATTAGGGTCTGTCCCCATATTCAACCGCAAATTCTTATAACTAACAAATAAAACATCATTTTTCTTCACTACTTTTTGTAAGAGTGTAAACATAAATGGAAACAATGGAAACGTCTGATGGTCTAATGCCGGGAATACGGGAAAGCTGTCCGATGTTCTGCGGACGTACAGCCTCAAGCCGTTCTTTGCTCTCTTTGGACAACCCGCTGATTTTGCTGTAATCAATATCATCGGGAATTAGTCTGGAAGCTTGTCTTTTGGTTTTTTCTATGGCACGATCCTGTCTGTTTATGTAACCTTCATATTTGATTTCCACAGCCACAGTTTGAAAAGCAGCCTTGCTTGTTTGGGGATGATGTTCGGAATAAACTTCGTATGCTTTTACAAGGTCTGTCTGCGGATGTTTGATATATTGTTCCCAGTTTGAATCTTTTTTTACCGTATCAATATTAATTTTCTGTAAATCTGTATCTTCAAGTTTTGTATTGATAATATTTTCTCTTATCGATTCAACTTCCTGATGTTTCCTTTCATAAAAAAGACGATCTTGTTCTGATACAAAACCGTATTGTATTGCATATTTTGAAAGTCTGACATCGGCATTATCCTGACGAAGCTGCAGTCTATATTCAGCGCGTGAAGTAAACATTCTGTACGGTTCTTCTGCTCCGTGTGTAACTAAGTCGTCAATCATTACACCTAAATATGCTTCATCGCGGCTTAAAATCAATGGAGGAGTTTTTTCTATATATAAGCAGGCGTTTATTCCTGCCATACAGCCTTGTGCCGCAGCTTCTTCGTAACCGGAAGTACCGTTGGTTTGCCCGGCAATAAACAATCCGCTAATACGTTTTGTTTCCATTGAAGGTTTTAATTGTATAGGATTCAGATAATCATATTCTACAGCGTATGCAGGACGCATAATTTCTATATTTTCAAAACCCCTTATCGAAGTAAGAAAATCGTACTGTACATCTTCCGGCATTGATGATGAACATCCGTTTAAATACAACTCGTCAGTGTAAAGACCTTCCGGTTCGATGTAAATTTGGTGACGATCCCGTTCGGGAAACTTTTTGACTTTATCTTCCAGCGAAGGACAGTATCTTGGTCCGATTCCTTTGATTCTTCCGCTGAAAAGCGGTGAACGGTGGAAGTTGTTTCGTAAAATTTCATGAGTTTTTTCATTAGTATACGTAACATAGCATGGAATATCGGGGCGTTCTATGGGGGCTTCGCAATAATTTGAAAATCGGTAATTCATTGGGTCTCCGGAGTATATTTCCAACTGTGAAAAATCTATGCTTCTTTTTGCCACACGTGCCGGAGTTCCGGTTTTTAGTCTACCTAAAGTAAAACCTAATTTTTTGAGATTATCGGACAGTCCCAGTGCCGATAACTCGCCTAATCTGCCGTGCAGACCGCTGTATTCGCCTATATGGATTTTGCCTTCCATAAAAGTCCCTGTTGTAAGAACTACGGCTTTTGCGGAAATTTTATTGCCGCGTTCGGTTATTACGCCGGTAATTTTTCCGTCTTCTGTCAATAAATCGATTACCGTATCCATAAAAAGGTCGAGTGATTTTTGCTGTTCGAGCGTTTTCTTCATTATAACATGGTAATCAAGTTTATCTGCCTGCGCTCTCATAGCTTGAACTGCCGGACCTTTTTTCGTGTTGAGCATTTTGAATTGTATCATAGTTTGATCTATTACTTTTCCCATGATACCGCCTAATGCATCGAGTTCCCGTACAAGATGTCCTTTCCCTATTCCGCCTATGGATGGATTGCAGCTCATTTTTGCAACACAGTCCAGATTTTGACTTATCAAAATAGTTTTATACCCGCGCTGAGAGGCAATATATGCTGCTTCGCAACCGGCGTGTCCGGCACCTATAACTGCAATATCATAATCTCTGTATAACATCTTGCTCTAATCCTTTTTTTGAAAGGCGTTATACTCCAACAGCATGAAATTGTCAATTTTGACAAAGATGAGGTAAAAATGACTTTATTTTTCTAAAAAAGAAAGAATTATCATTTTACACTTGTTTTTTTGAAAAAATGTATATAATTCACTTCTATGTCTATGTACAGATAAAAATTAAGGAGTAAAACAGTATGGGGTACAAGATTTCAGATGATGATATTAGCCGATTAGTTAATGCAGAACATTATGATCCTTTTTGCGTTTTGGGGTATCATGTAAATTCTTCTGGGGATAAAGCTTTAATCAGAGCGTTTCTTCCTAAAGCGAAAGAAATTTCTGTTGCATTTGACGACGGAAAGTCGGTTAAAATGAAAAAAGTACATGAAGATGGTTTGTTCCAGTGTGATGTAAAACCTTTAAAGAAAGTAAGTTATGTATTCAAAATTACTAATCACGAGGGATATAGTTGGGAGCAAAAAGATCCATATATTTATCCTGTAATTTTTACGGATTTTGAACTTCATTTATTCAGTGAAGGCAATTTTTATGATTCATACATGCGTTTGGGCGCGCATCCAATGGAAGTCAACGGCGTAAAAGGAGTTTATTTTTCAGTATGGGCACCCAATGCCAAACGCGTAAGTGTTATCGGACCTTTTAATGACTGGGACGGCAGAATCAATCCTATGAGAAATCTGGGGAATGCCGGAGTATGGGAACTTTTTGTTCCCGATTTGGTGGAAGGCGAATTATATAAATTTGAAATCAAATCAAATACCGGAGCTTTATTGAAGAAGGCGGATCCTTATGCATTCAGAAGTGAGCTCAGACCTAATACTGCAAGTGTGGTTCATGATTTTAATAAGAATAATTGGCACGATTCCGAGTATATGAAAGCTCGTGATGCCGGTAATAATCTCGATAAACCGGTTTCTATTTACGAACTTCATCCGGGCAGCTGGAAGCGCAAAAATGGGACGGAATTTCTTACATATCGCGATTTTGCCGTAGAGCTTGTGGATTATGTCAAAGAAATGGGGTATACGCACATTGAGCTGATGGGAGTTGCCGAACATCCGTTTGATGGTTCATGGGGATATCAGGTAACCGGCTATTACGCTCCTACAAGTCGTTTT
>JAFLVQ010000017.1 GCA_022508205.1 Spirochaetales bacterium
TATAACCTTCAAGTCCGCCGAAAGCATTGTAGCTTCGCGCCGTTCGTTTTCTCCGCGCCGATATTCGCTCTCGTATGAACGTCCGGTAACATAACCGAACTCTTCGGTAAAAATTCGCTTAACGGGAATTTTATACGCCTGATCGATTCCAAACGGCAGCTTGAAATTTAATCCGGGCTGACCTGTCGCACAAAATTTGCCAAAACGCGTAATTACAGCCATTTCGTCTTTATCTACCATATAAATAGATGTAAAAAATAATCCCGCTGCGATACAAACCGCAATTACCAGTACAATAATAAAACCTTTTGAAAATTTCAATTTTTCCTCCGCTTCTCTGATTAATGTATTAACAACTCAAATGCCGAGTTTTATATAATATTAGAACTGAAAATAAACAAAATTTGCATATTTTTATGCATCATACACAACCTATTGTTTTACATCAACAAAAAAACAGCTCTGTTTCGGCAAGAAAGTTATTTTTAACAGCCTTTTTGCCGAATCACAGACAAAGGAGTCATGTATGAACGAAATTAAAGTAGAGAATATCAAAGTCGGCGGCGCATTCTCGGAAGATGCGTACATTTTCAACAACATGATTTTTATGCCAAAGAAAACTCACGTGAAAGATTTTTACATAAATGCTCTTAAAGAGTGGAAAATCGAATCTGTTTTCTGTGACGGGGTTTTCATAAGTTCCGATAAAAATACGGCTTCCGATGAAACCGAAACTGTGGCTGAAACGGAAAAACCCGCCGCAAATGTTCAAAACGAAAAGCAGCAGACTCCGCCTGCAGCAAATTCCACTACCATAGATACAAAAAACAACGAACTGAAAGCTGTTTACTCGGATTGGGTAAAAAAAGTAATGCTTCTCAGCGAAAGTATTATACAGACAAAAAACCTCGACAAAACCACACTGAACAATATGATAAATGAGATGGAAAACGTAGTATGGAAAAAAAGCGATGCAATTCAGCTTATAATGGGCTCAAACATACCTACCATTTCACGTATTTTCCGTCAGTCTGTTGACTGTGCGCTGTATGCACTGATGATGGCAAGACGCATGAATATGGATGTATTAATGAAAAACAATGTAGTTTCGGGTGCACTTTTTCACGATATAGGCATGCTGAAAGTTCCGTCTGAAATATTAAGAAAGGAACAACCTCTTACCGATGAAGACAGAAAAAGAATAAAAGTACATACAGTACTCGGTTTCACATTTTTAAAAGATGCAAAATTTACTCCGATAACGGCTTCTGCGGCTTTGCAGCATCATGAAAGAATCGACGGTTCCGGTTATCCGTATGGACAAAAAGCGGATAAAATTACAAATACCGGAAAATTGATAAGTATTCTGGATACGTACAGTGCTTCTATTTCTGCAAAAAAAATCGGCAACCAAATTCACGCCAAAGAAGCCGTTAATTATCTGCTCCAATTAAGCGGAACTGCTTTCGATTCACAAATGGTAAAAGAATTCGTGAAAACCATTTCATTTTATCCGCTCGGATGTATAGTTATTCTTTCGGATGGAACTATGGCAAAAGTCATCGGAAATTCCGGTATCGCAATGCGTCCGATAGTTCAAGCTACAATCAACGGCGAAGAAAAGCAAATAAATCTGTGCGAACATTCCGATTTATACATCAAGGCGACATATGTACCGGATACATCCAAATAGAAAAGACGGCAAAACTTGTAATATTGACTTTTTTTGTTATAATTCAGTACTTTTATTTACAGGTAAATCAGAATGAACCCGTTAAAACAGCCTTTATTTTCTTTTGTTATTCCCGTGTGGAATGAAGAAAAAAATATTCCATTAGTATATGACAAACTCATTGAAATTCTTCCGCAGATTAATGTAAACGCGGAATTCATTTTTATAAACGACGGAAGTACCGATGGCAGTCTGGCTGAATTGGACAAACTCGCAAGTTATGACAAACGCATTCGTTACATAAATTTTTCACGCAATTTCGGGCATCAGGCAGCTCTTACGGCAGGATTGCAGTATGCCTCCGGCGATGCTGTTATTACGCTCGACTGCGATTTGCAGGATCCTCCGCAGGTTATTGTCGATATGGCAGAACTTTGGAAAACCGGGAATTACGAAATTATTTACGCCAGACGAAAAAATCGTCACGATAACTTTTTCAAGAAATACACTGCGATTTTTTATTACAGAATACTCGACAAATTCAGTGATATAAAAATTCCGCGAAATGTCGGCGACTTTCGCTTAATGGATAAAAAAGTTGTGGACATTATCAACAGAATGCCCGAAAAAGCGCGTTATCTGCGCGGAATGGTAGCTTGGGTCGGCTATCGTTATACATTCGTCGATTTCGACCGACCGGAACGCATTCACGGCAAAACCGGTTATACATTCTCCAAAATGATAAAACTCGCAATGGACGGACTGTTTAATTTTTCATTATTGCCGCTGCGTGTCGGTTTGTTTATGGGAATACTTTCAATCTTTTTAGGTACAAGTTTTATCATTTACATGTTAATTGATATTGGAGTAAATAACGTTGTGTATCCGTTATACAAATTTCTCACTGTAATATTATTTATTTTTATGGGATTTTCATTTATTACCACATGGTTTTTGGGTGAATACATCGGGAGAATATACGAAGAAATCAAACATCGTCCATTGTATATAATCAAGGATATGACTAATTTCAAAAAAAGAAAAAATAACTGCTGCTGCGGAGAAAAAAATGAAACTCTTAATGCTGAATTCCGAATACCCGCCTATCGGGGGCGGACAGGGAAACGCAAATCAGGCAATGATAAACGAATTCGTAAAAAGCAACATTCAAATTGATTTAATAACTGCATCTTCCGGAAAGAAGTACAAAGAAGAAAAAGGTTCTGTCAGATTATTCTTTTTAAATATCGGTAAAAACGGCAAAAATTTTCTTTTCCAATCTTCAAAAGAATTAATCACTTACTCTGTAAAATCATGGAAATTTGCCATTGCATTAATAAAACAAGCGCGTTTGAAAAAATCGGAATATGACGCAATAATCGCTTGGTCGGGAGTACCGGCAGGTTTTATCGCAATGATGCTGTCTCGCCGTTTTCGTATTCCCTATGTTGTACTGTTAAGAGGCGCAGACGTTCCTTTTTATGATAAACGCTGGGCAAAACTCGACCGCTTGGTGTTCCGCTATTTAAGTCCTTATATTTGGAAAAAATCACTTTTGACTATTGCAAATTCACAAAGTCTGCGTGATTTAGCATATAAAACATCCCGAAAAAAAAAGATCGACATAATTTGCAACGGTATAGATTTAAATCGTTACACAGGTAATTATGATGTAAAAATAACTCCTGCGCAAATAATCGCAGTCGGCAGATTAAACAAATTGAAAGGGTTTGATATACTAATTCAAGCTGTTGCCGAAACAAAAACGCAATGTCAGCTGGTCATAGCCGGAGACGGACCGGAAAAAGAAAATCTTGAAGAGTTAGCCAAAATTCTCGGTGCAGAAGGAAAAGTTCTGCTTCTCGGCAGATTGGAAAAAGAACAATTAATCCGTTTTTATCAGGAAAGTTCGATATTTTGTATGTCATCGTATAATGAAGGAATGAGCAATGCGATGTTAGAAGCGATTGCCTGCGGATTGCCGATAGTGACGACGCAAGTTGGAGGTGTTGCGGAACTCATAAACGGGAACGGAATAATTGTGCCGTGCGGTGACAGTTTTGCGCTTAGGGAAGCAATTGAAACTCTTTTGGAAAATCCGGAACGCTTGGCACAATGCCGAAACCGTTCACTGCAAATCGCAGCTGATTTTTCATGGGAAACAATAACAAACAATTTTATTGATCTATTGACTGACGCATTGGAAACATCAAGACTGCGCTGATTCAAAAGACTGTTCGTGAAAAATCCGATTCAAAGCGTTATCCCCGTTGTGAATGGGATGTTTCATCGGTAATTTCCCGCAAAACACGGCATGGATTGCCTACTGCCACTACATTCGACGGAATATTTTTTGTTACCACGCTGCCGGCACCTATTACAACATTATCGCCTATTGTTACTCCCGGCAGGACGACGACGTTACCGCCAATCCACACATTATTTCCTACGGTAATCGGATACGCGTATTCCAATGAATTATTGCGTTTTTGCACATCTACAGGGTGTCCCGCAGTATAAAAACCGCAATTCGGAGCGATAAAAACGTTATCACCGAATGTCACCTTTGCCGGATCCAATATTACAAGGTTGTGATTTGAATAAAAGTTTTCGCCTATTTCGATATTGTAACCGTAATCACACCAAAAATTCGGCTCTATCAGAAAAGCACCTTTTGTTTTTCCCAAAAGTTTAAGCAAAATATTTTTTCTCTCTTCATAATTGTCAGGTTCCAAACTGTTGTATATATGACAGAGTTTTTTTGCATTTATTCTGTCATTCATGAGTTCTTCGCCTGTTGACACATAAAGCTCTCCGGCAAGCATTTTCTCTTTTTCTGTCATTGCAGTCTCCTTAGACAATCAAGTTTTTCCTTAATTCACGAACTGTCTGTGCGTCATTATATGGGATTTTACCTTCATTCAGTATCTGAAATTTCTGATGCCCCATCCCCGCAAGTAAAATAATATCGCCATTTTCTGCGATTTTCATAGCTTTTTCGACTGCATTTCTTCTATTGTAAATAATTTCGTAATTTTTTTTACCGATTTCGACAAAGCCGCTCTCAAGCATTTTCATTATATCCTGCTGATTCTCGGTATACAAATCGTCGTTTGTAAGTATTGAATAATCGGATCCTTGCGCAGCAATTTTCCCCATAATCGGACGTTTTTCTTTATCGCGGTCTCCGGTACAGCCGAACACAAGAATAATTTTGCCGGAAGAGATTTTTCTTGCTTCCCATAAAAGTTTTTCCAGTGACTCAGGCGTGTGTGCGTAATCTACCATTACAGAAAAAGGAGTCGTCATTACTATTTCAAATCGTCCCGGAACTCCGCAGAAATCTTTCACCGCTTCGGCAATTTCTTCGGGACTTACTCCACCGGCTTCGACTGCCGCACAAACGGCAACTCCCGTATTTATAATATTAACCTCACCTTTAAGCCCGATTGATACATTAATTTCATCTGTACCGTTTCGGATAATGCAAAGCTGCGTTCCGTCATCGGTATAATTGCTTTTTGATATGAAGTAATCGGCATTACAATCTTTTGCGGAAACCGTAAACAACTTCACTGTAGTCTTATCGATAACACTGCACACTTCGTGACCTTTAGCGTCATCTATATTTACAACGGCAACTTTGTTTTTTTTACCGGACGCATTTAATGCCCGAAAGAAATCGAGCTTTGCCTGAAAATACGCTTCCATTGTGCCGTATAAATCGAGGTGGTCTCTGCTGAAACTCGTAAATATTCCGCAGTTCCATGTAATATTTTCAACTCTCGACAACGTTACGGCGTGGCTGCTGACTTCTACCACAGCATGTTTCCAGCCCGCAGTTTTTGTTTGATTCAGATAATACTGCAATTTGTCCGCTTCCATAGTTGTCTTTTCCGAATCCGCGCTTATTTGAGGCGTAATAAAACGAACCGTCGTAAAAAGTGCGGCGGCTTGTTTATGATTCAATATATGATGCAATACTGTGGAAACAGTTGTTTTGCCTTTTGTTCCGGTAATTCCGAAAACGTTCAACGATTCGTCAGGACAGTTATTTATTTCACGCGCCAATTTCCCGAAAGTACGACGAATTTCTTTTACTTGCGCCACATTTGAAGTTCCAAAAATTTCTTTCGGAACTTTTGCGGCGTCTTCCACCAAAAAATTTCTGCATCCGGCAGCAAATGCATTATTTATAAAATTATGTCCGTCAGTTTGGAAACCTTTGATTGCCGCAAAAATATTTCCTTCACCTGCCGTACGGCTGTCCAGTGTAATACAGTCGATCGGCAATGAATTACATGCTGCAATTTTTTCATACGGAATACCAACTTTTTCAAGTAACCGAAACAAAGTTTTCATTTATTGTCCTTACGTTGTACTCTTGTAAATTGTGAAATTAGTGTCGCAAAAATCAATCCATTCTTCGTTCATACGCAGCTGAGCCGGTTGATATTGGCTCTTATAACGCATTTTGGGAGATTCCTCGATAAAAAATCCCAGATAATAAAATTCTCTTCCGGATTGCAGTGTAAATTCTATTTCTTTTAATACACTGAAAACACCTAAACTTCTTTTGGAATATTCCGGATCAAAATAAAAATAGTTTGTCGAAGCACTGTTCTGCGCCAAATCCAAAATTCCTACGGCGACTAATTTGTCATGTATGAAGTAATCCATTTCGTGAATATCATTATAACCGTAATGAAGATTAAAAAGAGTATCCTCACAATCGGAATTATCATTATGCCGAAAAAAACTGTATTTGCGAAACAGTTCGATTTTTTCATCACTTACTTCAGACTCGACATTTTCAATTCTTACATCGCTGTTAATCTTTGCTACTCTGCGATATTTTTTTGTCAGTACAAAATCTTTTACCGGAATGCGTATCGGGATGCACCTTGAACATTTGAAACAAACATTTGCATAAAAATAATTTCCGCTGCGACGAAAACCGCGGCTTAAAAGATAATCGAATAATATACATGTTTCTTCTTTCGGACGGTCGTCTAACGAAAGTATGACAAAATCATTTCTGCAATCTTCAAAATAACCGCATGGAGAAGCATAAATGGGTAATGTCGATTTCAACATTTTCTTTCTTACCTCGTCTCAAAATAGCGAATTACGGTTTTCAACATTGCACCTGTCGCTCCGGCCGGATATTCATTCCAATCACTGTCGATAAATGCCGGACCGGCAATATCCAGATGCACCCACTCTGCATTTTCCACAAACGACTGCAAAAATAACGCTGCGGTAATAGTTCCGGCTTCACGAGGAGGAGTACTGATATTGGAAATATCAGCTATTTTCGATTTTAAATATTCTCGGTAGTCATCGACCAAAGGAAGTTCCCACAAACCTTCACCTGTTTCCTTTGCAGCAGCGAGCATTTTATTTTTCACTGTTTCGTCGGTAAAAAAGCCTGCAGTAATTTTACTTCCCAGTGCTATCAATGCTGCTCCGGTAAGAGTAGCTATATCGATTATCAGTTCGGGCTTTTGTTCATCGGCATAAGCAAGTGCATCGGCAAGTATCAATCGTCCTTCTGCATCGGTATTGTTTATTTCTACGGATTTCTTTTTATATCCTACAATCACATCTCCGGTATGCATCGATTTGCTGCCGATTGCATTTTCTGCCAACGGCAAAAGAGCCGTAATATTGCAGTTTAATTTTAAATTTGCGGCAGTAGTTACTATTCCCAAAGCCGTTGCCGCTCCTGCCATATCCATTTTCATATCGTTCAAGCTGTTGCCCGGTTTCAAATTCATTCCGCCAGAATCAAAAACAATTCCCTTTCCCACAACGAAACTCATTTTTCCGCCGGGATTCCCTTGATACACAATCTTAAGCATTTTAGGCGGCTGAATTCCGGCTTGTCCCACTGCAAGCAGCAAATTCATTCCTTTTTCGGTCAGTATCTTCTTATCCAAAACAGTAACCGTCAGTCCGCACTCAGCGCAGACATTCACCGCCGTTTCTTCAAATGTATCGATTGTCATAATGTTTGCAGGAGCATTTACCATATCGCGAACAAGATTAATCCCTTTTGCGATAACGGAATTTTTATCGATTATCGATTCCGCGTCTTTATCGGAAAAGTCATTAAGTTTAATTACCGCATTTTTCAGTTGAACAGATTTGTCCTGTTTAAAAAGCACATATTTGTAATCGAGCGTAAAAATCGCATCACAAACAATCTCGGCAATTCTGCAGTCTTTAATGCCGGAATCACTCTGCGAGAAATCAAGAACCGCATTCTCGTAAAAATGTTTTTTTGCTGTCTTATAAAAAAACGCAACTGCTTTACGTATTGCTGTTTCATCATTTTTTTTTCCCGCAACATACCAAAATTGCGGCTCTGTTTGAGCAGTTTTATATACGGAAGTACCTTTCCCTTCTTCCTGCAGCAATTTTTTTTCTCTATCAAGTAATTTTTCATCATGACAAATCAAATTATCGTCGGAATCCAGAAATAGAACCGAAACCGTCAGTTGCCGAATACTCTCGTCCGTTTGTTGTGCAAAATTAATTTTCATTATGTTTCCTCCCGATTGAAAATCATTGGTTTCCTGTTTTTTACTACTGTATTGTCAAAATTCAACTGAACCGGCAAAAATACAAGCCGATTATTATTTGTTCCATCAAATAAAAAATATTTTTCATTGATAACCGAATCGGCATCATCGAAAAATAATGAAATTATGCAGTTTCCGTTCCTCTCTTCCAATTGGTAATAACCTGTTTCTTCTTTTGTATCTGTACGAACTACGAATTGTTTATTGCTCTTAATGTCGATAGAAAAATTTTCGCAGGTAAAAATACCGGTAAGCTGCTGTCTTATCCCGTTAAATGAATTTTCTTTCCTTTTTTCTTTAGCTTCTGCGATGTATTCAAACAGCGGCTGGTCCAACTGGATATAATTGACGACTTCAAATACTTCCGGTGTTTTCATCTGCAATTCTTTTGCGCCCAAAAGATAAATGTCTATGTATTGATAAAAGTACATATCCGAAACATTCTCTTTTTTCAAAGAAAGACGCAGCCCCGGTTTTTGTCCGCCTAATTTGATTAATTTATCAATTTCAAAATGATCGGAATAGCTTCCGTAAGAAACATCGACAATTTTATTTCCGTTGTCTTCCGTGAAATTAACATACTGCAATCCGTCTTGTTCCACCGTATCGATAAGCTCGCTTTTTGAAAGTTCCTGAGCGTAACGTTTGAGGTACCAAAAACCTTTTATATAATTGTAATAATTTTCGGCAGAATACTGCACGCTTATGGGAATGTCCGCGTTTTCTTCCGATATAATTCTCGAGCTTTCGGCAAGCACGAAACGTTCTTTGCCGTAATCCCAAACATAAACATCTTTTCGCTGGATATTTGTACTCGTAAGACTCAATGCACTGTCAATCAAAACAACTTCTTTCAATATATAATATTTGCTTCCGTTGTCACTTCCGTCGTTTTCTTCTTTTTCTTCCATGTCGAAAAACACGGAATAGGTAGCGGAGAAACTTCCAATTACCTTAAAAGCATTTCCGTTATTCACGTTTTTGATAATGTAAAGAAAATGTTTGTCCGCTTCGCCGATACCTTCTATCGTAATACAATTATCATCTTCAAAAAGAAGACTGCTGTACTGTACCGACAATTCTTCCTGCTTGCGGATATTTGTTTGCAGTTCATAGATTTTTTTCAGGTTTTCATTCGGTAAAATATCAAAAATAACAAATTGTATATCCGGATTTTCCGCTGTTTTGTAGAAAAACAATAATTCCAAACTTATATCCGAGTCAATGTTCATTTGTCTGAATGTTACAGGTTCTATGTTTCCCAAAATCTGGCGGATTTTTGACAATGGAACCGGCAATTTTTCCACCGTATTTCCATCATAAATCGAAAAAGATTCCTGCTGCTGCAAAAAGAAATCCGAATTGATAACGGATGTTCTTTTCGCACATCCGCCAACGCAGAAGATACAAATCAACGGCAATAGTATAAAAATACATTTTTTTAACATCGGCAATTGTCCTTTTTTCATTCTAACTGCTGGTTAATACCATAACAAACCGTTTTATTCAACAACAAGAAACGGAGTGAAAAATTCAGTACGAAGTCTGATACGTCACCTCATCAAACCTGATGCTGACATAAACTATAGCTCGCCACAGTCCGTTGTTTATCGTAATTTGAGGAGATTCTTTGAGCATTACTTTGCCGCTTATATACTCGGGGCGGGATTTTATATTTTTGCGCGCTTTGTTCAGAACAGCATTCTTTACTGCATTTTCAAACGCTGTATTCCGCAAATCCCAATATTGACAATTTTGAGATAAATCTTCACCTTTTGAACTTTCAGCCAATGTACCGGTAAAATTTTTGCGGTGACTTTTTTGCGCTTCCAGCAGCTTGTATGTTAATTTAAATCGCTTTCTGTCTCGCAAGTCGCTTTCGATTTCTTCATACGTACCGGCAGAGGTTCCACGGCTGTTTTTCTGCAGTTCCGCTGATTTATATACTAATTTAAAATGTTTTTTTTTGTAAAAATCACTTTCATTATTTTCGATTTCCGTATAAACAACGGTTTTATCGAAAAAATCCGCAGTCACTTCCGGTGTAAGAGTAAAATATTCACCACGTTTTGTAATTGGATTTTCAACCTGCAATTCAAATGAGTAGCCGTAAATCTGCCCGACGGCAAAATTTTCCGCTTCCCTTTTCGCCATTTTATCGCATTCATCTTCGGAATAGTAATATGATGAAAAATCTATCGGATGCTGCCCTATGGGTGCCTCTGCATAAGACACAACGTATGTTTCATGTTGGAATGGCTCTGCGTGTGCCTGCGGCAAAATTAAAAGTTGGAACAGAATCGCTGATAAAGGCCAAAAGATATTTCTCATTCTTTTGGTTCTTCGATAACCGTAATACTGTTATTTGTTTGCCATTTCCATTCTTTTGCAATAAATTTCAGCTGCGCTGCATTAATGTAATATATATTTCCTCCCAATTCCACTAAACCGCCGTCCAATTTGGAAAGATTGAAAGCATAATTTATTTTACCCAGAAAGGTGGCTTTTCCCCAGTTGTCGCAGTCCTTCAATTTCGGAACATGCGCTAAAAATTTTGCAGAAATTTTACCGGTGTTTTTGATTTCTTTAACTGCATTCAACATACTTAATTGCACTGACATAATTTCCTCTTCATAAAAAAATTATTAATTATTTTTTATAATATTTCCTCTTCAAAATATGAAAAAATATTATATACTTCACCCATCAAATATTCAAGGATTAATATGTTTAATCAATTAACAGACGATCAGTTTAAAAAATTTAAGGATTTGATTTATAAAGAATCCGGGATGACTTTCAACGATATAAATCGACCGATTTTGGAAAGTCGTTTAAAAATGCAATTAAAAAAAGCCGAGCTTGATAATATCGATGAATATTATCGAAGGGTTACTGCTAACAGTAACGAAATGAAAGTCCTTTTGGATGCGGTTACGACTAATCTTACAAGTTTTTTCCGTAACAGAGTTCATTTTCAGGGATTTGAAACAGGTGTTCTCGATGCCATACGCAAAACTCGCAAGGACAAAAGAATTCGCATTTGGAGTGCTGGCTGCTCCACCGGCGAAGAACCTTACTCCGTTGCAATGGTATTGAAAGATAAAATGCCCGATTGGAAAATCGAAATTGTAGCATCCGATATTTCATTTAATGTTCTGATGAAAGCTCGTGAAGGATTTTACCCTACGGCAAAAGTCACGGGCATTCCGCCGACTTATTTGCAACGTTTTACCAACCAAGTAAAAGACGGTTACGTAATGAAAGATGAATTGAAAAAATTGATTACGTTTGATTATCATAATTTGAAAAATGTTCCTATTTATAAAAATTTTGATGTCGTTTTCTGTAGAAACGTAATCATTTATTTTGATGCTGCGGCTCAGGAACATGTTGTAAATACTATTTATAATGCTATGAATCCCGATTCATACTTTTTTATAGGTCATTCAGAATCTCTTTTCGGAATGAATACAAAGTTCGAGTTTATAAAATTCGGTGAAGCGTGTCTTTATAAAAAACAATAGGATATAAATCATGTTAGACAAAATAAGTGTTCTCATTATTGATGATTCGGCTACCATGCGCAGATTGATTACAAAAATGCTGTCGCTTCATCCAACGATTGAAGTTGTCGGTACGGCAATGAACGGACGGTTTGGTTTGGATAAAATGGAATTACTAAAACCAAAACTGATAATCTTAGATTTGGAAATGCCGCAAATGAACGGCATAGAATTTTTGAAAGAAAAACGTAACCGACAAAACAATACCCCAGTAATCGTACTTTCTGCAATTGCTACAAAAGGCGCAAAAATTACAATGGAAGCTTTGTCTTTGGGTGCATCGGATTTTATATTGAAACCTTCAGGCGACAGCGAAAATATGAATATGGTGCAAAAAAATCTGATCGAAATGATTTTAAGTTTTTTCCAAGATACACCTGCGTTTATGCCTGCGCCTAAGATAGATGTGCCTAAGATAAATAAGGAAACGACTTCCGTTGTCGAAGATTCATCGAAAAATACCGACAACATTATAAGAACTTTCCCCAAAACGGGAACGGAAGATCCGGAAGAATTTTTACAGCCGATTCCGAGAATACCGGCAATTAAAATATTGGTTATCGGTATTTCCACCGGTGGTCCCAATGCTTTGCGTGATATATTGCCGAAATTTCCGGAAAATTTTCCTATTCCGATAGTAATTGTCCAACATATGCCGGCAGGTTTTACAAAAGAGTTTGCCGACAGCCTCAATAAAATTTGCCCGCTGCAAGTAAAAGAAGCAGCCGATAATGACTTAGTTAAACCCGGCAGAATTTTAATAGCGCAAGGCGGAAAACATCTGAAATTTGAAAAGAAATCGTTATCTACTGTAGTGCGTATAGTCGACGGAGAGCCGGTAAGTGATCACAAACCATCCGTTGATGTAATGTTTGAATCCGCCGCGGAAATCTACGGTTCCAACTGTTTAGCTTGTATAATGACAGGAATGGGACGTGACGGTGCAGAGAATATCGGAAAAATAATGAATAGAGGCGGAATTACAATGGGGCAGGATAAAAAATCATCTATTGTTTATGGAATGCCTCATGTTGCCCTGAAACTAAAACATCTGCAAATAGTACGACCTTTGGACAGAATTGCCGAAACCGCAATCAGTATTGTTACTAAACGTATTGTAATAGAATAAATTTGATTAACAATTTAAAAATGCGGAGTTAAAACTCCGCATTTTTAAATGTTCTGGGAAAAGGTATTACATCCCTGATATTCTGCATCCCGGTAAGCAATAATATTAAACGCTCAAATCCCAATCCAAAACCCGAATGCGGAACTGTACCGTATTTACGCAGTTCCAAATACCAAGAATAATCTTTTTCATCCAAATTCAACTCTTTAATACGCTGTTGCAAAATATTGTAATTCTCTTCACGTTCACTTCCGCCGATAATTTCGCCTATTCCCGGAACAAGAATGTCCATTGCACGCACTGTTTTTTTATCTTCATTTAACTTCATGTAAAACGCTTTAATTTCTTTCGGGTAATCGGTAACAGTTACCGGACATTTATAAACGTTTTCGGTCAAGTAGCGTTCATGCTCGGACTGTAGGTCACTTCCCCACTTTATCGGGAATTCAAACCGTACACCTGATTTTATCGCTTTTTCGAGTTCGTCAACCGCTTGCGTATATGTAATTCTCGCAAAAGGTTGTTCGCAAATATGCCGAAGTCTTGCCAAAAGTGCCTTGTCTATCCATTGATTCAGAAAACTCAAATCATCGGAACAATTATTCATTACATCGGATATTACGTATTTTAAAAATGATTCCGCAGTATCCATATCTCCGTTAATATCGCAAAAAGCCATTTCAGGCTCAATCATCCAAAATTCCGCAAGATGACGTGTAGTATTGGAATGTTCCGCTCGAAATGTAGGACCAAAAGTATAACAATTGCCAAGTGCCGTAGCATAAATTTCAGCTTCAAGCTGTCCGCTTACGGTAAGGTTTGCCTTTTTCCCAAAGAAATCTTTACCGTAATCGACTTTGCCGTTTTCCATCGGAACATTTTCCAACGGCAGCGTCGTTACCTGAAACATCTGCCCTGCCCCTTCACAATCGCTTGCACTGATTAGCGGAGTGTGTATGTAATAAAAACCATTGTTCTGAAAAAATTGATGAACTGCAAACGACGCCCTGCTTCTGATTCTCATTACAGCGGCAATTGTGTTCGTTCGCGGCCGAAGATGCCCTATTTCTCGGAGATATTCGAGTGAATGACGCTTTTTTTGGAGCGGATAATTTGCTCCGTCAGCCTCTCCAAACAATACAACATTGTCGATTACTGCATGTAATTCCAGCGACTGTTTACCCTGCGACGGTTCGAGAGTTCCGCAAATTTGCACACTTGCACCAGTATTCAGCCGGCGCAATCGGTTGTCATTTTCGCAATGATCCACAATTACCTGCAAATTATTAACAGAAGAACCGTCATTTATCTCCAAAAAAGTAAAAGTTTTAGATTCTCGTTTTGTACGAATCCAGCCGTACACTGTAATTTCCTGATGTTCGGCAGTCATCAGCAGAATTTGTTTGATCCTGTTTTCGTTGTACATGATAATTTTTCCTAAACGTTTTTAATTTTGCTTCTGCACAGTTCGACTACATTATTTGCCTTTTTACTCATGTCACAATAGGAATCCCGCAGAAAACAATTCATTTCATTTAATAAATCGGCATCTTTTACATAAGGCAAATTAATTTCAATATTAACGCATGCCGCTTGAAGAGCCGCAGCAGCAAATGATGCGGCACATGAAATATCGCTGATTAAAACTGCAGTACATACGGACAGTAATTCTTCCAGTTTTGAAATCAATAATGCTGCGTTTTTTCCCACAGCCAAAGGAACGGCCGCACAATCAGCTGCTGTACGATTGACTTCGGCTGTACGAAACCTTTTTTGCTCGTCGGTATCCTTCGGCAGCTTTCTGGCTTTTTGCCATTCGACAAAAGTCCGCTGATCTTCGGCACAAAAGTGCAGTCCGTTAATACGAATATTTTCCAAAAAGTCTTGTATTTCCTCGCAATTTTCGGGTTTTGAAAATACCATTGCTTTTTGTGCACAGGCAGCCGCCAATGACAGTGTAAATCCTGCCGCTGCTCCACCCCCCGGTGCCGGTTTGTCGGAACCTAAATCCTTTGAAAAATCCGCTAATTCCATTTTTGCTTCCTAATTAATGCAGAGAATTTCTTTTGCCGTATCTAAAATCTTATTCATTTGAAGAGGTTTTGTAAGAAAATGCGAAACACCGTATTCCTTAACGCGCGTAATAACTTCCTTCTGCGATAATGCCGTAATTACAACAATCGGAATTTTTATTTTATTCTTCCGCAAATATTGAATTACTTGAATTCCGTTAATTTCGGGCATCATCAGGTCAATAAAAATTATATCAGGCCGAACACTTTGCAGTTCTTTTATAAATGCAACCGGAGTTTCATAAGGAATTGTTTTCCACCCGTCACTTTCAAAAACCGTTTCCAAGTACTCCAAAATCGGCAAATCATCATCGATAATAGCCACAGAATACTGTGATTTCATCGGGTCATCTTCACTGGCAAAATGCATATCCATCGGCAGCGGAACCGAAATTTTCTCATTTGCCGAAGTCAAAAGCGTTGTGTTGATTTCATCGACTTCAGACTCACGCGCAAAAACGTTTATTTTCCCAAAACTGCTTATGGCATCCGAAATATTTTCCACAATCATAATCTCTCTGAATTTTTTGCTTTCGGTTATGATTTTCGCTACCGGAGAATTTTTCGGAGTTAATATCCTGATTGTAGATGTTACAGCCGCAGTTTCGTCGGTAACCGATGTAATAAGTTGTTCCAATTTTACATTCAGATTCGGAGAATTAGTAATATTTGAACAAATAATCAAAACCTTTGTCAGAATTTTTCCGTATTGTTCTACCATATTGCGAATTTCATAAGTCAGCACATCGATTTTTTCTGTATTCAGCCCATCAGAAATTTCCACAAACAAAATATCATCATTTATATGAGCTTCCATCATACTTTTTGTGCGGTCAAAATTTATACGGCAATTGAGAAGATTGCAGATATTCCTAAACAATAAATCAATTTTAATCGGTTTCACTAAAATAGCAGAAACTTTCAACTCGGCAAGAATTTCCTCCGTTTCAATGTTCTGCTCTTTTTCCATTACTATTACGGGAATATCGACTGTGGATTTATATTCGTTTTTTTCACGTATTATCGTAAAAATATCAATTCGCTTCAAATCACTGTCGGCTATAACCAAATCCGGATTTTCATTTTTTATTTTCAGTGAACCTTCAAAACCGTCTTTGCAGCAAACAACTTCGATTCCGGCTTTATTCAATCTTTCTTTCAGATAAGATTTAAGTATTTCATCACTATCAATAATTACAATTTTATTTTTCAATCCCATAAAAATCGCCTGTTTTTTAGTTTTATATAACCGATTGCGGTTACAAAGCCTTTTATAATACCAAAAGATTCCTTTTATAAAAATATTTTTTATGTTAATTTGAAAAAAATGTTTACTATCCTCTAAAATTCATTTCTTTTATTTGGGAAATAAAATGAAAATAAATATCGGTTATATCATTTCGACATTGCGCCGCAGCGGTCCGGTAATGCAGCTGCTAAACATCGTAAAATATATTAATCGGGAAAAATTCAATCCTATTATAATCACACTTTCACCGGAAGAAAACGATTCTATGTGCAGTAGCTTTTTTCAGGCGGGAATTCCTGTTGTTCCGCTTAATTTATCGCGCATCAAAGGAATTTTTAATATCAAAAAAAAATTATCTGCAGTAATAGAAGAATATCAGCTGCATTTGCTGCATACTACGGGGCTGCGTGCCGACGCAGCAGCACAAAATTTTCCCGAATTGCCAAATATTTGCTCAGTCCGCAATTATCCTTATCATGATTATTGTATGAAGTACGGAAAAAACAAAGGTTTGCCGATTGCGCTTTATCACATTTCGATTTTGCGGAAAAATAAATATAATGTCGCATGTTCGCATTTTATCCACGACCAATTGGAAAAAAAAGGAGTCAATTCATGCGTGATTTCCAACGGTGTAGATACGCAAAAATTTATCCCGGCAGCCGATTACAGCGAAAAAACAGTGCTGCGCCGCAAACTTAATTTGCCCGAAGACGGCTTTATCTGGATAACGACCGGCTCACTGATAGAGCGCAAAGACCCGATTACACTGGCAGAGGCTTTTATCCGTTTTGTAAAACTCAACACGAATTTCAGTACAAAAAGTGCTCCGACGGAAAAACAGTACCTCGTAATCGTCGGCGACGGTGTACTTCGACCGCAGATTGAAGCATTAAGCAAACAGAATTCCTGCATTATTTACGCCGGAAGTTCCGCAAAAATTCGCGATTATTTGGCTGCCTCCGATGTGTTTGTTTCCGCGTCATTTTCGGAAGGTTTGCCAAACGGAGTATTGGAAGCGCTTTCGTGCAATCTTCCGACAATACTTTCGGATATTCCGCCGCATAAGGAACTGCCCGGAAGTATTTATTTTCAAGCCGGCAACGGCAGAGAACTGACGTATGTTCTCGATACATTTTATAAAGACAGAAATAAATACAAAGGTTGCAAAGAAGCTATTACACAGCAATTCGACTGCCGCGAAGTTTCATTGCGCTATCAGAAGCTTTATTTTAAAAGTTTGGGTAAGCCGTTCGATCTCGCAGATGACGCTTCTCAAAGCAAAAAAAAATTTCATGATTCTTACTCAAGAACAGAACGTTCGATTGCCTCGTTGTTATCGCGCTATCCAAAAATGAAAAAAATGTTGAAAAAAAGTTATGTCGCATTGAATTACACGCTTTTTCGCAGCAAAAATGCAGCAGAACTTGCCGAAGGCTGGGATATAGAAGCATGTACGGAAGAAAACTGCTTTTTCGGATATTACGACCGCAGTCCGGTAAATGAAAACGGGCACCTTTTGTACAACAAAATTCTTCCGGAAGGCAATATCGGACTTTTTGTCGATAATAAAATGCTTGCCGTAACGGGAGCATGGAATTTTCAGCAGGGAGCACTTGCTTCGTGGCTTGAAAATAATTTTTTCATTTATAATTGTTTTGATTCATTAGCAAAAGATTGCATTCAGCTAAATAAAGGTCTGTGCTGCAGGAAAATCAATGCAATAACAGGCGAGGAGTACCATATCCCGTTTCCCGTTTACAGCGCGGTTCCCGATTGCGACATCGGTTTATCGCTGAATTTCGACAGAATTACGTATCTTCGTCCCGAATACGGGTACACGGCACGCAATGTCGCATCGGAACATTTCCCGTCACCGGAAGATGACGGTGTGTTCGCGGTAAATCTTAAAACAGGTGAAACAAAGCTTTTATTCTCGTTTGCCGATTTGTCGCAAGGTTTAAGCAACATTGATAATACAAAACAGAAAATTAACCACATTCAGCTTTCTTCGGACGGCAAGCGCTGCATTTTCCTGTATCGCTGGTTTGATAACTTCGGCGTAAAGCATTCTCGTTTGTATTTTGCGCGTCTTACCGATGGTTATCTTGCACTTTTGGCAGATGAAGGAATGGTTTCGCATTGCAATTTTGTCGATGAAATTCATGTCGGCGGCTGGATGTGTCTGGGAGGGCGCAATGGGTATTACTGCATTGATACGCAAACAGGGTATTACCGCCCGGAAGCTCCCGGTGTACTGAACGAGGACGGTCATCCTACATTCTGCGAACGTTATTTGATTACGGACACGTATCCCGATCGCAGCGGAATGATGAAAGTCTCGATTTACGACAGACTCGACCGGTGCCTTATCGCCGAAAACCGATTGTTTTCACCATTGGTTTTCAGAGATGAAAAACGATGTGATTTACATCCACGTCCGATTGTGAAAGACGGCAAAATTGCGGCAATATATGTCGATTCCGCACACAGCGGAAAACGCCGGTTGTACCGACTTGTACCTAAGGAAATATAATATGCCGAAAGTAAGCATTCTGATGGCGTCATGCAATGGAGAAAAATATATTCGCCAGTCATTGGACAGTATTACCAATCAAACATTTTCCGATTTTGAATTAATAGTAATAAATGACGCCTCATCAGACAAAACACCGGATATTCTGAAAGAGTATGCAGAAAAAGATTCACGCATTTGCTTCTGTTCAAACGAAAAAAATGAAGGACTTACCGTATCGTTGAATATTGCACTGAAACGCATTTCTCCGGATTCGCAGCTAATCTGCCGCATGGATGATGACGATATTTGCATGCGAAATCGATTGGAAACGCAGATAAAATATTTTCAGCAGCACAAAGATATCGATGTCGTCGGCAGCAACGCATGTATTATCGATGATGAAAATCGCATTATCGGGCAACGGAACGTTCCCGCCGAGCATGATAAAATTATGGCAGCATTGCCGCGCTACAATCCAATGATTCATTCTTCGGTAATGATAAAGCGTGATGTTCTGGAAAAAACAGGCGGTTACAACGAAAAATTCAGAACGAGCCAAGATTACGAATTATGGTTCAGGCTCGCGTCAATCGGAGTAAGGTTTGCCAATATCCCCGAAAATCTTCTGAAGTATCGGGAAACTCGTTCAGCACGGCGACGCAAATCGATGAAGTACAGAGTGAATGATTTTAAAATACGAAAACTGGGATACCGACTGCTGAAACTGCCTTTTTACAAATACATTTGGTTGGCTTTTCCATTGCTGCTCGGCTGCGTTCCAATGCCGATTTACAAATTGCTGAAAAAAGCAGATCCTCGTGGAAATATTAAAATAAATATATAAAATAAATATTGAAAATATATTTGAAGGAGTTGGAAATGGATAAAAAATGGCTTTTCTTAATTCCGACAGCACTGCTGCTTGTCTGCTGCGGAGTTGAACGATTAAGCAATGTGATTTCAAAAGGGACGGACGGCATGGCGATTCCAAACTGGGATGTCGATTTCGATTTGCCGCTTGGGGTAATAGAAGCACAGCTTTCCAAAATCGACGAAGTAAACGCAATGCTTGATAGTCTGAAGTTTACGGATGAAGAATCTATAAACAACAATAAAAATGCATTGATTTACGTTAAGATTAACGACATGGAAATTAACGACAGCGATTTCGAGGTAGACAAAAATGTTACAAATGCGATAGGTTCCGACTCTGTTTTGACATGGCCGCTTCCTATCGAAAAAACAGAATCCCCTACAATAGAAGGCACGTCCATACCTACAATCAAACTTGATTTGGATAATGACAATGTTCAAGATATGATGCTTACCGCATTAAAATCGAAAGACGGCAGTTTGAAGATAAAATTGAAGATGCAGTTTGAATATTTGAACGGGGAAGTAAAGGATGCGGAGGAAAGTGACTACTTTGATGAAGCCGGAAAACCTTATATCTCGATAGTTGATGTTGATGGCGAGAATGGCAAAAGTTATGCAATGACAGTCGGCGACGGATTTTTTTCATTTAAAGACGGCGTTTATGATGATAAAAACGGCAAACTTGTTTTCGAGACAAAAAATTTCTTAACCGATTACAATGAACCTATCATGCCGCAAAAAGCATGGGCGAAAGACGAAAACGGAAATTTCCTTTATGAAGACGAGGAAAAAACAACTCATAAATGGGATGACGTGAACTTTGAATACAGAATTTCAATGCCTGAAGGCGCATTCAAAATTCGCGGAAAAAGTTTTGATATTATAGAAGACGTTCTGGGAAATTCCTCGTCCGACTCAGGCGATGCATCGACAAGATCCTATTCCGTATCACGCAGTGCAAATTCGAGAAGTGAACCGGCAGCAAATAAAGAAAAACTGCCGGCAGATGAAATAACAAGGAGATTAGGGAACGCAAACGGCAATGTCACAGTTCTCGAAGGTATGCTAAACGAAGGAGTAACTCTCGAAGAAATCGCGGCTGCGTATGACAATAACCTCGAAGACATGCTGGATGATTCGGGAATATCCATTGCGGATATTATGAAAAGCGAGGTTGTTACTTCCGACGAAAATTTGGCGGTTTTGGGAGATACAGAAAACGGATTCGGTTCGTATGATCTCGCAGGGACAACACTCGGTGAAATCAGCTCCGAAAATATGAAGTCGCTTGCCGAATTTTGTAAATTTCACGATAAACACGCAGTCACAAGCATTAAATTCAGCCTTGAAGTTGAAGTGGATCTGGGAGAATCATTTGTCATAACGGCGGAATTTATAAACGATTACGAAGTCGCAATCGATACAGGTGACTCGCTGCCATTGTCGAAACTCAATAAAATTTTGGACAATGCCACTTTGGAAGCCGATTTTTCACATAATTTTATGAGCGGCATGAAGCTTAAAAAACCTAAAATCGGCGATAAAGAAATAGCAATTTCGGGAATCGATCCAAGTGAAGAACCCGGCTATTATACAATTCCGGAAAAACCCTGTCATATCAAGTTTGATTTAGATGAAATGCCGTCGGAAGACGGCGGCTTGGAGCTTGCCCTTGTTATTCCGGAAAACGGAAAAGTCGATATTGCATTGGATCCTCCGACAAAAGAAGACGACTTGTGGATCAATATGGCTTTAGGTGTAAATGGAACATTTAAAGTTAATGTTGATGAAATAAGCGATTTATTCGGAGGTGAGTAATGAGAAAATATATACTCTTCATTTTACTCGGAATATTTTTTACCACAGCACTGAATGCGCAATTCTACTCCGATTCGGCACGCAGTACGGCAATGAACGGCGCACACAGTGCCGCGAGCTTGGACGGCTTTGAAGCGATGATGTTCAATCCCGCAGGACTTGCTGCCGGCAAATCCGTTTTCGGACTGCATATTCTTGGTACATTGGGAATGAATCTTTACTCCAACAGTTTCAGTTTGACCACTGCTCTGGACATAATGGAACAATTACAGGCGGGAAACGGCAATATCGAACATTTTATTTCCAATATGCGCAAACAAACTCTCAATACTGGAATTCAAGCCGGTTTCCAAATGAACTATAACATATTCAAATTCTTTTTTCAGACAAAATACCTTTCATTCGGACTTTCGGATACATTGAAAATACGCTCCAGAATGTTTATCGGAGATGACTTGTTTTCCACTGTATTTGACGAAATAAACTTGAACAACAAACAAAATTTGGGAACAATCGGGGCCGACAGCCTTATATATAATGATTTAAATTCGACATTTTCACTTTACTTGTGGATGCTGGAGCGCAAAACTCCGCTTCGCGGATTTTATGTTGGCGGCGGCGTTCATTTATACACGCCAATAATTCATTCATCGGCACATTTTTCCAGTAAACTGGGAAAAGATTCGCTTGGCTCAAAAGTTGACGTGAATCAAGTTGAAGCCAAATTGTACACTTATAATTTGGAATTGAACGGAAAAGTCAGTCTTGCTTCTCCGGCGGCTTTATGCTGGAATGAATTCGGGCTGCCGATAATTCAGGATTTCAGTAAAGGCGAAGGAATTCCATTCGGGCTTGGTTTCGATTTGGGGCTTATTATAGATTTTAACAAATGGATTCGTGCCGGTTTCAGTGTAACCGATTTGGGTTTTATGATGGCTCCTTCTACGGAATTTAAAATAGACAAAAAGATTAATATCGATTTGCAGGATATGAAAAGTATCGGCAATGAATTTTCCAAAATAGTTGATGATTTCAAAGATGGCGGAACCGGAGGAAATGAGGCAATTTTGGCGCCGTTGGCTATGAGATTGGGTGCAACAGTAACGCCTTATTCAAATCGTTTTATCGAACTGGAATGTCCGATAACTTTTACAGTAACTGATTTTGACCTTATCAATTTAGGCTTTCTGCCTACATTCGGCGTTTCTTCCGGCATTGAATTTACCGTTAAAGCCGGAATTTTCAGTATGCCTTTATGGACTTCAATCGGTTACTTTACATCATCGGGAATTTCGGTCGGTTTCGGCAGTGGACTGCATCTTGGTGTCTTCCATCTTGATTTGGGACTTCGCGGCTTGGAATCGTTGATGGCTCCGGCAAGTGATTCGCCTTGGGGAAGAAATGTCGCTTTTGCAATGCAGCTGTCCTTTCAGTTAGGCAAAAAAACAGAAAAACAAACTGAAGAATTAAAAACATGCAAACCTTCAGATACGACAGAACTCCAAGTTACCGAAATAATTTTGGATTCACAAAATTCGGAAGAAATCCAAACAGATAAAATAACTTTGGATCTGCAAAATTCGGAAGAATAAACTGCCGCAATGCAGCAATATTGACAATAAATAAGCACTGCAATTTGCCGTTTTATATGCCGAAAGCGTATAAAGCGGCATTTTTTATTATTGAACAACAAAAAAATTATTGTTAAAACATTCAAAATTATTCTAAAGAGGAAAAATATGGCAATAAATGAAAAGACGAAACGCCCTGATTGGGATGATTATTTTTTGGATATTGCACGAGTTGTAGCAGAAAGAGCATCTTGTCTGCGAAATAAAGTAGGTGCGGTTATTGTTAATGATAAAGATATTATAAGTACCGGGTACAACGGTGCACCGAGTTATCAAAAAAATTGTCTTGAAATCGGCAGCTGTTACCGAAATGAGCATAATATATCTTCCGGTACATGTTTGGAACAATGCCGGGCAGTTGGAAGTCATGCCGAATCTAATGCAATCAGCTTGGCTGCAAGGAACGGACATTCTACATCCGGTGCAACGATTTACATTACCGGTCATTACTTTTGCTGCAACCAATGCAAGGCTTTGATTGCAAATGCCGCAATCAAACGAGTCTTGCTGGAAGATCCTAACGGCGGTATTCATGAATTTTTTCCTGAACGTGATTGGACAATTCATCCGATAGATGAAAAATAATCGATAGATATTATGAAAATTATAGATATTCACACACATACATTTCCGGAATTGATTGCCGGCAAAGCAATTTCCAAACTTGAAAAGTCATCCGGGTGCAAAGCAGTCGGTACCGGGCTTCAAAAAGATTTGCTGTTTTCCATGCAAGAATGCGGTATCGGCCTTTCGGTAATCGCTCCGGTTGCTACATCACCCAATTCTCACAGTATCAACTTAAAAAGTATTGCAGCACGTGAGGAAATCGGGAAATCACTCTATTTTTTGGGAGCACTTCATCCCGAAACTCCCGATATTCACGGCGAAATTTCTTTTCTGAAAGAAAATGGTTTTGGCGGCGTAAAACTTCATCCCGATTACCAAGATTTTTTTGCTGATGATGCGAAAATGTTTCCGATTTACGAAGAACTGGAACGACAGGGCATGTTTTTGCTGATGCACTGCGGCGAAGATATAAGTTTTCCCAATTCAGGCAAAGGAAGTCCGTCGCGAACTGCCGCCGTACTGAAAAATTTTCCCGAGTTAAACATCATAGCGGCACATCTCGGCGGATACTTACAGTGGGATGAGACGTTGGAACACCTTGCCGGATTCCCGAATGTTTGGCTGGACACGGCATACTGCGCTTTTAAACCGGAACAGCAGACTATGCGGAAAATTATAGACACATTCGGAACAAATAAAATATTGTTCGGCAGTGATTGGCCATGGATGGAGCAGAAAAAAAGCATTGATTACATTAAAAGTCTTTCTATTACGCAAGCACAAAAAGATGACATTCTCGGCGGTAATGCGCTGAGGTTTTTTATTGACAAAACGGAACGTCTTGAGAACAGCTGAATTACCATAATCAAAACATCTCCGTTTCATCGGCGGAATTACTGTCTATCATTCACCCAGAAAAAGCTGAGCGGCAGTATTATAAAAATAATCGTCCGCAATATCAGGCATTAAATCATCGATTGTCTGCATTATTCCGCGATAATATTTAAAATGGTCGCTGCCGTCAATCGGCAAATCGGAGCCAAACATTACGCGTTTTTTTATATTGCTGCGAAGTGCTTTTACCGTTACGTCCATTGGGCACCATGCAGTGTCACAGTAAAGCAATGCGTCCTTTTTTACAATGGAATTAGCAATCATTTCTATAGTAAAATCACAGTTCCCCATTAAATTTATATGATAAAGAACAACCGGAACTTTCGGATGACGTTTTGCCAGCATATAAATCTTTATCGGGTCAGAAGTACCGGGTGCACTGTGGAAAACGCACGGCAAATTATTCGCTTCTGCAATTTCCATGTATGGGTCATATCGGGAATCATTTGCATCAATTCCTATCAGAAAGGGGTGAAATTTCAACGCTGTAAATGTATATTCTCCTAAAACTTTTTCCAAATTATCGGGAGAAGATTTTCCCACTTGGCAAACTGCCGCAGCATACAACGTTCCTTCATTTTTTCTGCACATATTTATTGTCTGGCGATTCGCTTCCAATTCGGAAATCAACGGAGATGCGCCTTCAACATGATCCTCAGTTTCCAGTCCGGAAAGATTGGAAATCAGCAATTTCGATATATTTTCATTTTTTATAATATCAAGGATGAGTTCATTGCAATCCATTCGGTCCAGCGGCCAATACCCATTGTGACCGTGTATATCAAATATTCTTCTATTAATTATCATAAATCCTCCTTACAATTTTTAAATATCACAGTTTAGCAATCAGAATTAATTTTATAAAGAATAAATGTATAAAAAATGATGGAAATTACAAATATATAAAAATACTTGCGGTTGCAGTTCCGTTGTCTTTGTTGTATAAGATCAGCATTGCTAAGAATAAGTGTTTGTTATATGGGAGATACATACGATGAAATTGGGAATTGTTGGTTTGCCGAATGTCGGTAAAAGTACATTGTTTAATGCTTTGACAAAAGCCGGAGCACAAGCAGCAAATTATCCATTTTGCACAATTGAGCCGAATGTGGGAATTGTTGCAGTGCCGGATGAACGGTTGGAAGCATTGGCAAAACTGTACGATACCGAAAAAATAGTGCCGGCATTTGTGGAATTTGTAGATATTGCCGGACTTGTAAAAGGTGCAAGCAAAGGCGAAGGATTGGGAAATAAATTTCTTGCACATATAAGAGAAGTCGACGCAATTGTACATGTCGTACGATGTTTCCAAGATAAAGATGTCATCCATGTAGACGGCGGAGTGAATCCCGAACGTGATATTGAAACTATCGAAACGGAATTGATCCTCGCCGATATTGATGCAGTAGAGAAACGCATTGAGAAACAGGAAAAATCTTTAAAGGGCAGCAAAGATAAAAAACTTGTCGAAGAATTGGAGATGATGAAACGTCTGCTTACTCATTTGAGTAATGGAAAAAGTGCCAGAACTTTTGCCGAATCGGAGGATGAAGATGAGTTATTGAAAGGCTATTTTCTGCTGACTTCCAAACCGATTATTTTTGCTGCAAATGTAAGCGAAGATGAAATTTCATCAGGTGCCGAAAATAATGGTTTTGTAAAGATTGTCCAAACACGCGCAACAAAGGAAAACGCTCAGATGGTAATAATTTCGGCTAAAGTAGAAGAAGAAATCGCCCAGCTTGAGGGCGAAGAAAAGAAAATGTTTCTTAATGAATTGGGATTTGAAAAATCCGGACTTGATCGCCTTATTAAAGCGTCCTACAAATTGCTTGGATTATTCAGCTATCTCACCGCAGGAAAACCGGAAGTAAGAGCTTGGACAATTCCCATAGGAACAAAAGCTCCTCAGGCTGCCGGCAAGATTCATACGGATTTTGAAAAAGGATTCATCCGTGCCGAAATTGTCGGATATGATGACTTAATTCAGTATGGCTCGGTAAATGCAGCACGTGAACACGGAAAAGTTCGTGTGGAAGGAAAAGATTATGTAATGCAGGACGGAGATGTTGTGCATTTTAGATTTAATGTTTAAAAGAAGTTTATTTATTAATAAGGAGTAAATTATGATTGAAAATAAAATCGAAGAGTTTCACTTGAATAATTGCCCGGAATGCGGCGGCGCACACGTAGTAAAAATTGATGTTTACCGTGATATACTTCCCAATGATATTAATAAGGACATAAGAGTACCTGAAATGAAGCAGGTCGACGTGCATGTCATTTGCCCGAAAACAACAAAATCTTTCGGTACTAACATTATGTATCAGGAAGATGTCTATTCCAAAGTAATAAAGCTGCGTCGTTGTTATGAGTAGTGTTTTATTAATGTATTAATGCCCAGACCTTAATGCTAAGATGGAATATCATAAAGTAATGAAGCTACATCATTGTTCGAGTAGTTTATTAGTGCCCAGACCTTAATACTAAAATAGAATACCAATACCGACAAAAAAACACCGTCTGATTACTTCTCAGACGGTGCTTTTTTATGCAAAACTACTGTTTAATAATCTCTTTTTCAGCTTGAATAAAATAATTAAAAAGTTCCTCGTGATTTAATGCAACCGAGTACTGTGGAAATTCGTCAATTACACGCTGCGGCGGACAAAATAAAACACCGTAATCTGCTACCGAAAGCATATTAGTGTCATTATAACTGTCACCAGATGCTATAATATTAAAATTAAGCTCTTTTAATCGCTTTACTGCCTCGCGCTTTTGGTCAGCCATACGTAGCTTATAATCAATAATTTTTCCAGTCTCATTAACAACCAAATTATGGCAAAACAATGTAGGATTACCCAATTTTTTCATCAAAGGCATTCCGAACTGATAGAAAGTGTCAGATAAAATTATAATCTGGAATTTTTCTCTTAATTTTTCAACAAATTCCACCGCCCCCTGCAATGGCTCTATTTTATTAATTACTTCCTGAATCAATTTAATATCAATTTTATACTTATCAAGAATACTGATTCTGTGTTTCATTAATTTATCATAATCACTAATGTCTCTTGTTGTAAGACGCAAATCTTCAATGCCAGTTTTTTCTGCTACTGCAATCCAAATTTCCGGCACTAAAACGCCTTCTAAATCCAAACAAGCTATAATCATTCTTAGTTCTCCGATAATATTAGTCAAAATTTCCATCTCTTATACTTAAAGAGCAGTAAAATGTCAATATAATGCGATATTCTGTGTTGGGATAATGCTCTGGGCAGGATTCTTGTTCAGAATTAAGCTCTGAGCATAATTTACAAACAAAATCTACAGAAG